>NZ_NEIO01000016.1:0-123355 GCF_002113575.1 Pseudomonas sp. B8(2017) | reverse complement strand
GTGTTTGAGAGGGGGGGGGGGGGGATGGGTTTCAATGGTAGATGATGGCAGGAGGGAAGGGGATCTTTGGTGGCCTGTTCCGGCCCTATCGCCGGCAAGCCAGCTCCCACAGGTGACCCACTGCTTTCAAGGCTAGTGGAGTACCTGTGGGAGCTGGCTTGCCGGCGATGAGGCCAGTACAGCGAGTGAGCCCCGCTGGCGGGGCTCGGCAGCTTTATTCAGCCAGTTTGTAGGCGATGATGTAGTCGCCCATCCTGGTGCCCAGCGAGCCATGCCCGCCGGCAGTCACCAGCACGTACTGCTTGCCATCCTTGCCGCTGTAGCTCATCGGCGTGGCCTGGCCACCCGCTGGCAGGCGGGCTTTCCACAGTTCCTTGCCGTTGTTCACGTCATAGGCGCGCAGGTACTGGTCCAGGGTGCCGCTGAGGAAGCCGACGCCACCGGCGGTGACGATCGAACCACCCATGCTCGGCACGCCAACCGGCATGCCGATCGGCACCGGGGTGCTGTCGCGGGTGGTGCCGTTCTTGTGCTTCCACACCACCTTGTTGGTGAACAGGTCGATGGCGGCGACATAGCCCCAGGCCGGGGCCTGGCACGGTACGCCCAGTGGCGACATGAACGGGTGCATGGTCACCGCGTACGGCGCACCGGTGTTCGGCTGCACGCCGCTGGTCTCGCTTTCACGCTTGCTGCCCTCGGCCACCTGCTCACGCGGGATCATCTTCGACACGAAGGCCATGTAGTTGGGCGAGGTGAACAGCAGTTGGCGCACCGGGTCGACCGACACGCTACCCCAGTTGAACACACCGACGTTGCCCGGGTAGATCAGCGAGCCTTGCTCGGACGGCGGGGTGTACTGGCCTTCGTAACGCAGCTCGCGGAACTGGATGCGGCACAGCATCTGGTCGAACGGCGTGGCGCCCCACATGGCCTGTTCGGTCAGTTCAGGGCCGAGCAGGTTGAGGTCGGAGCGGGCCTGGGTCGGCGAGGTGTGGTCGCCCTTCACCGCACCTTGCGGGGTGGGGATCTCGCGGATCGGCACGATCGGCGTGCCGTCGCGGCGGTCGAGCACGTACAGGCTGCCTTGCTTGGTCGGCACGATGATTGCCGGCTTCACGCCATCGTCGGTCTTCAGGTGGACCAGGGTCGGCTGGCTGCCGACGTCCATGTCCCAAAGGTCGTGGTGGGTGAACTGGTAGTTCCAGCGAGCCTTGCCGGTGGCAAGGTCCAGGGCGACCACGCCGGCGCTGTACTTCTCGGCGCCTGGGGTGCGGTTGGCGCCCCACTGGTCCGGGGTCTGGTTGCCCAGTGGCAGGTAGATCATGCCGAGGTCTTCGTCGACGCTGGCGATCGACCACATGTTGGCCGAGTTGCGGCTGTACATCTTGCCGGGAGCCAGTGGCTGGGTGTCGTCCGGGTTGTTGCTGTCCCAGTTCCACACCAGGTGGCCATCGTGCACATCGTAGGCACGGATCACGCCGGATGGCTCGTTGGTCGACTCGTTGTCGGTGACATGGCCACCGATGATCACCAGGTCACGGGTGACCGCGGCTGGCGAGGTGGAGTAGTAGCCGCCGGCGGTGAACGGGCCGATGCCGGTGGTGAGGTCGATCACGCCCTGGTTGGCGAAGCCTTCGCAGACCTTGCCGTTGTCGGCGTTGATGGCGATCAGGCGGGCGTCTGCGGTAGGCAGGTAGAGGCGGCGCGGGCAGGCCTGGGCCACGGCCTGGCCGGCGTCGGTAATTTTCGGTACCGGGCTGCCGTCGCGGCTGACGTAGCGGTTTTCGTCATAGTACGAAACGCCACGGCAGGTCATGTGGGCGAAGCCCTTGAAGGTGCCGACCGGGCTCTTGACCTGCGGGTCGTAGCGCCAGATTTCCGCGCCGGTGTCCGGGTCCAGGGCCAGCACGCGGCTATGCGCGGTGCAGGCATAGAGCATGCCGTTGACCTTCAGCGGGGTGTTCTGGTTGGTCAGCTCCACCGGGTCGTTTTCGGTCGGCAGGTCACCGGTGCGGATGCGCCAGGCCTCTTCCAGGCGGTAGGCGTTCTGCGGGGTGATCTGGCGCAGCGGCGAATAGCGGTCGCCGTGCTCGGTGCGGCCGTAAGCCTGCCATTCGCCGTCGGGCATGGCCGGGGCGGCGCTGGCCATTTCGCTGCTGTCTCGGCCCAGTTCGCCGAACACTTCACCGGGGTGGGTGAACTGGCTGCCCAGGGCGCAAGCGCCCGAAGCGACCACTGCAATGCCGAGCAGCGCAGTGTTGGCCTTGTTGGCCGGGCCGATCAGCGGGCGACGCGCCCAGGGCAGCAGCAGGACCACACCGATGGCAAACCAGATGGCCAGGCGCGGTACCAGTTGCCACCAGTCCAGGCCCACTTCGAGCAGGGCCCACACGGTGCTGCCCAGCAGTACCAGGCCGTACAGGCCCAGGGCGATGCGGCGCTGGGCCAGCAGCAGGATGCCCGACAGGGCAAAGCCGATACCGGCGATCAGGTAGTACAGCGATCCGCCCAGCTGGCTCAGCTTGATGCCGCCGGCCAGCAGGGCCAGGCCCATCAGCAACAGCAGCGCGCCGATCAGGCGCGGTAGCCAGCGGCTTCCATTGTTGGCACCTTCAGTGCTCATCGTAGGTTCTCCGTCAGGTCAAAAAGGGGGTTAGAAACTGCTCTGGATCTTCAGGCCGCCGATCAGGGCGCCATCGACCTGCGACACCCCGCCCGGGTGGCGGATGTACTGCAGGTTGGGGCGGACCGTGAGCCAGTCGGCCAGGTGGATGCCGTAGTACAACTCGGCGCTGTACTCGGTGTCCTGCACCGGCAGGAAGCCAGGGTTGTCGTAGTCGTAGAGGCCGGCGGCCTGGTTGGCCAGGCGCGCGTTCTTGCGATAGGCAGGGTTGACGTGCACACGGGCCAGGGCGAAACCGATGTCGTCCTTGGCGCGGGCGTCGAAGGGCCCTTTGTATACCAGTCCTGCCTGCACATAGTTGTCGATGGCATTGGTCTTCTTGTCGTGCACCGTGGCGTTGGCGAACAGGCTCAGGCCACGCGACTGGTCGGACGCCAGCGAAGTCACCTGCTGCTGGGCGCCGAGCCACAAGCCGTGCTTGCTCGAACTGCTGCGGTAGGCGGCGCCGCTGAGGGCTGCCGGCTGGCCGTTGCTGTCCTTGAGAACATCCTGTGCCTTGGCATTACTGTAGTAGTAGCCGGCGCGATATTCCCCTTTCAGACCATTGACCTGTGGACTCCATACCAGTTCTATCGGCATTACCGCGCCTTGGGTGCCGCTGCCGCTGAGTTTGAAGCCGTTGCCCGATTCCAGGTTCGAGGGGTTCTGCTCGAACACGCCGACTTGGGCGTAGAGCGCGTCGCTGAGGTTGTAGCGCACGCGCAGGGCCCACTGGCTGACCGGCCAGTTGTACCAGATGCCGCCCACCCAGTTGCCTACCTGTGAGCCGCAGAAGGCCAGGTTCTGGAAGTCGCACGGGAAGCTGTTGAAGTCCTCGCCTTCGCCGAAACGGCCGAATTTCACATCCAGTGCGCCGTCGAAGTACTTCTGCTTGATCCACATCTGCGTCAGCCGCCAGGTTTCGCCACGGCCCCATACCTCCTGGGCCGAGGTGAAGCCGCCGACACGCGGGTCGTTGATGCGGTCGTTGCTGATGTTGTCGCCGTGGCGCTCGGTGATGGTCAGCTGAAATTCGGTGTCGTGCCAGCCAAGGATCTTCTCCAGGTCCAGGTGGCTGCCGAAGGTGAACTGGTCGCTGTAGCGCGCGGTGCGGTCGTGGTCGTAGCCACCATGCAGGTTGCTGCCCATCTCGCCGGTGTAGCCGAGGGTAAAGTCGTAGCCTTTTTCCAGCAGTTCGCTGCGGGTGCCACCCCAGTCGCCGAGCATCCAGGGGGAGTCGCTGGCGAACATCTCGCTGGCGCCGGTGGGGGCCGCCAGGGCGGTGAGGGCAAGGCCGATGTAACAGGTTTTGGGCAGTTGGAGCATGAGATAGCGCTATCTTTTGATTATTGAATAAACGGCAAGCGCATCGAAGGGCGGGCCCCTCAATGGATATGGCGACAAGATGGTTTTGATGAAGCGATTCAGCTTGCGGCGGGGAGGATATAGGGGAAGTTGTAAGAAAAAAAGACAAATTGTCGCAGTGGATTGTTGTTCGACAGGTAACAATTGGCTGCAGAGGGGGCTGCTTTGCAGCCCAATCGCCGGCAAGCCAGCTCCCACAGGATCGCGTTGCACTTGAGGCAGAAGCAATACCGGTGGGAGCTGGCTTGCCGGCGAAAGGGGCGCGAAGCGCCCCCGCGATTTCAGAAGGTGGTACGCAGACCCACTTCCACACTACGCCCCGGCGCCGGGGCGATATCGCGCAGGATCGAGCTGGCATAGCGCACGGTCTGGTCAGTCAGGTTCTCGCCGCGCACAAACGCCAGCCACTGGCTCTGGCCAACTTCGAAGCGGTAGCCAACGCTGGCCCCCAGCGTGGTGTAGCCATCGGTGCTGGTTTCGTTGGCCGGTTTGCGATGCTGCGACGCAGCATGCTGCACGTCGACCCGCGCTTGCCAGCGGTCCAGCTCCCAGACCAGGCCGCTGTTCAGGCGCAGTGGGGCGATGCGTGGCAGCGGCTCGCCACTGTCCAGGTTTTTCGCCCGGGTGTAGTCACCGGAGAGCTCCAGGGCAAAGCTGCCATAGCGGTTCTCGGCCAGTTGCCAGCGGTCCTGGGCCTCGATGCCATAGAAGCGCGCCCGCACGCCCTGGTACTGGTATTCCGGGAAACCGTCATGGTCGTGATCGTGGTCATGGTCATCCTCGCCATGGTCGTGGTCATGCCCCTCGCGGGTGTTGCCGGTGCCGATCAGGCCGATGTAGTTGCGGAAGTGGCTGTAGAACACCCCGACACTGCCCTTGTGGGTGCCATTGTCGAAACGCAAGGCCAGGTCGGTAGAAATTGCTTTTTCCTTGTTCAGGCTGGCATCGCCGACTTCAAAGGCTCCAGTGGCCACGTGGGCACCATTGGCATACAGCTCGTAGAAGGTCGGGGCGCGCTCGGTGTAGCCGAGGTTGGCGGCCAGCGACCAGATCGGGTCGAGTTGGTACACCGCCCCGGAAGACAGGCTGAAAGCGTTGAAACTGCTGGCGCTGTTGGCGTCGGCGAAGTTCTCGTTGCCTTTGGCATCCGGGTCGACCCGGGTGTGCTCCATGCGTGCGCCCAGACTCAGGTTCAGGCGCTCGGTGGCTTGCCACTGCTCCAGCATGAACAGCGCCAGGCTGTCGGTGTCGGTGTGCGGGACGAAGGCTTCCTCGCCCAAGGCGGAGAATTCGTTGCGGCTGACCTGGGCGCCGATCACGCCTTCTACCGGCCCGAGCGGTTGGTGGCGGGCTTCGATACGTGCTTCATAGCCCTTGTTCCTGAAGGTGGTGTGGACTTCGCCTTCTTCGATTTCACGGTGCTCGTAGTCGGTGTAGCCGGCATCGACCTTGACCGAAGTGAATGGGCCGTCCAGGTCACGCAGCTCGGAGGCGAAGGCGTAGTGGTCCTGCTTCATGTCCAGGCGCACACCTGGCTCGGCCACCGAGCCATAGTTGCTGTCGTAGCGGCTGTACGACAGGCCGGCGTAACCGTGGTCCCAATGGTAGGCGCCACCCACGGCGCCACCGTCCTGGCGGCCGTCGCTGTTTTCCAGGCGGTGCTTGCCGCCGGGTTCGTCGGCGTCGCGCACCTTGGAACTGCGCGCGTAACCGGGGATGCGCAGGTCGTTGAACTGGCGGCTGTTGGCATCCAGGTGCAGGGCGAAGGCACCGTTGCCGGCCTCCAGCTTGCCAGCGCTGCTGCGGGTGGTATCGGCGCCGCCGTAGCGCAGTTCACCGGCACCTTGGATGCCCTCGATGGGGGTATCCGGGATGCGATTGTCGAAGGTATTGACCACGCCGCCGATGGCGTTGCCGCCGTAGAGCAGGGCAGCCGGGCCACGGACGATCTCGACACGGTCGACGGTCACCGGGTCCAGCGGCACCGCGTGGTCGTAGGACAGCGATGAAGCATCCAGGGCGCCGACGCCATTGCGCAGGATGCGAATGCGGTCGCCATCCAGGCCACGAATCACCGGGCGACTGGCGCCTGGGCCGAACCAGGTGGAGGCGACCCCGGGCTGCTTGTTCAGGGTTTCACCGAGGCTGCCGTGCTGCTGTTGCAGCAGGTTGTTGCCTTCGAGCACGGTGCTGGGGGCGGCCAGCTGGCTGTTGCCCAAAGGGTTGGCGGTGATGACCTGGGGTTCGAGTTCCACGGCGTGGCTGGGTGATGCGGCCAGCCACAGCGCGACGGCGAGGGGAGAGAGGCGAAGCGGTGTGTACAGCATGGGGATGGGGCGTTCCTTGGCAGATGCTTTTGTATTGTTACAATATAACATCTCTATTTCAGCACAGAGGTTTTGCGCCTGGCCAGCGGTTTTTCTGTCGACTCACCTGATCCCACCCACCACTACACTCGTGTAAGGTGCGCATCTTTCCTACGGAGCACTGGCATGAGCACGGCCCAACACAACGCGCTGCACGGCAAGACCCTCGAACAGATCCTCACCGAGCTGGTGGCGCACTACCAATGGCAGGGCCTGGCCGAGCGCATCGATGTGCGCTGCTTCAAAAGCAACCCGACCATCAAGTCGAGCCTGACCTTCCTGCGCAAGACGCCGTGGGCACGGGAAAAGGTCGAGCAGCTGTACGTGAAGCTGCAGCGCCAGGCCTGACATGCCGCGCCGTCCCTGGCTGACCGGCATGGCCGTGCTGGGTTGGTTCGGCCTGGCCGTGCAGGTGTACCTGGTGCTGTTGGCGCGTTGGCAGGAACAGGCCAGTCTGGTGGGTGGCCTGATCAATGTGTTCGGGTATTTCACCGTGTTGACCAATACCCTGGTGGCAACGGTGCTCAGTTATGCGGCGTTCGGCCGGGAAGGCCGTGCCAAGCGCTTTTTCCTGTCGCCTGCGGTGAGTTCTGCGGTGGCCGCCAGCATCGTGCTGGTGGCATTGGCCTACAGCGTGCTGTTGCGTCACTTGTGGCAACCGCAGGGCTGGCAATGGCTGGCGGACGAGTTGCTGCACGATGTAATGCCCGTGCTATATGCCTTGTACTGGTGGTGCGAGGTGCCCAAGGGCAGGTTGCGGCTATGGCATCTGCTGGTCTGGGCGATGTACCCGGCGACGTATTTTGCCTACGCGCTGTGGCGGGGGAGCGAGATTGGCGTGTATGCCTACCCGTTCATCGATGTGGCGAGCCTGGGGTATGGGCAGGTATTGCTCAATGCCCTGGGGGTGTTGGCGGGGTTCTGGGGGATTGGGCTGGTGTTGCTGGGGCTGGACAGGTGGCGGGGGCTGCACAGATTGGCTTGACCTGCACTGGCCCTATCGCCGGCAAGCCAGCTCCCACAGGAATTGCGCAGCCCTTGAACGCTGCGGGGTACCTGTGGGAGCTGGCTTGCCGGCGATAGGGCCGGGGCAGCAATAATCAATCATTCGTCGTCCGCAGTCCCGTCGGCACGCCAGTAGGCCACAGCCTTGAGCGCATCCTCAGGCAAACCTTTCTCCAGCAACAGTGCCTTGGCCTGCCGGGTCAGGGCTTTTTCCAGTGCCACCCAGCCATACAACCGGCCTTGCGGCAAGGTAAGGTTCTTCACCAGCGCCAGCAGGTCTTCATGTTGGCGACGTACCCAGATCACTTCCACCTGTGCCTTGCTCGGCAGTGGCTGGCGTTCCTGCTCGTCCTCGATCTGGATAACCGCCAGTACCTGGCGGCCCGCTGGCAATTCCTCCAGGCGGCGGCCAACGGCCGGAATGGCGGTTTCGTCGCCGATCAGCAGGTAGCTGTCGAAGATGTCCGGCACCACCATCGAAGCCCGCGGCCCGGCAATGTCCAGGGTTTGCCCGGGTGCCGCCTGGGCTGCCCAGGTAGAGGCAGGGCCATCGCCGTGCAGCACGAAGTCGATGTCCAGCTCATTGGCCACCAGGTCGATGCGCCGTGGCGTGTATTCGCGCATGGTAGGCCGCGCGCCACCTTCTCGGCCCAGGTTACGAGCCTCGATGGCCTGCTGTTGCTCCGGCGTTTCGGCGAACAGCAGCTTGATATGGTCGTCGCTGCCCACGCTGGTGAAGCCTTGCAGCTCGGCACCCCCGAGGGTGATGCGGCGCATGCGCGGGGTCAGTTCGGTGACCCGCAGCACCTGCAGATGGCGTTGGCGGATTTCGTGGTTGACGCGGTGAATGGTGTCACTCATGGGGTGTCTCCCTGACAGGTTCGGCCGGCCCGGAGGCGATGGCCTTGGCGGTGTGGTTGAGCAGGTCGCGGACCCGCTCGATTTCTTCCGGTGTCCAGCGGCCACTGTGCATGTGCAGTGCGTGGCGCAGGTTGCCGACCGCTTCATGAATCTCTGGTGGACGGTCGTGGCCGCGCAGGGCGCGCTTGCTGACTTCGATGCGCATGCGCACGCCGTCCAGTGCGACGGCCTGTTCGGCCAGGGCGGTGCGGCCGGCTTCGGTAATGGCATAGAGGCGTTTGCTGCCCTGCACCTGGCCGCTGATCAGCTCGGCCTCCTCGAGGAAGTTGAGGGTGGGGTAGATCACCCCGGGGCTTGGGCTGTAGCTGCCGTCGAACAGGTTTTCGATCTGGCGGATCAGGTCGTAGCCGTGGCCTGGCTGCTCGGCGAGCAGGGCCAGCATCAGCAGCTTGAGGTCGCCGGGGGCGAAGACGCGCGGGCCGCGTTCGCCACGACCTGGGCGCCGCTCGAAGGGGTCATGGGGGGTATGTTCGCGCATGGGGGCAGGGCTCCGTCGTTTGCGATATATCGTAAGATATTACTCAAGATATATCTAAAGACAAGCCCTTAATTGCAGATGATTATCATCTAGTTGTTCGATGTATCCCCTTGCGGCGTGGCTGTGTGCATGGCCACCTGCGGCGCTTTGCACTCATTCGGATTGCCCGGTTGCAGGTATGGCATGAGAATCGGAGCCATGCCCTTGAGTACCTGCACCGGCAGCGCCGAGGTGAACTTGAAGGCCTCTGCCGAGCGCCCCGGCACGAACGCGGTCAAGGTACCGAAGTGGTTGTCGCCCAGGAAGAACACGAAGGTGGCGGTACGGTTCAGCGAGCGTGAGCCGATCAGCCGGCCGCCAGCACCAAAGCTTTCGATGCGGTTGTCACCGGTACCGGTCTTGCCGCCCATCACCAGTGGCGTGCCGTCCTGCAGCTTGAAACTGCCGGAAATACGCCGCGCGGTGCCCGCATCCACCACCTGCGACATGGCGCCTTTGAGGGCGCGCGCCACTTCGACCGGCAGAATCCGCACACCCCGGTCCGGGTCGGTGACCAGCTTGGTCTCGTAAGGCGTGTTGGCAGCGAAGTGCAGGGTGTCGATCCGCAAGGTCGGCAGGCGCACGCCGTCGTTCTGGATGATGCCGACCAGCTCGGAGAGGGCGGCGGGGCGGTCGCCCGAGCTGCCAATGGCGGTGGCCAGCGAGGGCACCAGGTGGTCGAATGGATAGCCCACGCGCTTCCAGCGCTGGTGAATGTCGAGGAACGCTTCGATCTCGACCATGGTGCGAATGCGGCTGTCACGGGCGCCCTGATGGCGGCTCTTGAACAGCCAGCCGTATACCTCCTGGCGCTCGAAGCGGCTGGCATTGACCATTTCGGTCAAGGTCGAACCTGGGTTCTTCAGCAGGTAACCCAACAGCCACAAGTCCAGCGGGTGGACCTTGGCGATATAGCCCTGGTCGGGCAGGTCGTACTTGCCCGGGCCGTAGGCGTCGTACATCTCCGACAGGCGGCCATCGGTCAGTTTGCCCAGGACGATCTTGTCACCCTTGAGGTGGGCGCGGACGAAGGCGTTGAAGGTTTCCTGGCCAGCCTCGGGGAACAGGTAGCGGTGCACGGCCGCCAACCGTTGTGGGGTCACGCGCATGCTGTCGAGGAAGGTGTCCAGGCGCTGCTGCGAGGTCTTGCGCTGGTATTTCTTCCAGAAGCGCATCAGGTAGTTGGTGCCTTCCTTGTCGGCGAAACGGGCCAGGTATTCCTGGCGGCGCGGGTCGGAGTCGTCCTTGAGCAGCGGCACGCGGTTGTACGGTTGCTGGTAGGTCACGTAGCGCACCAGGTCGCGCATCAGGCGGATGAACGGCAGGTTGATCGACTCGCGCAATGCATCCTTGAGGGTTGGGTTGCGGCTGTTGTCTTCCTTGCGGAAGTTGTTGAACACATGCATGCCGCCGCCGGTGAAGAAGGCTTCGCCGGTGTTGGCCGAATACTTGCGTTCCAGCGCCGCATCGAGCATGGCGTCCAGGCTCTGGTTCTTGCTGTTCTGCGCCAGCCATTCCAGCGACCACTGGCTGATGCGGTCGAGTTCGGCGACTTCGACTTTCTTCAACTCGGCGGCTGGCTTGCCGGCGTACTTGTCGTGCAGTTCGGCGATGATCTCCAGGTAGGTGGTGAGTACCCGCAACTTGGCGGTGGAACCCAGTTCAAGCTTGCTGCCTTCGTTGATGTCGAAGGGCTGGTCGGTGCTGTCGGTCTGCACCCGCACCCGCGAGCCGTCGGCGGTGCGCTCGAACAGGGTGAAGCTGTAGCTCACCTGGTCGGTGGTCTTGGCGGTGAGCAGGCGTTCGCCGATCAGGCCGATCTGCGCTGCGAATTCAGGGTCGGCAAGGTTTTTCAGGTACTGGCTGACCTGCAGCTGCAGGTCGGACTGCAGGGTACTGGTGGCCGACACGTCGAGCCGGTCGAGGTCGTACAGCGGGCGGTTGAGCATGGCCGCCAGGCGGTTGCGTGCCAGGCTGATGCCCTTGTTGGTGACGATCGGCACAATGGTCGGTTGCGCCACCCAGTCGCGGTATACCGCCTTGCTGGCCAGTGCCGCGTCGGCCAGTGGCTGCTCGATGACCTTGTTGGCGGCCAGCACGCGGATGTGCGCGTCGGTCAGTTCGGCCAGCTCGAGCCGCCCCTTGGACAGGTAGTGCGACGGCCGGCGCTGGGCAATCATCAGTGACAGCACCTGGCGCAGGGCCAGGCCGCGTGCGGCCATGCTCTCGGGGTCGCTGGCGGTGGAACTCAGGGCCTGGTTGACCTGGTCGAAGTCGGCGCCGTACCACACCCGCAGCCCCTCGGCCATGCCATGCACTTCGCCATGCCCAGGCACTGCCGACAGCGGCACGCTGTTGAGGTAGTCCCGCACGATGCGCTGGCGCGCCTCGGTGGTGTCGGGGCCGCCCTGGTAGGCGCGCACGCTGGCGGAAATCATCTGGCGGATCTTCTCGGCGCCGGAAACGGTCAGGCCGTCCGGTGAGTGGCGGTACTTTTCCAGCTGCGTGGCCAGGGTGCTGCCGCCAGCGGACTGGCCGGGCAGGGCCAGGTACTTGGCCACCTGGCTGTAGGCGGCCTTGGCGAAGCGCGGCCAGTCCACGGCCGGGTTGTTGCGTGTGTCCTTGGTGTCGAGCAGGTCGCGGTTCTCGATGAACAGCAGGCTGTTGACGATCACCGGCGGGATCGCCGCAAAGTCCGGGTACAGGTGTTGCGGGTAGTTGTACTGGTACAGCATGTCGCCGCGGCAGTCGGTGATCGACAGGCCAGCCTGGATTTTCTCGATATAGGGGGCGAACAGCCCATGATCGACGTAGTTCATCAACGCCGGCGAGAACTTCACCTGCTCGCTGATCAGGTAGTCGCGCTTGAGCAGGCGCGGCAGGAATTCGCCCAGCGCGCTGTAGCCCAGGCGTTTGTCGAATGGCCCTTCACCAGGGTAGACGATGGCATCGCTGGGGCCTGGTTGCAGCGAATAGGTGAGGGTGCTGGCCAGCTTGCTGAATTCCCGCGACTGCAGGTTGGAGGTGCGGAATTCGTCATACGCAGCGAAGCCGATGGCCACCAGCGCCACCAGCAGGATGAGGATGATCAGCCGCCACCATAGCCGACGCTGACGGGGGGACTTGGGTTGTGGCGTCTCGGCCGGAGGTATCTCGGGTGCTTCCGTTCTGCTTGGTTCCGATTGCCACAGTGCGCCCATAGTCTTCTATCCGGCCAGGTATTTTCGTCTTGCTTGTCTGAAGCTTAGACGTTGAGCGGGTCAGGTGAAAAATTTGTAAGAGACGGAGAAAAGTGGCGTAGGGCTATGCGGCTTTGGTGTGGGTTTTTTCGTCAGGCGATATTGCTATGGTGGCCAGGAAATTTTGCGGCCGCTTTGCGCCCGATCGCAGGCAAGCCAGCTCCCACAGAGCCCGAGTTCTCGCCAAATTTCTGCATATTTACAGTGAAAACCCCTACAACGGTCTTCCTATACTGCTCGCCCCCTTCGCCTTGCCGGGCGCTCTATTCCGGCACACGGGCCGGCCCACAAGGCCAGCTCGGCAAGCCAACGCCACGCCTATCGGCCTGGCCGGAGCTGCACGAAGGTCAAATCCAATAACAAAATGAGGTTGTATTGCTATGCCAGTCGGCAACCACCCTGCCCACGGCCAGGCCACCGAAGGCGGCCCGCTCAAGCGTGAACTGGGCGAACGGCACATCCGCCTGATGGCGCTGGGCGCCTGTATCGGTGTCGGTCTTTTCCTCGGTTCGGCCAAGGCCATCGAAATGGCCGGCCCCGCCATCATGCTGTCCTACATCATCGGCGGCCTGGCCATTCTGGTGATCATGCGCGCCCTTGGCGAAATGGCCGTGCACAACCCTGTCGCCGGCTCGTTCAGCCGTTATGCCCAGGACTACCTCGGCCCGCTGGCGGGTTTCCTTACCGGCTGGAACTACTGGTTCCTGTGGCTGGTGACCTGCGTTGCCGAAATCACCGCGGTGGCCATCTACATGGGCATCTGGTTCCCCGACGTACCACGCTGGATCTGGGCCCTGGCGGCGCTGGGCAGCATGGGGGCGGTCAACCTGGTGGCCGTCAAGGCGTTTGGTGAGTTCGAGTTCTGGTTCGCCCTGATCAAGATTGTCACCATCATTGCCATGGTCCTTGGCGGCATCGGCATCATTGCCTTCGGCTTCGGCAATGACGGCGTGGCAGTGGGTATCTCCAACCTGTGGAGCAACGGCGGCTTCATGCCCAATGGCGTGACCGGCGTGCTGATGTCGCTGCAGATGGTGATGTTCGCCTACCTGGGCGTGGAAATGATCGGCCTGACCGCCGGTGAAGCACGCAACCCGCAAAAGACCATCCCACAGGCCATCGGCTCGGTGTTCTGGCGCATCCTGTTGTTCTATGTCGGTGCGCTGTTCGTGATCCTGTCGATCTACCCGTGGAACGAAATCGGCAGCCAGGGCAGCCCGTTCGTCATGACCTTCGAGCGCCTGGGCATCAAGACCGCCGCCGGCATCATCAACTTCGTGGTCATCACTGCAGCGCTGTCGTCGTGCAACGGCGGCATCTTCAGCACCGGGCGCATGCTCTACAGCCTGGCGCAGAACGGCCAGGCCCCGGCGGCCTTCGCCCGTACGTCGAAGAACGGCGTGCCGCGCAACGCGCTGCTGCTGTCGATCGGCGCGCTGCTGCTGGGCGTGTTGGCCAACTACCTGGTGCCGGAAAAGGTCTTCGTCTGGGTGACTTCGATCGCCACCTTCGGCGCGATCTGGACCTGGGTGATGATCCTGCTGGCGCAGCTGAAGTTCCGTGCCGGCCTCACCACTGCCGAGCGCAAGGCACTGAAGTACCGTATGTGGTTGTGGCCGCTGAGCTCGTACCTGGCACTGGCCTTCCTGGTGCTGGTGGTCGGCCTGATGGCGTACTTCGAGGACACCCGCGTGGCGCTGTATATCGGCCCGGCGTTCCTGGTGCTGCTGACGGTGCTGTACTACGCGTTCCGCCTGGCGCCGAAAGACGCGCAGGGTGTGGCCAGTACTGCTTCCTGATCTGAAATGGCCGGGGCCGCTTTGCGGCCCTTTCGCGACACAAGGCCGCTCCTACAGGCGACCGCGCCAGCTGCATGGGTCGCGGTCGCCTGTAGGAGCGGCCTTGTGTCGCGATGGGCTGCGTAGCAGCCCCAGGGTTCTATCAGGCTGCCACTTCGCTGTTCGGTTCGAAGCTGTCCGCCCGCGCCAACTGCCACATGCGCGAATAGAACTGCCCGTTCACCTCGCCAGTCAGCAGCTCACCCGGCTTCAGGAACACATGCATCTGCGAGAACAGCTTGATCTCGGTGGCCGAGATGCGCCGTACCAGGTGCTTGGCCTCCAGCTGCGCCGGGTGCTCCAGGCCCGCTGCCGCAAGCATTTCGGCCAGGGCACGCAAGGTATTGTGATGGAAGTTCAACACCCGTTGGGCTTTGTCCGGCACCACCAGCGCCCGTTGGCGCAGTGAGTCTTGCGTGGCCACACCGGTCGGGCACTTGTTGGTGTGGCAGCTCTGCGACTGGATGCAGCCGATGGCGAACATGAAGCCGCGCGCCGAGTTGGCCCAGTCGGCACCAATGGCCAGCACGCTGGCAATGTCGAACGCGCTGACGATCTTGCCGCTGGCGCCCAGCTTGATCTTGTCGCGCAGGTTCAGGCCGACCAGGGTGTTGTGCACGAACAGCAGCCCTTCGCGCAGCGGTACGCCAATGTGGTCGGTGAACTCCACCGGCGCCGCGCCGGTGCCGCCTTCCTTGCCGTCGACGACGATGAAGTCGGGCAGGATGCCGGTTTCCAGCATGGCCTTGGCGATGCCCATGAACTCCCACGGGTGGCCCAGGCAGAACTTGAAACCTACCGGTTTGCCGCCAGACAGCTCACGCAGCTGGGCGATGAACTGCATCATCTCGATGGGGGTGGAGAAGGCGCTGTGGCGCGACGGCGATATGCAGTCTTCGCCCATCAGCACGCCACGGGTTTCGGCAATTTCCCGGGTCACCTTGTGCTTGGGCAGGATGCCGCCATGGCCGGGCTTGGCGCCCTGGCTCATCTTGATCTCGATCATCCGCACCTGTGGGCTGCGCGCCTGGGTGGCGAAGCGCTCGGGGTCGAAGCGCCCGTCCGCCGTGCGGCACCCGAAATAGCCGCTGCCCAGTTCCCAGACCAGGTCGCCACCGTGCTCGCGGTGATAGGGGCTGATGCTGCCTTCGCCGGTGTCATGGTGGAAATTGCCCAGCTTGGCGCCCTGGTTGAGGGCGCGGATGGCGTTGGCGCTGAGCGAGCCAAAGCTCATCGCCGATATGTTGAAGATCGATGCCGAGTATGGCTGGCTGCACTGCGGCCCGCCGACGATGACCCGGAAGCTGGCCGGGTCGGCCAATGGCGCCGGGCGCATGGAGTGGCCGATGAATTCGAAGCCGGACTCGTACACGTCGATCAGGGTGCCGAAGGGTTTGTCCGAGGCTTCGTTCTTCGCCCGTGCATACACCAGCGAGCGCTGGGCGCGGGAGAACGGTAGGGCGTCGCTGTCTGCCTCCAGCAGGTACTGGCGGATTTCCGGGCGAATGGCCTCGACCAGATAGCGGATGTTGCCCAGGATCGGGTAGTTGCGGCGTACTGCGTGGCGTTGCTGCAACAGGTCGAACAGGCCGATCAGGCTGAGGATGGCGGTGCTCAGGGTGAACGGCCACAACCATTCGTGGTAGGTGAAGGGCAGGCTCGCCAGGGTGAACAGCACACAGGCGGCGAAGAAGGCATAGCGGCTGAGAAGTGACAGGCTCATACAGGGTCCTTGCGATGGCGCGGTCAGGCTCAGGGCCTGGGGCAAACCCCGACCATAGCCAAGTTGCACGGCTGTGCAAATTAAAATCGGGGTAGCGAAAATCATTCTCGCCAAGCCTTGTGCTGGCTGTACTGGCCCTATCGCCGGCAAGCCGGCTCCCACAGGGATAGCGCATCGCTCACGGCCGATGCGGTCGAGGTGGGAGCTGGCTTGCCGGCGATAGGGCCAGTACCGCAAAAAAGCATTCAGATAGTGTCGCGCAGCAGCTTCTGCCGCCAGCTTTCCTGCTCTTGTGCCGGCGCTTCGACCAGGTACGAATAGTGCCCGGCCACCCGCACCGCCACCGGCACCCCGTCGCGATACAACAGGCGGTTGCCACTCACCGCCGGCACTTTCGCCCCCGGCAGCAGCGACCCGACCAGGTTCAGCGGGTCACTGGCGCTTACCACCACCAGTGCCCCGTCCAATTCACGCTTGCGCACCTGCCGCAGCAGCCCCACCGCCTCCGGCAGGGCGAACTGTTCGCCGGCCAGCCCGGCAATGAAACGCCCGCCACGAATCTCGCCACGCGCTTCCAGCCTGTGATAGCAGCGCAGCAGTTCGCGCCAGGGCGGCAGCACATCGCTTTCGCGCTCCAGCAGGCGCCAGCACACCACGCCATAGCGCCGAAGCAGGGCCCGGGCGATGTGCTCCAGGCGCTGGCTGTCGTCTACAGCGCCCCTGCGCAGCAAGGCCCAGCGCCCGGCATGGGACATGCTGCTGGACAGCGGCGGGTGGCCGCGTCGGCTGTTGCGTGATGTGCGTTTCGCCGCCGGGGTGATCAGGCTGCGCAGGCCGGTGAAGCTGTCGGCCCCTACCAGGCCTGCGCCTACCAGCTCTTGCAAGGCCGTTTCCAGTTCGCTGGGCAGCAGGTGGGCATCGTGTTTCAGCTCGTCGAAGAACAGCGCGCCATGTGCGTTCAGCACCTCGTGGACGCGTTGCGCCCGTGCGCCGAGGCTATCCAAGGCTGGCACGGGAGCAAGACTGCGCCACAACCCAAGATGCTCGCGCGGCAACAGCACCAGCGGTGTGCTCGACAAGGTGTTGCTCGACACGGTCGCCGCCAGCCGGCTCCAGGCGAACTGCCCGCTACGGCAGGCATCGTCGAGCCAGTGCGGGCTGTAGTCCTTGATACGTGCCGGCAGCAGTTCGGCCTCCCAGGCTCCGGCTGCACTCGGGAACCCTTGCAACTGGCCAAGTACCTCGGCCACGGCTTGCGGGCCGCGCAGGCGCGTGTCGTCAGCCAGGTGCTGCCAGTCGAACAGAAAGCGCACGAAGTCCTGCAGGCTGACCGGCTCGATCTCCCGACGCAGGCGTTTGACCGTGTAGCGGTGGATGCGCGCCAGCAAATGGCGCTCGCACCACTGCAATTCGCTTGCGCCGGGGCTGAAATGCCCACGCAGCACATAGCCTTCGGCCTCCAGGCGGGCCAGGGCCTGTTCGATGGCCGGCAGCGGTTTGCCAAGTGCTGCCGCAATCTGCGCACGGGTCAGCGGGCCATGGCCGCTAAGGCGGGCTCGCAGCAGCTCGACCAGCGCAATGTCTGGCTCGATGGCCTGATCGAAGCCTGGCAGTGCCTGCAACGCAGGTTCCACCCGGGAGCCGGGATACAGCACTTGCAGCAGGCTCAACCGCTCACGCGCTAACCACAGCTTTTCATCCACCAGGCGCAAGGCCCGGCCGGCCTTGGCCAACTGCCTGAGCAGCAGCTCCCAGCTGGCATTGCCTTGCACTTCGCCCTGGCTGATGGCCCCCAGGCCCATCAACGCTTCATGCATTTCGTCGGCATTGCCCGGTTGCGGCCAGGCCTCGGCTGCGACGGCGGCAATGGCATCGGCGTCCAGCGCGCCCAGGTCGTCGCCGCTCTGCACTTCGCTCCAGCGCCGGTTGAGCACCGCCTGAGTGCGCCGTTCTTCCAACGGGGCGTCATCCAGGAAGGCATAGGGCCGTGCATTGAGGATGGCCGCCGCCAGCGGCGAAGGGGCGGGCAGGTCGCGGCACAGCAGGCGCACCGTGCCGCTTTCCATACGCCGCAAAAGCGCCAGCCAGCCTTCGCTGTCCATCGCCTCGTGCAGGCAGTCGTCGAGGGTTTGCTCGACCAGCGGATGATCGGGAATCTGCCGCTCGCCGACGATGTTCTCCAGGCAGGCGATCTGATCGGGGAATACGGCGGCAATCAGGTCTTCACTCTTCATCCGCTGGATCTGTGGTGCCACCTTGCGACCGCCGACAAAGCGCGGCAGGGCCATGGTCACGCTGGCGTTCCAGCGCCAGCGCACGCCAAACAGCGGCGCATCGAGCAGCGCCTGGACAAGGATCGGCTCGGCGCTGCGGCTGTTCAGGTAACGCCACACGTCGTCCAGTTCGAAACTGTGGCTGGAGGACAGCGACAGCACGATGGCGTCCTCGCTGGCCGCCGCCTGCAACTCGAAGTTGAAGGTGCGGCAGAAGCGCTTGCGCAGGGCCAGGCCCCAGGCGCGGTTGATGCGGCTGCCGTAGGGCGAATGGATGATCAGCTGAGTACCGCCGGACTCATCGAAGAAGCGCTCCATCACCAGCGTGTCCTGCGAGGGCAGGGCGCCGAGCACTTCGCGGGTGCGGGCCAGGTAGTCGAGCAGCTGCCCAGCGGCGGCTTCGTCCAGTTCGAAGGTGGCCTGCAACCATGCCAGCACCTCGGCCTGGTTGTTGTCAGCCAGCTGTTGGTCGATCTGCGCCTGCAGCCGGGCCACCGCGGCAGACAGCTCGTCGCTGCGCCCTGGCGCCTCGCCCAGCCAGAATGGAATGGTCGGTGGCAGGCCATGGGCATCCTCCACCCGCACCCGGCCCGGTTCGACGCGCAGGATGCGATAGGAAGCATTGCCCAGCTGGAAGATATCGCCGGCGATGCTTTCCACCGCAAAGTCTTCGTTGACGCTGCCGATGTTCAGCGCCTGGGGTTCGAGCAGCACGGCGTAGTCGGCGTTGTCGGGGATGGTGCCGCCGCTGGTCAGGGCGGTCAGCTGGCTGCCGCGGCGGCCACGCAGGGTGCCGCTCACCGCATCGCGGTGCAGGTAGGCACTGCGCACGCCCTGGCGGCCGTTGTAGCCCTCGGCGAGCATGCGCAGCAGGGCCTGGTAATGTTGCTGGTCGAGGTCGGCGTAGGGTGTGGCCTGGCGCAGGCAGTCGAACAGGGCCTGTTCGTGCCAGGGCTGGTTGCTGGCTTCGGCGACGATCTGCTGGGCCAGCACGTCCAGCGGCGCCCGGGGAATGTGCAGTTCATCCAGCTCGCCCCGGCGTATGCAGTCGAGCAGGGCCACGCATTCGATCAGGTCATCGCGCGAGGTCGGGAACAAGCGCCCCTTGGGCACGCCATCGACCTGGTGTCCGGCGCGACCGACCCGCTGCAGCAAGGCCGCGATCGAACCTGGCGAAGCGATCTGGCAGACCAGGTCGATGTCGCCGATATCGATGCCCAGCTCCAGCGATGCAGTGGCCACCAGCACCTGCAGTTGGCCGTTCTTCAGGCGTTGTTCGGCATCCAGGCGTAGCTCCTTGGCCAGGCTGCCGTGGTGCGCGGCAACCGCCTCCTTGCCCAGGCGGTCGCTGAGGTGGCGGGTGATGCGCTCGGCCAGGCGTCGGGTGTTGACGAACACCAGGGTGGTGCGGTGTTCGCGCGCCAGGGTGGCCAGGCGGTCATAGATCAGGCCCCAGACATCGGTGGCCATCACTGCACCCAGCGGCACTGGCGGCACCTCGATGGCCAGGTCGCGCTGCCGAGCATGGCCGACATCGACGATTGCGCAGGGGCGGCCGTTGCCGACCAGAAATTGCGCCACCCGCTCGACCGGGCGTTGCGTGGCCGACAGGCCGATGCGCCGCAACGGCCGGTTGCACAGGGCCTGCAGGCGCTCCAGGGTCAGTGCCAGGTGGGCGCCGCGCTTGTTGCCTGCCAGGGCATGGATTTCGTCGACGATCACCGTGTGCACGCTGGCCAGGCCTTTACGGCCAGAAGCCGAGCCCATCAGCACATAGAGCGATTCGGGGGTGGTCACCAGGATGTGCGGCGCCAGCTTGCGCATGGCGGCACGCTCCTTCTGCGGGGTGTCGCCGCTGCGCACGGCGGTGGTGATGCGCGGGGCGTTCAGGCCCTGGTCGGCGAGGGCCTGGCTGATGCCTTCGAGCGGGGCTTGCAGGTTCAGGCGGATATCGTTGGACAGCGCCTTGAGTGGCGAAACGTAGACCACCTGGGTTTGCGCTGGTAGCTCGCCCTGGTGCTCCAGGCCTTGGCGGAACAGTTCGTCGAGCACGGCCAGGAACGCGCTGAGGGTCTTGCCCGAACCGGTCGGCGCGGCCAGCAGCATCGACTGGCCCGCATGGATCAACGGCCAGGCCTGGGCCTGGGCATCGGTCACCGTGGCGAAGTGGCGACGGAACCAGGTGCGCACGGCGGGGTGGAACAGCTCGAGCACCGGGTGGTGTTTGGCGGGCAGGTTCATGTGTTGGTTATGGAGGGTGTGGGGCGGGTTGGCAAGGGGCCGTTCGTCTGCCAGATCTGCTATGACCTGTGCCGGCCTCTTCGCGGGTAAACCCGCTCCCACAGGTACTGCGCCGCTCTCTGGCCTTGTGGTGCACTTGTGGGAGCGGGTTCACCCGCGAAGAGGCCGGCACAGGAAACACTGGCCTTGTCAGGCCAGGAACCCCATGGGATCCTCCCCGGCCATTGTTTCAGGTGAGCCCACCCATGCCCAACACCATCCGCATCGCCGCCGCCCTGCTGATCGACCCCCAAGGCCGCACCCTGCTGGTACGCAAACGCGGCACCCAGGCCTTCATGCAGCCCGGCGGCAAGATCGATGCTGGCGAAACCCCGGTGCAGGCGCTGGTGCGCGAGCTGCATGAGGAACTGGGCCTGCACATCGACCCGGCCCAGGCCGTGCACCTGGGCCAGTTCAGCGCCCCGGCCGCCAACGAGCCGGGGTTCGAGGTACAAGCCGAACTGTTCCGTGTCGACAGCGCCGCAGCCGTGCTGCCGGCCGCGGAGATCGAGGAGGTGGTGTGGCTGGCCGCAGACCAGGCACCCGCCATGCAGCTGGCACCCCTGACCCGCGACCTGATCCTGCCGCTATACCGCCAGGCCGTCAGCGCACCGCGCTGACGCCATCGAGGGTGGCGAACGAGGTGTCCTTCGCCGTCAGCAGGAAGTCGCGCATGTATGGCGCATCGAGCATGTCGGTGCGCACGGCGGCATAAAGCGTGGCGAACAGGCCTTTTTCACCCAGGCGCTTGCCCTTCACATACCCGCGCGAACTGTACTCGTGCAGCGCCCAGTGCGGCATGCCGCACACGCCACGGCCGCTGGCCACCAGTTGCATCATCATCACCGTCAGCTCCGAGGTGCGCACGGCGGCGGGCTCGATGTCGGCCGGCTCCAGGAAGCGGGTGAAGATGTCCAGGCGGTCGCGCTCCACCGGGTAGGTGATCAGGGTCTGGTCAAGCAGGTCCTGCGGCACGATGTAGGGCTTGCTGGCCAACGGATGCTGGTTGGCCACCGCCAGCATCGCCTCGTAGGTGAACAGCGGCACGTAGGTGATGCCCGCCAGGTCCAGCGGGTCGGAAGTCACCACCAGGTCGAGGTCACCGCGGGCCAGGGCCGGCAGTGGGGCGAAGGCAAAGCCGGAGGCCAGGTCCAGCTCCACCTCCGGCCAGGCGTCACGGAACTGGTCGATGGTCGGCATCAGCCACTGGAAGCAGCTGTGGCATTCGATGGCCATGTGCAGGCGCCCGGCGGTGCCACCGGCCAGGCGCGCGATGTCACGTTCGGCGCCGCGCAGCAGCGGCAGGGTGGCATCGGCCAGTTGCAGCAGGCGCAACCCGGCGCTGGTGAAGCGGATCGGCTTGGTCTTGCGCACGAACAGCGGCAGGCCCAGGCGCTCTTCCAGCTCCTTGAACTGGTGCGACAGCGCCGACTGGGTCAGGTGCAGGCGCTCGGCGGCCTCCACCAGGCTGTCGGCCTCGCGCAGGGCATGAAGGGTTTTCAGGTGACGGATCTCCAGCACAGCTGACTCCGGTGTGTGGACTTGAGGAAACAGGGAATGAGTTGAGTTTCCCTCATGTTGCCGCGCCTGTCGACTGGGCGTACCGCCGCACCGCCTGGCGGGAGTCATCAAACTGTCACTGAACTGTGGCAGCGCGCCCGAACAGAATTCATCAGACTCGCGCTCTACTGGGGATCTGCATTCTGGTGTTTCTTTCATGCGGGCTTTTTGGCTTTTTCTTTTCTTTGTATTCGGCGTACCTGCAAGTTTCGCTGAACAGCGTTGTGACGCCCACGTGCCGGTGCAGCGTGCCGAGCTGGGCGCGGTCAGCCTTGTCTACCAGAGCGTCGGTGCGCCACGCGACCCGGCCTTGCTGCTGGTGATGGGCCTTGGCGGGCAGCTGATCCACTGGCCGGACGACGTGGTTGAAGCATTGTGCCGCCAGGGCTTTCGGGTGATTCGCTATGACAACCGCGATGTCGGCCTGTCACGCTGGAGCCAGCTGCCACCGTCGGCCAACCTGACGGTCGAACTGCTGCGCTACAAGCTGGGCCTGCCGGTGGCTGCGCCCTATACGCTGACCGACATGGCGGACGATGGCCTGCGCCTGATGGATGCGTTGGGCGTGCGCCAGTTTCATGTGCTGGGGGTGAGCATGGGCGGCATGATTGCTCAGCACCTGGCCGCCATGGCGCCCGAGCGCGTGCGCAGCCTGACGCTGGTCATGTCCAGTTCAGGGGCGGCGGGGTTGCCGGCGCCGGATCCGGCGCTGGTGCAGTTGCTGGCCCGGCGCAGCGCGCCGAACCGCGAAGTGGCCATCGAACAGCAGGCCGACCTGCTGGCGGCGCTGGGTAGCCCCGAGGTGCGTGACGACCGTGCGGCCTTGCTGCAGCAGGCGGCGGTGGCCTATGACCGGGCGTTCAACCCGGACGGGGCCAAGCGCCAGATCATGGCGATACTGGCCGAGCCGAGCAGGGTCGAGTTGCTGAACCAGTTGCGGGTGCCGACCCTGGTGGTGCATGGCACGGCCGACCCGTTGCTGCCGGTGATGCATGGCGTGCACCTGGCGGCGCATATCCAGGGCAGCCAGTTGCGCTTGATACCGGGGTTGGCGCACCGCTTCCAGGAGCCGTTCAAGGCGCCGTTGCTGGGGGCGGTGTTGCCCTACCTGCAGGCACATCGGCAGGATGTCACGCATATCGCAGGGCTGTGAATCGGCGTTGGCCTCTTCGCGGGCACGCCCGCTCCCACAGGGAATGCACCCGCTTTCAATCATGTGCAATACCTGTGGGAGCGGGCGTGCCCGCGAAGAAGTCTACGCCGATGCAACTCAGTGCATCCGCACCCACAAGGTCACCAGCACGGTCGCCGCCATCAGCCAGGCCACCGTGGCCAACGCCAGCGATGCCTCCAGGCGCATGCGGTCGACCAGTACATACAAGGTCGCCAGATACACGAAGTACGGAATGATCGACCACATGCCGAACAGAATGGTGGTCTTCAGGTCGGCAATGCTGCGCCCTTTGCCGACGATGTAGTGGGCAATCAGGGCGAAGGTGGGGAACAGCGGCACCAGCCCGGCGATGTAGTAATTGCGTGTCTTCGACAGCACCGCCAGCAGCACCACCACGCCAGCGCCCAGGGCAGCTTTGAATACCAGGTCCACGTTGTCTTTCCAGGTTGGGGTTGAGGTCAGCCGAGGCCGTATTTCTTCACTTTGTCGAACAGCGTGGTCTTGGCCATGCCCAGCTCCTGGCTGGCCTGGCTCAGGTTGCCGCCAGTGCGTTGCAGGGCATCGCCGAGCAGGTTGCGCTCGAACGCTTCCACCGCCTCGGCAAAGCCCAAGCCTTGGCTGGCACCACCGCTGGGGCCTTTCTTGAACGCTGGCAGGCCGAGGGCATAGCGTTCGGCGACGTTGCGCAGTTCACGCACGTTGCCCGGCCAGTCGTGGGCCATCAGGCGCGACAAGGTCTGGCTGTCCAGCGCAGGCGTTTCGCGGTCAAAGCGCAGGGCCGACTGCTGCAGGAAGTGTTCGAACAGCTGCAGGATATCTTCGCGGCGCTCGCGCAGCGGCGGCAGCTCCAGGGTCACCACGTTCAGCCGGTAATACAGGTCGCTGCGGAACTGGCCGCTCTGGCCCATGGCATCCAGGTCGGACTTGGTGGCCGCGATCACCCGGCAGTCCACCGGAATGCTCTGGTTCGAGCCCAGCCGCTCCAGGGTGCGCTCCTGCAGCACGCGCAACAGCTTGATCTGCAGGTTGATCGGCATGCTCTCCACCTCGTCGAGGAACAGCGTGCCGCCGTTGGCGTGTTCGATCTTGCCGATGCGGCGTTTGCCGGCACCGGTGAAGGCGTTGGCCTCGTGGCCGAAAATCTCGCTTTCGAACAGGTTTTCCGGCAGGCCGCCACAGTTCAGTGCCACGAACGGCTGGCCCTGGCGGCGGCTGAAGTCGTGCAGGCAGCGGGCGACCAGTTCCTTGCCAGTACCGGTTTCGCCTTCGATCAGCACGTTGGCCGAGGTATCGGCGACGTTGGCGATCAGTTCGCGCAGGTGCTCCATGGCCGGCGAGCGGCCAATGATGCGCCCCTCCAGGCTGCTTTGTTCGGCCAACTGGCGGCGCAGGGCCACCACTTCGCGCGACAGCCCGCGCTGCTCAAGGGCGCGGCGCACCACGTCGACCAGGCGCTCCGGGGAGAAGGGTTTTTCCATGAAGTCGTAGGCGCCATTGCGCATGGCGCCGACCGCCATGTCGATATCGCCGTGGCCGGTGATCAGTACCACCGGCAGGCTGCGGTCGCGGGCCTTGAGGCGGTTGAGCAGCTCCAGGCCATCGATGCCCGGCAAGCGGATATCGCTGACGACGATGCCGGCGAAGTCGTCGCCGATGCGTTCCAGCGCCTGCTCGGCACTGCCCACGCCTTCGCAGGCGATGTCTTCCAGGGCCAGCGCCTGTTGGCAGCCGAGCAGCACATGCGGGTCGTCTTCGACGATCAGGACGGTAAGAGGCGCTTGGTTCATGGGTGCTCTGCCGATTCGCTAGGGGGTGAGACCAGGGGCAGGGCCAGGACGAAGGCCGTGCCGCCGCTGGCGGGGTGCTCGACGTTGAGGCTGCCCTTGGCGGCGGCGGCAAGGCTCGCCGACAGGGTCAGGCCCAGGCCCAGGCCGTGTTCGCCCGGTTTGGTGGTGAAGAAAGGTTCGAACAGGTGCTTGCGCGCCTCGGCGTCGATGCCGTGGCCATTGTCGCGCACCTGCAAACGGTACTTGTCGCCCTGCAGCTCGCCTTCCAGCCACAGTTGCGGCAGCGGCTGGGCGGCCATGGCATCCAGGGCGTTGCCGATCAGGTTGACCAGGATTTGCTCCAGGCGGGTCTGGTCGATGGCCAGCTGCTGGTCCTCGAACTGATGGTGCAGCTGCAGGTGGCAGGCGCTGATGCGGTTGGCCAGCACCTGCAGGGTAGCGTCCACCGCCTTGGCCAGCGAGGCCTGGCCGCTGTCGTCACTGCGTCGGGCGAACGAGCGCAGGCTGGCGGTGATGCGGCCCATGCGGTCGATCAGGTCGTTCATGGTGCGCAGGTTGGTGCTGGCGGTTTCCAGTGCCCCGCGCTCGAGGAAGCGCACGGTGTTGCCGGACAACGTGCGCAGCGCGGCCAGCGGCTGGTTCAGTTCGTGGGCAATGCTGGTGGACATCTGCCCGATGGCGGCCAGCTTGCCGGCCTGTACCAGCTCATCCTGGGCGTGGCGCAGGGTCTGCTCGGCATGCCGGCGCTCGCGAATCTGGCCCTTGAGGCGTTCATTGCTGGCGCGCAGGTCGGCCGTGCGTTCGGTAATCCGTCGTTCCAGCTGGCTGTTGGCTTCCTGCAGGGCCTCGCGGGCTGCCAGGCGGGTGGCGATGACCTTGCGCCGTTCGTTCCAGGCGATGCCGAGGATCGCCAGCAAGGCGAAGGCCACGCCTACCAGGATGCCCTGTACCATGGATTCGCGGCGCAGGTCCTGCAGTGGGGTCAGCAGGGTGAAATGCCAGGGCGTGTCGACCAGGCGCCGGGTCTGGGCCAGGTAGGCCATTTCGCGGGCCTTGCCCTGTGCGGTTTCGCTGTTGGCCGGGAAGGTCAGCTTTTCCACACCATCGGCCAGGGTTTCCCGGGCCAGGGGCTGCAGCTCGTTCAGCGGCCACCAGTAGTATTGCAGGCTACGGGCCAGGCGCTCCTTGATCTGCGGGGTCAGCGGGCGTACAGATTTCAGGCGCCGGGCTGGGTCGCTGGAGAGGATGATGATGCCGTTCTCGTCGCTGACGAAAGCTTCCAGGCGGGCACGCTGCCAGCGCTCCTCGAGGGTGTCCAGGCGCACTTTGATCACCGCCACGCCAATGATCTTGCCGTGTTCCTCCAGGCCGTGGGCCAGGTAATAGCCGGCCTCGCCGGTGGTGCTGCCGATACCGTAGAAACGCCCGGGCTCGCCGCGCACGGCGGTCTGGAAGTAGGCACGGAATGAAAGGTCTTCGCCGAGGAACGAGTCGGCATCGCGCCAGTTACTGGTGGCCTGGACCCGGCCATTGGTGTCGAGGACGAAGATGGCCCGGCTGCGGCTGCGCCGGTTCAGGCCTTCGAGGTATTCGTTGACGATCTGCCGCGAGCCGCCATCAGGGTCGGTGAGCAGGTGCGAGACGCTGTCTTCCAGCTCCAGCAGGCTCGGCAGGTAGGTGTACTTGCTGATTTCGCTCTCGACCGTGCGCGCGTGCAGCTCCAGCTGGCGCTCGCCGTTTTCGCTGAGGGTGCGGATACCGTTGCTCTCGCTGATCAGGTAGCCAGCCATTCCCAGGCCGACCATCAGCAGGATGATCAGTGGCGGCAACAGCAATTGGCGGAGCAGGCGGGATTTCACGGCAGGCTTGGCAGGGAGAAGAAGCGAAGGATCGCATTTCATCACAGTGGCCTTGTCACGACCAGCGCCTGCTGCCCGAAAGGGCAGCGGCGCCGACCGCTTCAGTGAAGCAAAATCAGTGTTGCAGGATCTTGCTGAGGAAGTGCTGGGTACGCTCGTGGCGGGCGCTCGGGTTGCCGAAGAAGTCTTCCTTCTGGCAATCCTCGATGATGTTGCCCTTGTCCATGAAGATCACGCGGTTGGCCACCTTGCGGGCGAAGCCCATTTCGTGGGTCACGCACATCATGGTCATGCCTTCGTGGGCCAGTTCGACCATCACGTCCAGTACTTCGTTGACCATTTCCGGGTCCAGCGCCGAGGTCGGTTCGTCGAACAGCATGACGATCGGGTCCATCGACAGGGCACGGGCGATGGCCACGCGCTGCTGCTGGCCGCCGGACAGCTGGCCGGGGTGCTTCTTGGCGTGGGCACCGAGGCCGACGCGGTCGAGCAGGGCCAGGCCCTTCTTGGTCGCTTCCGCTTCGCTGCGGCCAAGCACCTTGCGCTGGGCAATGGTCAGGTTCTCGGTGATGGACAGGTGCGGGAACAGCTCGAAGTGCTGGAACACCATGCCGACGCGCGAACGCAGCTTGGGCAGGTTGGTCTTGGGGTCGGCGATCGAGGTGCCGTCGACCACGATGTCACCTTTCTGGAACGGCTCCAGGGCGTTGACGCACTTGATCAGGGTGGACTTGCCCGAGCCCGACGGGCCGCATACCACCACCACTTCACCCTTCTTGACCTCGGTGCTGCAGTCGGTCAGTACCTGGAAGTCCCCGTACCACTTGTTGACGTTCTTGATGGAAATCATACGGTGATCCTTTTTTGCAGGCGCTTGACCAGCCACGAAGCGGAGAAGCTGATGAGGAAGTACACGACACCGGCGAAGATCAGGAACTCATGGGAGCGCCCGATGATGTCGCCGTTGGAGCGTGCCGAGTTGAGGAAGTCCACCAGGCCCACGGTGTATACCAGCGAGGTGTCCTGGAACAGGATGATGCTCTGCTGCAGCAGCAGCGGGGTCATCTTGCGGAAGGCCTGGGGCAGGATGATCAGGCGCATGGTCTGGCCGTAGGTCATGCCCAGCGCCTGGGCGGCGCCCATCTGGCCCTTGGAGATCGACTGCACGCCGGCGCGGACGATTTCGCAGAAGTACGCGGCCTCGAACATCATGAATGCCACCACGCAGGAGGTGAAGGCACCCACCGGGGTGTCCTCGCCGGTGATCCAGCGCAGCACGAACGGTACCGCCAGGTAGAACCAGGTAATTACCAGCAGCAGCGGGATCGAGCGGAAGTAGTTGACGTAGGCGCCGGCCACGTTCGACAGCAGCTTGCTCGACGACAGGCGCATCAGGGCCAGGATGGTCCCCAGCACAATGCCGCCGACCACGCCCATGACCATCAGCTGCAGGGTCATGACCATGCCTTCCCACAGGGCAGGCAGGGCCGGGATGATTTCGCTGAAATCCATGTCCATTTATTTGCCCCCTACGGAAATCAGGCCGGGCACCGAGACTTTCTTCTCGACCATGCGCATCAGCAGCATCAGGCCCATGTTCAGGGTGAAGTAGATCAGCGTGGCCAGGGTGAAGGCCTCGAACAGGTTGGCCGAGAATTCGGCGGTCTGCTTGGTTTGTGCCAGCAGTTCCATCAGGCCGATCAGCGACGCCACCGACGAGTTCTTGAACACGTTCAGGAATTCCGAGGTGAGCGGCGGAATGATGATCCGGTAGGCTTGCGGCAGCAGCACGTTGGTGTAGATCTGCGACAGGCTGAAGCCCATGGCGCGGGCGGCGGCTTCCTGGCCACGGGGCAGCGCCTGGATGCCGGTACGCACCTGTTCGCACACGCGGGCGGCGGTGAACAGGCCCAGGCAGATGACCACGCTGATCAGCGCCGAGGTGGTCGGGTTGAGGTCCTGCTTGAACCATTCCTGCAGGCCTTCTGGCAGCAGGTCCGGCACCAGGAAGTACCAGATGAACAGCTGCACCAGCAGCGGTACGTTGCGGAACAGCTCCACGTAGGCGGTGGCGATACCTGCTACCACACGGTTCGGCACGGTACGCATGACACCGAGGACCGAGCCCAGCAGCAAGGCGATGATCCAGGCGGAGATGGCGATGGCGATGGTCCAGCCCAGGCCGGTGACATACCAGTCCAGATAGGTTTCGCTGCCCACGCCGGTGGACTTGAAGAACACGCCCCAGTCCCAGTTGTAATTCATCGGGATTTCCCCTCAGACGATTGTTTCACGGGCACCTTCGAGCATCCGAGAGCGCTTGGCGCCCTCGGATGAAAGGTTAGACACTAATGAGTGGCCTGCAGTATTGATTGGTGCTGTTGAGCACCAGGCCACTATCTGAGAGTCAGGACTTCTTCTCGTCCGCAGCCTTGTCGGTCGGCTCGGCGATCAGTTTCTTAAGCTCGTCGCTCATCGGGAACTGCAGGTTCAGGCCCTTTGGCGGGATTGGCTGCTGGAACCACTTGTCGTAGCTCTTGTTGACTTCGCCCGACTTGAAGTAGCCGACGATGGCGTCATCGACCGCTTTCTTGAAGGCCGCGTCATCCTTGCGCACCATGCAGCCGTAGATTTCGTACGACTGCGGGGTACCGGTGATGACCCAGTCCGACGGCTTGCGAGCCTTGGCCATTTCGCCGGCGAGCAGGGCGTCGTCCATCATGAAGGCCACGGCGCGGCCGCTTTCGAGCATATTGAAGGCTTCACCGTGGTCCTTGGCGGAAATCACGTTCATCTTCATCTGCTTGTCGGCGTTCATCGCCTTGAGGATGCGCTCGGAGGTGGTACCGGCGGTGGTCACCACGTTCTTGCCGGCCAGGTCCGGGAAGTCCTTGTATGCCGGCTGACCGTCCTTGACCTTGGTCAGCAGGCGGGTACCGACTTCGAAGATGCCGACCGAGAAGCCGACCTGCTGCTGGCGCTCGACGTTGTTGGTGGTGGAGCCGCACTCGAGGTCCACGGTGCCGTTCTGCACCAGCGGGATGCGGGTCTGGGAGGTGACGAGGTTGTAGCGGACCTTGATGTCCGTGCCCAGCTGCTTCTTCAGGGCGTCGACGACAGCCATCTGGATGTCATGCGAGTAGCCCACGGGCTCGGGCTTGCCGGCCAGGTAGGAAAACGGGATGGAGGAGTCGCGGTGGCCCAGGGTGATGGTGCCCGAATCCTTGATCTTCTTCAGGGTGCCGGTCAGTTCTTCGGCCATGGCCGGCGAAGCGATCACAGCGGCCGCGATGGCGGCGCCCAGCAATTGACGAACGATGCGCATCAAATTTTCCTCGACGTGTTTGTTTTTTTTATGGAGCCGTTGGCGGACTCTTCGTTCAACGAATACAGAAATAAACGATTGCATTCGGCTACCAAGTGTAGAGCATGAGTCGTGCCAAGCCCTGTGTTCGATGATAACGCCGCGAATTTGCTGGGAATCAATCTTTTTTGACCATTGTATGACGGTGAGTTTCGTGCGCATTTCCGAACGAATTGTTTTCGGTCATTCGGAAATCCGAACGCATATCTCGTCACACGCTGCCGCTACCAACCCGGTCAGGCCACGGTCCAGGCAGCCTGACCGGGCAGCGTTCGAGGATCAGCGCTGAAGCGGGCGGTCCACGTCAGCCAACCTGGCACGTGCCCACGCCTCGGCCGTCAAACGGCGAATCAAGGTTGATTCTTCTGCCGCCAGTTCGTGCATCAGTGATCTGGCGCGTTCTTCGTAGTCGCCTTCCTGGCCCGCCGTGGCCTGCGCTTCGAGCGCTTCCATCCGATCGTGGTAAGGCCCGGCCATCGCCTCGAAACGCTCCGCATAGGCTTCACGCAGGTAGGTTTGCCAATAGGGGCGGGCGGCGAGCGCATCCAGCATGGGTAACGATTCGTAGGTGCCCAGCACTTCCAGTTGCGCATCGTTCAGGTCTGCGGACGTCACATGCGCGTACGAAGCGAAATGCATTTCATCGGGCGGTACTGGCAGGTCGAGGGCGTCTGCAAGGCGCAAGCGATAGAACAGGCGGACTTCGATTTCATCCGTCCTGCGCCCTGCCTGGCGCAAGCGCTGGACATGGCGATTGGCAATGGCATCCAGCAGGTCGAGGCGATGCAACTGCTCCCCCAGGTGCAGCAAGCTTGTTTCTCTCATTGCAGCAGGTACGCCTTCGACGCCCTGATAAGCCATGACGCCGACTTCCATCTGGTTGAGCATCAGCAGCAGGCGGTCATCGCAGCTGCGTGGTCCATCGGCCTCGCGAAACAACTGTTCACGCAGCGCTTCGTTGTTTTCGCAGGCTTCCAGGATATGCCAGGCGCGCCGACGATAATGGCGAGGATTGTCCTGGAAGTCCTCGCTTTGGGCGAAGTCGGCCAGGAACCGGAACATGCCTGCCGAACCAGGCTCCTCTATCAGGCGGTCCCAGGCTGCCTCGCGTTGAGCGCGGAGCAGCTCGTTCCTGGACGCTATCCAATTGGCGCGGGTGTCCTCGTCGATCACCCCATGTGTGTAGCTGGCGCTGCCCCTGCCACCGGCATCGGTGACGCCGCGCGCTTCGTCGAGGTACTCGATACTGCTTTCGCTCAAGGGGTTGTCGTGCAGGTTGAGACGCTGCAGACGCAGGCGCAGCCCGCGCATTTCCCGCTGTAGCTCGCTGATCCTGTTGTCGCGCAGATCGACATGGGCGCGCATCGTTATCAACTGGTGAATCTGGCTGATGTCTGCCTGGCCCGTGGCGCGCAGCTGCAGGTCACGCACATGCGGCAACGCCGACAGGTCAGGCAAACCATTGAGCGGGTTGTAGCTCAGTATCAGCGTATCGAGGCGCTGCAGTTGGGCCAGGCGGTTGCTTGCCGTCTGGTCCAGGGTGATCCGGTTGTTGCCAAGGTTCACGCGTCGGAGCTGGGTAAGGCTTTCGATACCCTCGGGCACCTGGGTCAGCCGGTTGCCGCTGAGGTCCAGATCGACGATGTTGGGAAAACGCCTTAGGAATTGGGCATCGATGTGTTCCAGATGCATGTCGCGCAATGTCAGCCGGCGCACATGCCCGTATTCGATGCCTGCTGGCAACGCTGGCAGTGTCGGTACGGACTCACCGTCTATGAACAACTCGTACTGGTCGTTGCCATCCACCAGCTTGCGCCGCCAGCTGCGGCGGAGGGCATCGACGATACGGCGGCGGCGGATGGCGTCGACCGGCGACTGCCAGTCGGCCTGCCAGGCCCGTAGCGTCTCGCGTAGTTCGCCAAGCTGGCGTTGCAGCATCTGATAATGGCTCCACAGGTTTTCGCCTCGCTGACGCACGGCGTTCAGGTAGGCGTCCAGTTGCAGTTCGCTCAGTGTCGGGAAGATCTGATGGATGCCTTGGCGAATGGCCTGCCTGCTGCTTTCGCCGCCACCGCTGAGTGGGTATCCAAGTCTTCCATCGGCAAAGCGCCTGGGCGGCCGCAGATTGGCACCGATCCGGGGTAGCCCAAGGATTTCCGCCGTGCGTTGCCGATCCTGCACCGCGGCCACAAGGAGTTGCTGACGGAGCTGCCTGGCCTGCAAATTGCGGTTTCCAAGCTTGGTTTTCTGCTGCTCGTCAAAGGTGCGCAGTACCGTTTCGAGCAAGGTACCGCTGGCCAGGTGATTCGCGTCATTGGCCAGCCTGTAGCCGTCTGGTTGTCGCACGATGATCGACACCTGGCTGTTCTGCGTATCTGGGCTTGCATACAACAGGCGACCTTTCCGGTGACCCTCACGCAGTTCCACACGCAATGCGGCCGGCCAGGGTGCTTGGCGCTCGATCAGCCCCATCGCCAGTTTTTCGCTGTCGGCTGTACCCAGCGCCGCCAGGCGCATGCCAAGGCAAGCCCGGTCGATACGGCTGTCCCGCTCATACCAGCGGGCACGTTCCGCCATGCCCAACGGCACACGCCCGGTTGCCTGAAGTTTTTCCAGCTGTGAGGAGCTGCTGTGCTCGATGACTTCCTGGGCCCCCCTCGGTGAGAGGTACCTGAAGGCATTCATCAGTGTTTTCTGCTCATCGGAAACGGCCTGGCGACGGGCGAGCAATTGCTCTTCGAAGGCCAAGCCGCGTAGCCCCGGGTGGTCGGTATGCAATGCGATACGTTCGTGGATGTCGAGCAGCCGCGCTGGCGGTGAGGCGTGTTCCTGGCACAGTTGGCGTAATTGCTCCGTGGAAAAACCGGTGACATCCAGCAGCATGCTGGCGCTCGACTCCTGAAGTTCACCCAGGTGGTTGCCTTGCAACCCCTGCAGCAGTACCGACGCGTTTTCCTCGGATGGGAAGTAGTGAGGAGAGCGAGCCAGTTTGATTTTGCCTTCAGGTAGCGGCCTTGGGGCCAACCCGTCGACAAAAGGTACACGCCGTATTGCCTTTATCGCGCCTGCGCTGGCGCCGGCTAAAACCAGGCCCTGGGCCACGGTGAACAGGTGATCCAGAGCCCCTTGGCGATCACCCAGTTGCCAGTCCTGATAGCCTTCGTAGACCTCGTCCAACATTTGCGCAGCGCTCAGCACCAGCATCAGGTCGCCTACGACGGGTACGACGAATGCAACCAGCCCCAGCAGGTCCAGCCCTGCGCCGAGCATGGCCTGCAAGCGCTTGTGCCTGCTTAGACGGTCTTCCTGATCGGTCGCTACGGCCAGGTAGGCGGCATCGTCGAAGATCCTGGTGATCAGCAACGCCTGCACGTGGGCGAACACATCACCGCTCACGGCAAGGTTGCGCCCGTCTAGTTCCGGGGTGTGCTCCTTTGGCGATGCAGCCAGGGCCCGCGAGAGCGCCTGGTCGAACTCGCTCCTGTCCTGCGCCTTGACGAAACGCCGCAGAAAGGTCTGGAACGACCGGTGTTCGAGGCGCCTGGCAAGGTCGTCGTAGAGCTCGCGCCACGAGTCGTAGAAACGCAGGCTTCGGTCAGGGTCATCAGGGATCCAGACGATAATCTCATCGAGGGCGGAATCTGGCAGCGGTCGCCATTCGAGCGCGATGATGCCGACCATGCACTTGCCCAGCAGATACAGTTGGCGCGGGATCAGGCTGCCTTTGCCATGCACCGGCTGGGCAGGGGTCGCAAGCACGGGAAGCAACCGCAGCAGATCCTGCTCATCCAGTTGGCCCTTGAGCCTGCCTTCATGAAGCGCGGCTCGCATGCGCGAACGAATACCGAGCTGAAACTGCTGTTCCACCTTGATTCGCGCCTGATCCGCTGGTTGGCCTCGGCCTGCTCTGGGTTTGAGGATGCGGTTCAGAAGGGCTTGGTATCGTCCGCCGATGTCCAACGTGCGGCACAGGCTGGCAAAGCGCTCGAACGTCATCGCCAGGCGCCTGCCCTTTTCGTCTACCAGATACGCCTTGCGCTGCCACCAAGGCTGGGTTTCGTGTGCTTCGAAGTTGTGTAGCGCGGCGGCTAGCAGGCTCTGTCGTGTGGTGTAGGTGATGGTGGGTTGGTAGAGTTTTTCTGCAGCAGAGGGCAACTGAAACGCTTCGCTGATGACCACGTATGCAGACCGAGGGTCGATCTCGCCAAGCCCTTCTGCAAGCAAGGCGCCTTCGAGCAGAGGGACGGCGAACTGTTCAATATCCGGTATCGAGGCAAGCAGATGCTTGAGGCTGTCGGCTGCCTGCTGCTGTTCGCTCAAGGCCTCGCGAAAGGCTTCACGGTGCTGTGTGTCCGCGCGGGTCAACCAGTCAGGAAGCTGCTGCGCGATCAGATGGTCGATGGAGTCGGACGGGATACTTTCGATGGGCGGCACGTGGTGATCTCCAGGGCTGAAAAAGCCACCAGAGCATCACGCTGGGAACCTGGCTTGGCGGTAGATAGTGCTGCGCTGAGCTGCCTGTGGTGCCGCCAGGGGCGTTGACGGCCAGCCGGGAAATCAAGGTTCGAACCATGAGCATTATCTAGTGCCCATACCCGGTGCGCAGGTGTTGAGGTGGCCGCCCATTGCCGCTGGAGACACCACATGACATCCGTTGAATTCCCCCCTGACTCGATCGATACGCTGATTGCCCGCCAGTTGCCCGATTGGCTCACGCATGCCCCAGCCGACCGACGGAGCACTTTCCTGAAGGCCTTGCGCAAACAGGAACAGACCACCCGTAACCTGGGCGAGGTGCTACACAAGATTCCATCGCTGGAAGCGTTTGCCCGGCAACTGCTTACCGCTGGCCTGCAGCAAGCCGGGGTCAGCAATGAGCAGGCGTGGCGTTGGCAGGTGTTCCAGCAGGAATCGAAGTTCCAGCCATCCGTGCAGCCGGGGATACGCAAGGCATACCCTGTCAGTTGGTCTACACGCAATTTGTTGACCGCCGCGCTGCACAACTATCACGTCAACGAGACAAAGGCTGACTCCCTGCGAAAAGCCTATTTCCTGGACGGGAATGGCAGCAGGCTGCCATTGAACTTCGAGGCGTTCGCGAAGCTGTGCCGGCAACTGGATGTGGGTGGAAGATATCAGGCCAAGCTCGATACCTACCTGAAGCCGAGTGATCCACAAGGCGCCGCGCCAGGTCAGGCCGAGCGCGAGGTACACAAACTGTTCGAAGACAATCAGCGCGCGCATTTTCAGGTCGCTGTGTACATGGCTTTGTTCAAGGGCGCGCTGGACGAACGCAGCTATCTGCAACTGTTGCCATTGTTGGCTGAAACCCCGGTGGTGCCGGCATTGCCCCAGGTGACCACGGCGCGGCAGCTCTATCTGCTGGGGAAATGCATCCGCGGTGTAGTGGCCCTTGAGGTGGCACAGGCAGGCGGCGATGGTATCGAGGGGGTCATTGCCTGGATTCCCGGCGATCCGATCACCCCTGTCGCTCGGTTTGCAACCTGGCAAGCCCTTTACGCCGCACTGGCCGTTCGTTTGCAGAGCCCGGGCTACCGTGCATTCTTCGCTCGGTTTGTCAGTGAGCGGGACAGAGGCCGTTTCTTTACCCTGTTGACCGAGCGCCTGGTGAAGAGGGCGGGTTCGGCTATCGAACTCGATGGTCGCCACCTGGCTGTCAGTGAACCGTTGTACGTACACCTGCGACGCTTGCAGATCGGCAAGATCTACGACGATGCCCGCCTGCTTGCCGTGCCCACGGGCGATGAAGACCAGCAGGCGCGCAACGAGCGGTTCAACGCCTATGCATCGCTGGGGTTGGACCTGCTCAACCTGGCGGGCCTGTTCGTGCCGGTGCTTGGGGAGGCATTGCTGGCGGTGGCTGCGGTGCAAGTGGCTTCTGAAGTCTATGAGGGCTACCAGGACTGGCGCATCGGGGACCGCGAGGGCGCGCTGGACCACCTTTTTGGTGTGGCGGAAAACGTCGCCGCCGGCCTGCTCCTTGCCAAGGGCGGCGCGGCAGTGATCCAGGGCTTGAAGCGGGTCGCCTTCGTCGATGGCCTCGTACCGTTATCTGATGGCCTGGGCAAGGTAAGGCTGTGTTCGCCAAGTCTCGAAGGATATGGCGTGGATGCTGCCGAGGCGAAATTGGCCGACGCTTCCGATTACCGTCTGCTGCGCAGTGAAGAGTCGGCCTTTCAGGTCTGGGACGATCCGCAGGAAGGGATACCGCGTCTTCGTCACCCGGACCGCGCCGAGGCATTTGCGCCGTGGGTGGAGGACAACGGCGGTGGTTGGCATCATGCGCTCGAGCAGCCTCAGCGTTGGCAGGGCGCTGCTCGCCTGATGCGGCGCCTGGCGGCGAGCCTGGCAGAAGTGCCTGATGAAACGGCGCACCAGCTGTTGCAGATCACCGGCCTGAAGCTGGAGCAGCTTCGCCGGCTGCGTGTGGAGAATGCTCCGGCTCCGAGCCGTATGCTGGACGCCTTCGAGTTCCATCAATTGCATGAGCAGATGCCATTGTTACGGGGGGCAGCGCTTGATCGCGTCTTCACCGAGCGCCAACCCAAGCCCAGTGCCGAGGCAGCTGCCGTGCTTGTGCGTGACTTCCCCACGTTGTCTGCGCATGCGTTGGACGAGTTGCTTGGCCAGGCTTCTGGTGTGCAACTCGATAACTTGGCCCAAGGTCGGCGAGTACCGCTGGCGCTGGCGGAACGTGCGCGCTGGCTACTGCATGACAGTCGTCTCGATCGGGCCTGCGCCGGCGTGCGCCTGCTGCGCGCGGCCAATGCAGACAGCGAGGCCTTGGCGTTGGGGCTCGTATCGGAAGCCGCCCCGTGGCCGGAATCGGTTCGCGTGGAGCTGCGTGAGGCGCAGCTAAACGGCCGGCTCTTGATGGCTTTCGGCGCGGAGCAAGCTGCTGACGTGCGTTGCATCGTCAGAGGCGAGCAGGGATACCATCTTGCTGACGCTGCCAGCCAGAATCTGGAGCTTTCACAAGTGCTGCTGCGCCTGCTCGAGGACGATCAGAAAGGGTTGCTCGGCGGTATCGAAGGGGAGCAGGGCCTGCGTGATTCCCTGGCTACCCTGGCCGCTGCCGACCGTGAACGGGCCGCGCGGCTGATCGGCTTGGCGCCGGTCGGGCAGGGGCTGCGCCCGGTGCACAGATTTGCCGACGGGCGCATCGGGTACCCTCTCAGTGGCCGTGCCGAAAGCAGCCGGCAGGCAATCAGAAGCGGCATTCACCAGGTATTCCCGACGTTGACCGATGGGCAGATGGACGCTTACCTTGCGGAGCTCATGCAACACTCGACAGGGTTATGGGAACACTTCAGCCAGCTCCAGCAGCAGCTTTCCCGGTTGCGGGAGGCGTTGCATGGCTGGTGCGCCGAGGCTCCAGGCGTACTTGAGAATGCCAGGCGACGCCGAGTGGCCCGGCAGGTACGGCGAAGCTGGCGGCGGAAAATAACCAATCACGCCGGCGAATATGTTCTGACAATCGACGGAGAGCGGCTTGGCTCCCTGCCGGTGTTGCCCGCTGGGCTGGATTTCGGACACGTCAGCAGGCTGGTGCTGCGCAACATGAACCTGAGCGAAGTCGGTGCAGACTTCCTGTCACGTTTCGGTAACCTGATCGAGTTGGACCTCGCTGGCAATCGCCTCGAGCAAGTGCCTGTCGGGCTCGAGCGACTGTCGCGTCTGCTGCGTTTGAACCTTTCCGGCAACCGTATCGTGATGAATGTCGCCAGTGAACGGCGCCTGGCCAGCCTGGGGCGGCTGGCGATGCTGGACCTGAGCCACAACCCGTTGGGGCGCGCGCCTGTGCTGACCGGCTTGCACCAACTTACTGATGTTCGGCTGCGCGACGCAGGCCTGGAGACGACGCCCGCGGACGTGATCCTGCGTGGGCATGTGGACTTGAGGGAAAACCGTATTCGCCAGTTGCGCCAGGAACTGAACGGCTTGGGCGAGCGATTGCAGTCGTTCAGCCTGCATGACAACCCGCTCGATGCCCAGGGCGAGGCCGCGCTTGATCGGGCTGCCGGTGTTGACCGCGCCGGCAGCAGGGGTGGTGGCTCGTTCCGCCATCGTGCTGTTGACCAGGCTGTCCGCGATGCCTGGGTCGGCAAAGACGGTGTATTGAAAGCGCCCAGGGCCGCATTGTGGGAGTCGTTACATCAGGAGCCCGATGCGCAAGGGCTGTTCCAGTTCCTTGCGGACTTCCTCGACAGCGACGATTTTCATGAACATCCCGGTTATTTCCGTAAACGCATCTGGCGCATCCTTCAGGCATGCGAGCAACATGAACAGCTGCGGTTGCGGGTGTTTGCCGAGGCCTCGTCCCCCCGCACCTGCGAAGACCAGATGCTGTTGATTCTGGAGCAACTGGAGTTGAGCTTGCTGGCGGAGCGGGTGAGCAGCCGTGTTCCACCAGCGGAACTGGAAGGAGGGCTGGTTCGTCTGGGGCGGCAACTGGCTCGCCTGGATGCCGTCGACCGGTTCGCCGTCGCGCATATCAGGCAGTTGCGCAGAGGGGATGCGTCGATCGTGGACGATATCGAAACGAGGCTTTTTTTCAGGCTGCGCCTGCGGCAGCCGCTGGACCTGCCAATCGTGCCGGACACGATGCACTTCGAAGAATTCGCGAGAGTCACCGAGCAGGAGCTGCGCAGTGTTCAGAGTAGTGTGCTGGAAATGGAAAACCGAGAGGACCTGATCGTCTCGCTCGCCCAGCGCCCGTTCTGGGAGGTGCATGTGCGCCAGCGTTACCCGGATCGTTTCGATACGCTGCGGCAGCGCTTCGACCTGCGCCTGGAACAGATCGAGGCGGACCTGACCGCGCAGCGCATCGATGAATGGACCCACGTACAACGCGGCAGAACGGTCATGAGTGATTATCAGGTTGCCGAACGTGACTTGATCAGCACTCTGGCCAGGGAAGCCTATGACCGGTTGAACCTGTGACTGCAGCGGTTACGCACCCGGTGCGCACTCACGGACGGCTTGCTCGCCGTTCCGTGGGTGCGGGCAGGCCACGGTCACGCCGCTTGGGTGCGCGCCTGCTGCTCTCGTTGCAGATAGTCTGCAAGCGCCTGTTGCTCACCCGTGCTGGTGAACAGGCCCAGCTTGGTGCGACGCCAGAGAATGTCTTCAGCGCTGCATGCCCATTCGTTGTGTGCAAGGTAGTCCACCTCCCGGCCGAACAACCCGCCGCCAATTGCCTGGCCCAGGTCTTCCGGCCCTTGCACGCCATCCAGCAACTGCCAAACACGGCTGCCATAGGTCAGCACCCAGCGCCTGGCGATATCGACCGGCAACCAGCCACAACGCGCCAGCACCGCATCGACCAGAGCCTGCACCGTGGTCATCTGCTCACCACCTGGTAGCGGCGCGCCAGCTGTCCAGCTGCCGCGCATCTGTGGGAAGTGCGGCTTGAGCTCGGCCATGGCCGACTCGGCCAGTTTGCGGTAGGTGGTCAGCTTGCCACCGAATACCGACAGCAACGGCGCTTGCCCTTCACTGGCGGACAGCGCCAGGGTGTAGTCGCGGGTGACCGCGGACGGATTGTCCGATTCGTCGTTGCACAGTGGGCGCACGCCGGAATAGGTGTGCACGATGTCGCTGCGGCTGATCTGGTGGTTGAAATGGGCGTTGACCACCTTGAGCAGATAATCGGTTTCCTGCTCGGTGATCGCGACTTTGGCGGGGTCGCCGCTGTATTCGCGATCGGTGGTGCCGATCAGCGTGAAGCGCTCCAGATACGGGATGCAGAAGACGATGCGCTGGTCCTCGTTCTGCAGGATGTAGGCATGTTCGCCTTCGTACATGCGCGGCACGATGATGTGGCTGCCCTGGATCAGGCGGATGCCGTAGGGGGCATCAAGTTTGAGGTCGTCCTTGATGAAGCTGGCCACCCACGGCCCGGCGGCATTGACCAGGGCACGGGCGCGAATGGTCTGCAGGCGGCCGTCAGCGTGCTGCAACTCCACCTGCCACAGGCCATCCACACGCTCCGCACGCAGGCAGCGGGTACGGGTATGGATATGGGCACCCTTTTCCCGTGCGGCCATCGCATTCAGCACTACCAGGCGGGCATCGTCCACCGCGCAGTCGGCATATTCGAAGCCACGGCTGATTGCAGGCTTGAGCGGGTAGCCCGGGCCGAAGCGCAGGCTGCGCGAAGCACCCAGGCGCTTGCGCTTGCCGAGGTGATCGTAGAGGAACAGGCCGGCGCGAATCATCCAGGCCGGGCGCAAGTGCGGGCGGTGCGGCAGCACGAAGCGCATCGGCTTGACGATGTGCGGGGCTTTGGCCAGCAGCACTTCGCGCTCGGCCAGGGCTTCACGCACCAGGCGGAACTCGTAGTGCTCCAGGTAGCGCAGGCCGCCGTGGATCAGTTTGCTGCTGGCCGACGAGGTGTGCTGGGCCAGGTCGTCCTTTTCGCAGAGGAATACCTTGAGGCCACGCCCGGCGGCGTCGGCAGCAATGCCCACGCCATTGATGCCGCCGCCGATCACGGCGAGGTCATAGCAGTCGGCGACTGGGGGCTGGGACGAAACGGGCTGGGACACGGGCAAGGCCTCCTGGGGCTGTTCACATCGAATATGAACATTGATGTTCGTTTTCGAAAATACTAGCGCAACAGAAAGCTGGTCGCCAGTCAGTCTTTATAGAAAAAACTGATCAGATGACAATGAAATGAACATTTACGAAAGTTTTGGATGATCGGTTTGAAAGGTACCGCGCCTGTAAGATTGAGCGCGGCGCGGGCGACGCTCGATCTCACAGGCGCGACAAACCTTGCGGCATGCGCCTGTCAGCCCTCAAACCACCTCAAGCCGGATCTTGTACTGGTTCAGCAGCTGGGTGAGGGCGGGGGTTGGCGCCTGGTCGGTCACCAGGCAGTCGACCAGGCTGATCGAGCCCATACGCACCATGGCGTTGCGCCCGAACTTGCTGGAGTCGGCGGCAAGGATCACTTGACGGGCATTGGCGATGATCGCCTGTGACACCCGCACTTCCTGATAGTCGAAATCGAGCAGGCTGCCGTCTTCGTCGATGCCGCTGATGCCCACCAGGGCGAAGTCGACCTTGAACTGGTTGATGAAGTCGACACTGGCCTGGCCGACAACGCCGCCATCACGGCGGACCGTGCCACCTGCCACCAGCACTTCGAAATCGTCCTTGGCGGCAAGGATCGCGGCCACGTGCAGGTTGTTGGTGATGACTTTCAGGTGGTTGTGGTTGAGCAGCGCCCGGGCGATGGATTCGGTGGTAGTGCCGATATTGATGAACAGCGAGGCATGATCGGGAATCTGCCGGGCCACGGCTTCGGCGATGCGTTGCTTTTCGTCACGCATCTGGTCGGCGCGCATGGCGTAGGCGGTGTTCTCGATGCTCGAGTCGTAGGCTGCGCCCCCGTGGTAGCGGCGTAGCAGATTGAGCTCGGCCAGCTGGTTGATATCACGGCGGATGGTTTGTGGTGTGACGACGAACAGCTGCGCCATTTCTTCGATACTGACGTAACCGCGTTCGCGCACCAGTTCGAGGATTTGTTGTTGGCGAGGGGGCAGATTCATGGGCGGTCCTTTGGGGCTGCCGGACAAATGCTGCAATGATGCCGTAGGACGCGGACTACGACCAGTAGACTATCGGGCCTGCTGTTTCACGCGGTCCCCTGCTGCGGCACCCCGTCGTCCCCCAATACCGGTCAGTTAAGCAAATTGGGGCCGCTTTGCGGCCCTTGGCGGGCTTGCCCGCTCCCACAGGTTTAGCGCGAGGCTCAGAAAATGCTCGATTCCTGTGGGAGCGGGCAAGCCCGCGAAGGGCTGCAAAGCAGCCCCAATCAAGCCGGCAAACTAAACCCACAGGATTTGGGCAAGCTATCGCGCCAGGGATCAGGCCTCGTGATCTTCCCAGTCACGGGTACGGTCGACTGCCTTCTTCCAGCCGGCATACAGCTTCTCTTTCTGCGTTTCATCCAGCTGCGGGCTGAACTCGCGCTCGATGATCGCCTTGTCGCGCAGTTCGTCCAGGCCGCTCCAGAAACCACAGGCCAGGCCTGCCAGGTAGGCCGCACCCAGCGCGGTGGTTTCGCGCATCTTCGGCCGCTCCACGCAGGTGCCGAGGATGTCAGCCTGGAACTGCATGAGGAAGTTGTTGGCCACCGCACCGCCGTCCACGCGCAACTCGGACAGGCGCTGGCCGCAGTCCTGCTGCATGGCGTCGAGCACGTCGCGGGTCTGGTAGGCGATCGATTCCAGAGCGGCGCGGATGATGTGGTCTACCTTCACGCCACGGGTCAGGCCGAACAGTGCACCACGGGCATATGGGTCCCAGTACGGGGCACCCAGACCGGTGAAGGCTGGCACCAGGTACACGCCGTTGCTGTCCTTGACCTTGCTGGCGAAGTATTCGGTATCCAGTGCGTCGTTGACGATCTTCAGTTCGTCACGCAGCCACTGCACGGTGGAACCACCATTGAACACCGCGCCCTCCAGCGCATAGGCCACTTCGCCTCGCGGGCCGCAGGCGATGGTGGTGAGCAGGCCATGGGACGACTTCACCGCCTGGTCGCCGGTGTTCATCAGCAGGAAGCAGCCGGTGCCATAGGTGTTCTTGGCCTGGCCCGGCTCCACGCACATCTGGCCGAACAGCGCCGACTGCTGGTCGCCGGCGATACCGGCAATGGCGATGCCGCTCTTGGTGTGGCCATAGACCTCGGAGGAAGGGCGTACCTCGGGCAGCATCTGCCGTGGGATGCCGAGGATTTCCAGGAGCTTGTCGTCCCACTGCAGGCTGTGGATGTTGAACATCAGCGTGCGCGAGGCGTTGGTGTAGTCGGTGACATGCACCTTGCCGCCGGAGAACTTCCAGATCAGCCAGGTATCGATGGTGCCGAACAGCAGTTCGCCGCGCTCGGCGCGTTCACGGGCGCCCTCGACATTGTCGAGGATCCACTTCAGCTTGGTGCCGGAGAAGTACGGGTCGGTGACCAGGCCGGTGGTTTCGCGAATGTAGTCTTCATGGCCGTCGCGCTTGAGCTGGGCGCAGATCTCGGTGCTGCGGCGGCACTGCCAGACGATGGCGTTGTACACCGGGCGGCCGGTTTCCTTGTCCCATACCACGGTGGTTTCACGCTGGTTGGTGATACCCAGTGCGGCGACCTGAGCGTGGCTGATGCCCGCCTGGGCCAGGGCCTCGACCATGGTCGCGCTCTGCGTGGCGAAGATTTCCATCGGGTCGTGCTCGACCCAGCCCGCCTGCGGGTAGTGCTGGGCGAATTCGCGCTGGGAGGTACCCACCACATTGGCGTCGCGGTCGAAAATGATGGCCCGCGAACTGGTGGTGCCCTGGTCCAGGGCGATGATGTAGTTCTTATCCTGGGTGTCTGTCATGGTCGTAGGCCTTGCGAAAATAGGGGTTCAGGGCTGGGCGTGATGCCGGCGTCAATTGACTTGAGTATCGCCCTGGCGATTGTCATTTGTCTCAGGGTTCACGGCGGCTGCCATTGGCAGGTTGCGGGCGATCAGGCCGCGATAGGTCGCGGCGCCCAGGCAGGCGCCAAGGATCGGTGCGAACACCGGAACCAGGAAATAAGGCATGTCCCGACCGCCAGTGAAGGCGATTTCGCCCCAACCGGCCAGGAAGGTCATGAGTTTGGGTCCGAAATCGCGGGCCGGGTTCATGGCAAAGCCGGTCAACGGGCCCATGGCGCTGCCGATCACGGCGATCAGCAGGCCGATCAGCAGCGGAGCCATGGCGCCGCGCGGCAGGCCATTGTTGTCGTCGGTCAGGGCCATGATCACGGCCATCAGGATGGCGGTGATGATCACTTCGACCAGGAACGCCTGGCCGGTGGACAGCGATGGGTGCGGATAGGTGGAGAACACCGAGGCCAGTTCCAGGCTGGCTTCGCTACCGCGCAACATGGCGTGGGTTTGTTCGAAATCGAAGAACAGGTTGCTGTACAAGGTGTAGACCAACGCTGCGCCACAGAATGCGCCGCATACCTGGGCCAGCATGTAGAAGGGCAGCTTGCGCTTGTCGAAACCGGCGAACAGGGTGAGGGCGATGCTCACCGCAGGGTTCAGGTGCGCGCCGGAAACACCGGCGGTGAGGTAGATCGCCATGCTGACGCCCACGCCCCAGATGATACTGATTTCCCAAAGGCCGAAGCTGGCGCCCGCGACCTTGAGCGCGGCGACGCAGCCGGTACCGAAGAAGATGAGCAGAGCAGTGCCGAGGAACTCGGCCAGGCATTGGCTTGACAGCGCGGGTTGGCGTAGAGCAGTCGTCATGTATGACCTCGTTTTTTTTGTTGTGAGGCGCGTGGCGCTCGACAGCAACGCCCGGAGTCTATCCCCGTTGACCCCAGGCAGATGTAGGAAACGCACCTTAAAAGTGCATCATTTATTCAGAAACGAAAAAATATAGACAAGAAACGCTGATGTCAAAGGTCGAAAGTGAACGGCTGGTCACGATCTGGATGCTGGTTTCAGGTGCGGATCCGCGTACTAGAGGCGCGCAGTTGCGGTTCGCTGGCTGCGGTGTGGGAATTGTCCTAAAGTAGCCGCCGAGCTGTCCCCGACCGGAGCCCCCGCATGACCCCCGCCCTAGACCTGTTGAAGAAACACCGTGCCGAGCATCGTGTGCACAGTTACGAACATGACCCCAAATCGGCGTCATATGGCCTGGAGGCGGCGGAAAAGCTCGGTCTCGACCCACAGCAGGTGTTCAAGACCTTGCTGGCGAGCAGTGAGAAGGGTGAATTGCTGGTGGCGGTGGTGCCTGTGGTGGGTACGCTCGACCTCAAGGCCCTGGCCCATGCTGCCGGGGTGAAAAAGTGCGAGATGGCCGACCCGGCGGTTGCGCAACGGGCCACGGGGTACCTGGTGGGCGGGATCAGCCCGCTGGGGCAGAAGAAGCGCCTGCGCACCTTCATCGATGACTCGGCGCAGAACTTTGCAACCATCCATGTCAGCGCCGGGCGGCGTGGCTTGGAAGTGGAATTGGCGGCCGTGGTGCTGGCTGAGTACACCCAGGGCAAGTTTGCCGGGATTGGTAGAGGCTGAGAATCTTGGGGGCTGCTTTGCAGCCCATCGCCGGCAAGCCAGCTCCCACAGGTACAGCGTTGCCTTCAGGGCATGTGGTGATTCTGTGGGAGCTGGCTTGCCGGCGAAAGGGCCGCAGAGCGGCCCCAGAATGTCGAATCAGGTCGCCGAACTGTATCGGCGAACGCCGTTCTCCTGCCGCGGCAACTGCGCCGCAACGCTGCCCGGAACCGGGAACAGCACCAGGTGATCGGCCTTGACCGCAATCCCCACATCCTCACCGACCTGATGGTCGTTATGGCTAGGGAAGATCGCCTCCAGCTGGCTGCCGGTCGGCAACTGCAGGCGGTACAGGGTCGATGCCCCAAGGAAGCTCTTGCCGACGATGTTCGCCTGCAGCGCGCTGCCCGGTGCGTGGACGATATCGTCAGGGCGCAGCAGCACATCCACAGAGCTGCCCGGCGCCATGATGTAGGCACGGTTGCCGCGCAGTTCACCCAGCTCGGTATTGACCGCTTCGTGGCTGATCATCTGCCCACGGATGAAATATCCCTGGCCAATGAAGCTGGCCACGAACGGCGTCTGCGGCTCGTGGTAAAGGTTGTAGGGCGTGTCCCACTGTTCCAGGCGGCCTTCCTTGAACACGCCAACCTGGTCGCTGACGGCAAAGGCCTCTTCCTGGTCATGGGTCACCAGGATGGCGCTGGTGCCACGGCTCTTGAGAATGTCGCGAACCTCATGGCTCAGGCGCCGGCGCAGCTCCACGTCAAGGTTGGAGAATGGCTCGTCTAGCAGCAGCAGTTGCGGCTCCGGTGCCAGCGCCCGGGCCAGGGCGACCCGTTGCTGTTGGCCGCCGGACAATTCATGCGGGTAGCGCCCGCCCAGGCCGCCCAGCTTGACCAGCTCGAGCATCTCTTCGATGACCTCGGCCTGGCGCGGGTGCTTGGCGATGCCGAAGGCAATGTTCTGTGCCACGGTCAGGTGCGGGAACAGCGCGTAATCCTGGAACACCATGCCGATGCGGCGTTTTTCCGGGGCCAGGGTGAAGCCAGCCCGGGAAATGACCTCGCCAGCCAGCTGGATCTCGCCGTCGTGCACGGGTTCGAAACCGGCGATGGCGCGCAGGGTGGTGGTCTTGCCGCAACCGGATGAACCCAGCAGGCAACCGATGTCGCCTGCGTTCAGGTGCAGATTGAGGTTCTGGACGATGCGCTGGTCGCCATAGCCGCAGGCGAGGTTGCGCAGGTTGAGCAGTAGGGGTTGACTCATGCGTGGTGGTAAGCCGGTTCTACAAGGAATTCGAGAAGGGCCTTCTGTGCATGCAGGCGGTTTTCAGCCTGGTCCCAGGCGACCGAACGTGGGTCGTCGAGCAGGTCATGGCTGATTTCCTCACCACGGTGGGCTGGCAGGCAGTGCATGAACAGGGCGTCGGGTGCCGCCAGGTCGAGCAGTTCGCGGGTGACCTGGTAAGGCGCGAAATGCGCCAGGCGCCGTGCAGTTTCCTCCTCCTGGCCCATGGAAGTCCAGACATCCGTGGTCACCAGATGGGCGCCGCGCACGGCTTCCTTCGGATCGCGCACGATCTGCACGTGGTCACCACCAATGGCCATGAAGCGCGGGTCCGGCTCGTAGCCTTCCGGGCAGGCGATGCGCAGCTGGAAGTCGAACTGCCTGGCTGCCTCGATGTACGAGTTGCACATGTTGAAGCCATCGCCGATCCAGGCCACGGTCTTGCCCTGGATCGAGCCGCGGTGTTCGAGGAAGGTCTGCATGTCGGCCAGCAGCTGGCACGGATGCGACTCGTCGGACAGCGCGTTGATCACCGGCACACGCGAGTTGGCGGCGAATTCGGTCAGGGTGCTGTGGGCGTGGGTACGGATCATCACCACGTCGAGCATGCTCGACAGCACGATGGCACTGTCGCCGATCGGCTCGCCACGGCCCAGCTGGGTGTCGCGCGGGGACAGGAAGATGGCCTGGCCGCCGAGCTGGATCATGCCGGCCTCGAACGACACGCGGGTACGGGTCGAGGACTTCTCGAAGATCATGCCCAGCACGCGGTTCTTCAGCGGCTCGAACAGCACGCCTCGCTTGCGCAGGTCCTTCAGCTCGATGCCGCGGCGGATCACCCCGAGCAATTCGTCGGTGGTGAAGTCCAGCAGGGAGAGAAAGTGCCTAGCGCTCATGATTGACTACCTTATCTGCAACGGTATGCAGGTCGACCGTATGGTTTTTTTTGACAACGGGAGTGACCTGCGGCGTAAGCCGCACGGGGGCGGACGAAATAGGGAAAGGCGCAATACTATAAGTAAATGTCGCCTGAAGCCAAGAGGGGAAACAGCTGCCCAGTACCAAAGGGTGTTGCAAAGGGTGTCTTTACCCGACGGACAGTGCTGTTTTTTATTTGCTACAGAGGGTTGTACACGGCTTGCCGGCAATTTGGCAAATGGCTGTCGCAAATCGTGTGCCTGATGTCGGTGGATTCACGCCGCGAAGCGCGCTGGTCGGCGGCGGGGGCTGGGCGCATAGTCGATGTTCGACAACCCTCTACACATCCTCCACGACAACAAGGCAGAGGCGGCCATGACCAAGACCCTGCATCACCGTGCCTGTCACCTGTGCGAAGCGATCTGTGGGCTGAACATCGAAGTCAGCCATGACGACGACGGGCGGGCGCTGATCAGTTCGATCAAGGGCGACCCCCAGGACCCGTTCAGCCGCGGCCATGTCTGCCCAAAGGCCGTGGCCCTGCAGGACATCCAGAACGACCCCGACCGCCTGCGCCAACCGCACAAGCGGGTGGGCGAGCACTGGCATGCCATCGGCTGGGACGAGGCCTTTGCCCTGGCCGCCGACAGGCTGTGGGCGATCCAGCAGGCCCATGGGCGCAATGCCGTGGCGGTGTACCAAGGCAACCCGAGCGTGCACAACTACGGCCTGATGACCCACAGCAACTACTTCCTGGGCCTGCTGAAAACCCGCAACCGCTTCTCTGCCACCTCGGTGGACCAGTTGCCGCAGCACCTGGTCAGCCACCTGATGTACGGCCATGGCCTGCTGCTGCCGATCCCGGACATCGACCAGACCGGTTTCATGCTGATCCTCGGCGGCAACCCGCTGGCCTCCAACGGCAGCATCATGACCGTGCCGGACGTGGAAAAGCGCCTGAAAGCGCTGCAGGCCCGGGGTGGGCGCCTGGTGGTGGTGGACCCGCGGCGCAGCGAAACGGCGGCGATGGCCGACAGTCACCTGTTCATTCGCCCTGGAGGGGATGCGGCCTTGTTGTGCGGCTTGCTCAACACCCTGTTCGCTGAAGGCCTGGCGCGCGGCTCGCACTTGCCGGTCGCGGGTCTGCAGCAGGTGCGCGAAGCGATCGCGCCGTTCAGCGCGGAGGCCATGAGTGCGCACTGTGGCATTGCCGCTACAGACATCCGCCAGCTGGCACGGGACTTCGCCGCGGCCGACAAGGCGGTGTGCTACGGCCGCATGGGGGTTTCGACCCAAGCCTACGGCACCCTTTGCCACTGGTTGGTGCAACTGATCAACCTGGTGACCGGCAACCTTGACCGTGAAGGCGGCGCGTTGTGCACCGAGCCTGCCGTCGACCTGGTGGCGACCACCTCGGGTGGCCATTTCAACGCCTGGCAGAGCCGGGTGTCGGGCTTGCCCGAGTACGGCGGCGAACTGCCCGTGGCGGCCTTGGCCGAGGAAATGCTGACACCCGGCGAAGGGCAGGTGCGCGCGCTGGTGACGGTGGCCGGCAACCCCGTGCTGTCCACGCCCAACGGGCGCCAGCTGGATTTGGCGCTGGAGGGGCTGGAGTTCATGCTCAGCATCGACCTGTACATCAACGAAACCACCCGCCATGCCGACCTGATCCTGCCCTCCACCTCGGCGCTGGAAAACGACCATTACGACACAACGTTCAACTTGCTGGCCGTGCGCAACGTGACCCGCTTCAATCGGGCGATCCTGGTCAAGCCCGAAGGGGCATTGCATGACTGGGAGATTTTCGTCGGGCTGGCACAAGCGTTCGCCAAGCGCGCCGAGCTGGAATTGAAGCCGACCTGGGCGCCAGCGCAGATGATCGACCTGGCCCTGCGCAAGGGGCGCTATGGTGAAGCGACACCCTGGCAGTTGTCGCTGGCAGCGCTGGACGAGCACCCGCATGGCCTCGACCTGGGGCCATTGCGCGCCAACCTCGCAGCGCGCCTGACGACTGCCAGCAAGGCTGTCGAAGCGGCGCCCCAGGTGCTGCTGGACGACCTGGGGCGGTTGGCACAACAAGCCCCTCCGACGCCGGGAGAACTGCTGCTGATCGGCCGTCGCCATGTACGCAGCAACAATTCGTGGATGCACAATTTTCATCGGCTGGTGAAAGGCAAACCGCGACATCAGTTGTTGATGCACCCGCAGGACCTGCAGCAGCGGCAGCTGCAGGACGGCCAGCGGGTTCGTATCCGGTCGCGTACCGGGGAGCTTGAAGTCGAGGTGCAGGCCTGCGAGGACATGATGCCGGGCGTGGTGAGCCTGCCTCATGGCTTCGGTCACTCTCGTCGGGGCGTGCACATGCAGACCGCCCAGGCGCAACCTGGCGTGAGCGCCAACGACCTCACCGATGAGCGCCTGCGTGATCAGGTTTCCGGCAATGCCGCCCTCAATGGCGTACCCGTGCAGGTAGAGGCCGCGTAAGGAACGGTAAGGCCGAGCATGCTGCTCGGCTTTCCGTTACAATGCGTCACCGTGCCGACGACCGCGTCGGAAAGTTCAGCCGAGGTGCTACATGGATATCATCGAAACGATCAAAGAGCAGATTGCCAACAACACCATTCTGCTTTACATGAAAGGCTCGCCGAATGCCCCGCAGTGTGGCTTCTCTGCGCGTGCATCGCAGGCCGTGATGGGTTGTGGCGAGAAGTTCGCCTACGTCGACATCCTGCAGAACCCGGAAATCCGTGCGAACCTGCCAAAGTACGCCAACTGGCCGACCTTCCCGCAACTGTGGGTAGCCGGTGAGCTGGTCGGCGGCAGCGACATCATGCTGGAAATGTTCGAGAAGGGTGAGCTGCAGACCCTGATCAAGGAAGCGGCTGCGAAGGCCAAGGCTTCCGAGGCCTGAATTTCCGGCAAGCATGAAAAAACCCGCTGATCGCGGGTTTTTTCATGGGGCGAATATTTATTCTTCGCCCATCTGCGACTGCAGGTAGTTCTCGATACCAATCTTGTCGATCAGCCCCAGCTGGGTTTCCAGCCAATCGATGTGTTCTTCCTCGGACTCGAGGATGTCTTCGAGCATGTCACGCGAGCCGAAGTCGCCAGCGGTTTCGCAATGGGCGATGGCTGCTTTCAGGTCGACCAGGCCTTTCTGTTCGATCTTCAGGTCGCACTCGAGCATTTCCTTGGTGTGCTCGCCAATCAGCAGCTTGCCCAGGTCCTGGACGTTGGGGATGCCTTCGAGGAAGAGAATACGCTTGATCAGTTTGTCAGCGTGCTTCATCTCGTCGATGGATTCCTTGTACTCGTGCTTGCCGAGTTTGTTCAGGCCCCAATCTTCGTACATGCGTGCGTGCAGGAAGTACTGGTTGATCGCGACCAGCTCGTTTCCGAGGATCTTGTTGAGATGCTGGATGACGCTTACGTCGCCTTTCATTTCGGGTTCCTGCCCTGTAGAAGTGTGCCAATACAGTGAAGTTTGAGCCCGATACTTAGGAGTGTCAAACCTAAGTTCTTGAATAATAAGTGAAAATTAATGGAAATAAGAATGTTTGTGAACCGCGTTGGAGCGCTAACTTATTGAATTGCGGGCATAAAAAAACCGGACGCAAGGTCCGGTTCTTCGAATTCTGGGTTTTCAGGCCGCGGTAAATTCCACGGGGTAGGGCAGGGCTGCCTGGCTGACCTGGAGTTCGGTCAGGGTCTCGCGGACCACCTGCTTGGCCACGCAGGCACATTTGCCACACTGGCTGGCGACATTGGTCGCGGCTCGCACTTCCTTGTAGCTGCAGCATCCTTCATAGATCGCATCGCGGATCTGTCCGTCGGTAACGCCGACACAAAGACACACATACATAAAGGCTGACCATCGTTGGTGGGCTCGATGGGGTGGAGCTTAATGTTAATGAGAATGCTTGTCAAAGGAGTTTCTGAAAGGGCCGTGGTTGAGCGACCGGCGGTTGCTTCGTCGTTGGAGTCGGCCTGTCACCAGAAGCCGTGTATGATGGTCGGCCTTTGTTGGATGTCGGGCAAGCCCGTCTGGCCCGGCAAACGGTTTTTCACCCTCATCAGGAGATTACAATGAGCGTACTCGTTGGTAAGAAAGCCCCCGATTTCACCGTTCCGGCCGTGCTGGGCAATGGCGAGATCGTCGACAGCTTCAACCTGGCTTCGGCCATCAAGGGCAAGTACGGCCTGGTGTTCTTCTACCCGCTGGACTTCACCTTCGTCTGCCCGTCCGAGCTGATCGCCCTGGACAACCGCATCCCTGACTTCCAGGCGCGCAACGTGGAAGTGATCGGCGTGTCGATCGACTCGCACTTCACCCACAACGCCTGGCGTAACACCCCGGTCAACAACGGCGGTATCGGCCAGGTCAAATACACCCTGGCTGCCGACATGACCCACGAAATCTGCAAGGCCTACGACGTCGAGTCCGAAGGCGGCGTGGCCTTCCGTGGTGCCTTCCTGATCGACACCAACGGTGTTGTCCGTTCGCAGATCGTCAACGACCTGCCATTGGGCCGCAACATGGACGAGCTGCTGCGCCTGGTCGACGCCCTGCAGTTCCACGAAGAGCACGGCGAAGTCTGCCCTGCCAACTGGAAAAAAGGCGACAAAGGCATGAACGCTTCGCCGGAAGGCGTTGCTGCCTACCTGAGCGAGAACGCTGGCAAGCTGTAATTGCCAAGCGCATGAAAAAACCGGCCCTTGTGGCCGGTTTTTTTGTGCCGTCCTGTGCCGGCCTCTTCGCGGGCTTGCCCGCGAATGCTTTTTCAACTCAATCGTTGAAATCGCGCCAGCCGCCCATCTCTTTCCAGCGGTTGACGATGCCGCAGAACAGCTCGGCCGTCTTCTCGGTGTCATAACGCGCCGAATGCGCCTCACGCCCGTCGAAGTCGATGTCGGCGCTCTGGCAGGCCCGCGCCAGTACGGTCTGGCCATAAGCCAGGCCCGCCAGGGTAGCGGTGTCGAAGCTGGAGAACGGGTGGAACGGGTTGCGCTTCAGGTCATTGCGCGTTACCGCTGCATTGAGGAAGCCCAGGTCGAAGCTGCTGTTGTGGCCGACCAGGATCGCCCGCTTGCAGCCATTGGCCTTGAGCGCCTTGCGTACGCCGCGGAAGATGTCGGTCAGCGCACTTTCCTCGCTGACCGCCATGCGCAGCGGGTGGTCCAGCTTGATCCCGGTGAACTCCAGCGCGGCCGCCTCGATGTTGGCGCCCTCGAATGGCTCCACCCGGTGGAAGTAGGTGTGCTCGGGGAACAGAAAGCCCTTTTCGTCCATGCCGATGGTGACAGCGGCAATTTCCAGCAGGGCATCGGTAGCGCTGTTGAAGCCGCCGGTTTCAACATCTACCACTACCGGCAGATAGCCGCGAAAGCGCTCGGCCATCGGGTGGCGCGAGCCGCTGCTGCCTTGGGTGTCCAGGTCGTCTTCGTAGAGGTCTTCGCTCACGCGTTTTCCTCCAGCAGGCGCCAGCGCAGTTTTTCGCCGGCGCGCAGCGGGACCACGGTCTGCTCGCCAAACGGCAGGCTGTCCGGGGCGGTCCATTCCTCGCGGACCAGGGTAATGGTGTCGGTGTTCGCCGGCAGACCATAGAACGCCGGGCCGTGCAGGCTGGCGAAGCCTTCCAGCTTGTCCAGCGCGTTACGCTGCTCGAATGCTTCGGCGTACATCTCGATTGCCGCGTAGGCGGTGTAGCAACCGGCACAACCGCAGGCGGCTTCCTTGGCATGACGGGCGTGCGGGGCCGAGTCGGTACCCAGGAAGAACTTCGGGTTGCCGCTGGTGGCCGCGTCCAGCAGCGCCACCTGGTGGGTGTTGCGCTTGAGGATCGGCAGGCAGTAGAAGTGCGGGCGAATGCCGCCAACCAGCATGTGGTTGCGGTTGTACAGCAGGTGCTGCGCGGTGATGGTCGCGCCGACGTTGGCCGGGGCCTCGGTGACGAACTGCGCGGCATCGCTGGTGGTGATGTGCTCGAACACCACCTTCAGCGTCGGGAAGCGCTCGACCACACGGCGCATGTGCTCGTCGATGAAGCGCTTCTCGCGGTCGAACACGTCGATCTCGCTGCGGGTCACTTCGCCATGCACCAGTAGCGGCATGCCAACTTCCGCCAGCGCCTCGATGGCCGGGAAGATGTTGTCGATGCTGGTCACGCCCGAGTCGGAGTTGGTGGTGGCGCCGGCAGGGTACAGCTTGGCGGCGTACACGAAACCGCTGGCCTTGGCCGCGCGGATGTCCTCGGGGCTGGTGCGGTCGGTGAGGTACAGCACCATCAGCGGCTCGAAGCGGCTGCCAGCCGGGCGGGCGGCCAGGATGCGCTCACGGTAGGCGCCGGCCTCGACGGCATTGCGTACCGGCGGAACCAGGTTGGGCATGATGATGGCACGGGCGAAAGTACGCGCCACGTCGCCAACGGTGTGGGGCAGGACGGCACCATCGCGCAGATGGATGTGCCAGTCGTCGGGACGCAGGAGGGTCAGGCGATCGGACATTGGGGATTCCAGGCGGGTCGAACTCAAGCCCCAATGCTACCGGAAAACCCTGGGTGGAGCACGGCTATCAAGTTTTCCGGCAGGCGTCCGATAGCCTGCAGGTAAGCCGTCAGAATTTGTGGAGCCGCCCGTGCGCCAGCGTTACCTAGCCCTGTTGACCCTGTTCGCCAGCCTGCCGGCCGGCGCGCTGACCTTCCAGACGCGCATGGAGAACATCGCCTGGAAGGTCGAGGGTGACCAGTTCGAGTGCCGGCTGATCCAGCCGATCGACGGCTTCGGCAGCGGCGAGTTCGTGCGCCGCGCGGGCGAGCAGCCGGTGTTCCAGCTGCGTTCGGACAGCAATGTACTGGGTGCGGGCACGGCGACCTTGCTGGCAGCCGCTGCGCCGTGGCAACCCGGGCGCAGCGACATCAACCTGGGCAGCGTGCGCATGGCCCGCACCGGGGTGCTGTTCAGTTCGTCCCAGGGCCAGGCCAGCCGCCTGATCAACGGCCTGCTCGATGGGCGCAGCACGGTGGTACGCAATTACGCCGGCGAGGCGGGCAGGCCGATGGAAGTGCGTGTACTACCGGTCAGCTTCGCCAAGGCCTACAGCGACTATCAGGCCTGTGCCGGCAAGCTGCTGCCGATGAATTACGACCAGGTGCGCCAGACCCAGGTGGGCTTCCCCGGGGGCGGCTTCGAGCTGGATGGTGCGGCCAAGGCGCGGCTGGACGTGATCCTCGACTACATGAAGGCCGACCCGACGGTGAACCATGTCGAGCTCAACGGCCACTCCGACAACAGTGGCAACCGCCTGACCAATCGCGACATGTCGCGCCGCCGGGCACTGGCGGTGGCCGACTACCTCAAGGCCCATGGCGTTCCGGAAGAGCAGATTACCGTGCGTTTCCACGGCGAGCGTTACCCATTGGCGAAGAACACCAATGCTGCCAACCGGGCACGTAATCGTCGGGTGAATATTGAACTGGATCGGGTGACGGTGGTTGAAAAACCGGTGGAGAAGCCGGTTGAGCAGGCGGCGCCTGCTGCTCCGACGCCAGCGCCAGCCAGTCCGGCTGCTGCCGCGCCGGGGGCGAAGGCGCCCTGAGATCGGGTTGGTTGCCGGGTACATGGCAGGGGATTGCATCAGGGCCTACAGGTGTCCGCCACAACATTTTTGGCGCCTGTGAGACCGAGCGCCGCCCGCGCGGCGCATCGCCGGCAAGCCGGCTCCCACATCTGTTTCGGGCCAGTCTCTTCTGTGCCTGGCGCGCGCGCCCCCTTGTTTGTACGACACGATATCGAAGGTAGCGCTGCTGCTCTTCTGCAATCTCCAGCCATGCACCCAGGGTGCGAGTGCGCAGGAGGCAGGAGTAACTGGCCCGAAACAGATGTGGGAGCCGGCTTGCCGGCGATGCGCCGCGCGGGCGGCGCTCGATCTCATAGGCGCTGAACAGGTCAAGGCATGCACCTTGGGGCCCTGATACTATTCTCCCGTCGCCCTTCCGAAACTTCCTGTCGCTTTGTCGTCAGAAGCTGTCGCCCCACTGTAAATTTATCCGTAACGTCGTTAGAATCGATCCCTTTCCGTACAACCCCGTGGAGTGATGGCATGGCGGACGTAAAAAAGGTCGTACTGGCGTATTCCGGCGGCCTTGATACTTCGGTGATTCTCAAGTGGCTGCAGGATACCTACAACTGCGAAGTGGTGACCTTCACCGCTGACCTGGGTCAGGGCGAAGAGGTCGAGCCGGCTCGTGCCAAGGCCCAGGCAATGGGCGTTAAAGAGATCTACATCGACGACCTGCGCGAAGAATTCGTGCGTGATTTCGTGTTCCCGATGTTCCGCGCCAACACCGTCTACGAGGGCGAGTACCTGCTGGGTACTTCCATCGCCCGTCCGCTGATCGCCAAGCGCCTGATCGAAATCGCCAACGAAACCGGCGCCGACGCCATTTCCCACGGCGCCACCGGCAAAGGCAACGACCAGGTGCGTTTCGAACTGGGTGCCTACGCCTTGAAGCCAGGCGTCAAGGTAATCGCCCCATGGCGTGAGTGGGACCTGCTGTCCCGCGAGAAGCTGATGGACTACGCCGAGAAGCACGGCATCCCGATCGAGCGCCACGGCAAGAAGAAGTCGCCGTACTCGATGGACGCCAACCTGCTGCACATCTCCTACGAAGGCGGTGTCCTGGAAGATACCTGGACCGAGCACGAAGAAGACATGTGGCGCTGGAGCGTCTCGCCCGAGAACGCCCCAGACCAGGCTACCTACATCGAGCTGACCTACCGCAACGGTGACATCGTTGCCATCGACGGTGTCGAGAAGACCCCGGCCACCGTCCTGGCCGACCTGAACCGTATCGGTGGTGCCAATGGCATCGGCCGTCTGGACATCGTCGAGAACCGTTACGTCGGCATGAAGTCGCGTGGCTGCTACGAGACCCCAGGCGGCACCATCATGCTCAAGGCCCACCGTGCCATCGAGTCGATCACCCTGGACCGCGAAGTCGCTCACCTGAAGGATGAGCTGATGCCGAAGTACGCCAGCCTGATCTACACCGGCTACTGGTGGAGCCCGGAGCGTCTGATGCTGCAGCAGATGATCGACGCTTCGCAGGTCAACGTGAACGGCGTGGTACGCCTGAAGCTGTACAAGGGCAACGTCACCGTTGTCGGCCGCAAGTCGGACGACTCGCTGTTCGATGCCAACATCGCTACCTTCGAGGAAGATGGCGGCGCCTACAACCAGGCGGACGCAGCGGGCTTCATCAAGCTCAACGCCCTGCGTATGCGCATTGCTGCCAACAAGGGCCGTTCGCTGCTCTGATCGCTGGCATGTGCAGCAAGAACCCCGGCCCAGGCCGGGGTTTTTTTTGTCTGTGATATCAATGGCCGTCGCTCGCCTGCTGTCCATCAAGCGAGCTGATCGATAGTTGTGCGCACTGGCGTCTATCCAGGTTGCAAAAGCGCCACGTGCGCGCTTGCTGAGGCGGTTGGGCAAGGGCGGACAACAATTGCTGCTCCATCATGCGATAGGCATCTGGGCCGGAAAACATGAATGTGACAGGCTCACCCTGCAGCGCTTCGCTGGTATTACCGGGCATTGCATGTTTGGCCACATCGCTCTGTGTCGACGGGTTGTCATTTGCCGTCCTGTTTGATGAAGGGTCGTAGAACGACTTGTAATTGAAGTTGAGCGTGAGGAAGAACAGTGCCGTCAGGAAGAATGGGAAGCCCACCAGGAACCAAGTATAGAGCTTTTGGCTGGACTCGCTGAGAAACGGCAATGTGGCAAGGGCGGAGGCTTCGATAATCCCAGCGAAGATAGCAATGATCGTCAGCGGGGCGACAGGCTGTACTTGGTGCATATGGGTCGTCTCCAGCGATTTTGCACATCTTTGCCTTACGGCGATGCTCAACTAAAGACTGGATTGTTTCCCGGGTGAGAATAATCGCTCGAAATCCTGATGACGGTGTTTGTTCAGCGCATTTGAGCTGAATATTTCCTGAGGTGTCGGCCGGCTTTCAACTGGTGCACTTTTATCGGCCGGTGATACCGTTCATTCGGTAACAGAGAATTTGATTGTTACAAGTGCATCAGTTGAGTGTAGGAAATTTCTGTAAGTGTTGTAGGTTCTATCTGTTCATATATTTCGCCGGTAAATCACCGCGCCAGTAAGCGTTCTGTAGGTTATCTTGGCGGGCCAAAGCAAAAGCAATGAATGGATATCGCATGAATAAAGTGCTTATCGTGGATGATCATCCGGTCATACGCCTGGCCGTACGCATGCTGATGGAGCGGCATGGGTATGACGTCGTGGCGGAAACCGACAACGGGGTGGCTGCGCTGCAACTCACACGGCAACACCTGCCGGATATCGTGGTGCTCGATATCGGTATCCCCAAGCTGGATGGCCTGGAGGTGATCGGTCGCATGACAACTTTCAGCCCGGGCAGCAAGGTGCTGGTGCTGACATCGCAGGCCCCCGGCAACTTCTCGATGCGCTGCATGCAGGCGGGGGCGGCGGGGTATGTGTGCAAGCAGCAGGAACTCACCGAGCTGTTGAGCGCCATCAAGGCCGTACTGTCGGGCTACAGCTACTTCCCCAACCAGGCCTTGCATGTGTCACGTGGCAGGGGCGGAAGCGAGACGGATATGGTCAACCGCCTCTCGGCGCGCGAGATGACCGTGTTGCAACAGCTGGCGCGAGGGCGTTCCAACAAAGAGATTGCCGACAGCATGTTCCTCAGCAACAAGACGGTCAGTACCTATAAGTCGCGCCTGTTGCTCAAGCTCAATGCGCGCTCGCTGGTCGACCTCATCGAGCTGGCGCAGCGGCAAGGGTTGAACTGACCGCCAAGGCCGTAAAGCCTCCAGCCAGGAGGCTTTGCCAGGGTTACAGATCGTAGTCGAAGTCAGCCAGCTGTTTCTGCAGGCGCCTTTCTTCCAGCATATTGTCGATGGTGCGGCGCTTGCTCAGGTTGGTCTTTGCGGTTTCTACCTGGGGTTCCGCTTCGTCATCCGCGGCAACAAAATCATCTTCGATCGACAGGTCGTCTTTATCGCTACTCATGAGTCGCTCCAAGCCAAGGGGCCATTGGCCGTCCTTATAACCAGAAAGCAGACGCTGGTAAAAAAGATTTTTTCAATCGCTGCAGGTGGTTTCCAGCTATCGACTCAATCGTCGGAGGTCTTGTGCTTGTACTCGCACAAATCTTCGATCCGGCAACTGCCGCAGCGCGGCTTGCGTGCCTGGCACACATAGCGCCCGTGCAGGATCAGCCAGTGATGGGCGTCGAGCAGGTAGTCCTTCGGCACGAACTTGATCAGCTTTTTCTCCACTTCCAGCACCGTCTTGCCTGGTGCAATACCCGTGCGGTTGCTGACCCGGAAGATATGGGTATCCACTGCCATGGTTGGCTGGCGGAACCCCGTGTTGAGCACCACGTTGGCGGTCTTGCGGCCCACGCCGGGCAGCGCCTCCAGGGCTTCGCGGGTTTGCGGTACCTGGCTGCCATGGCGTTCGATCAGCAGTCGGCAGGCTTCGATGACGTTCTTGGCCTTGCTGTTGTACAAGCCAATGGTCTTGATGTACTCGCTCAGGCCTTCGACGCCCAGCGCATAGATGGCCTCGGGGGTGTTGGCGACCGGGAACAGGTGTGCGGTGGCCTTGTTGACGCCGACATCGGTGGACTGCGCAGACAGTGTCACGGCGACCAGCAGTTCGAACGGGGTGGTGTAGGCCAGCTCGGTTTTCGGGTCTGGGTTGTCTTCGTGCAGCCTGCGAAAGATCTCCAGGCGTTTGGCGGCATTCATGAAATCAGAGCTTTCCTTGACGACGTGGTTGGGCGGGGTCCGGACGCAGGCGATTGTACAAGGCCAACAGCAGTCCGAGCAGTAGCAAGGCGCCCGGGGCCAGGCTGGCCAGGTGCAGGCCGGTACCGTCGGCCAACCATTGGCGGCTGGCGCCGAGCAGCAGGCATGTGGCAAGCAGCGCACAAAGGTGGCCGGCGAGCAGGCGCCAGCGCCCTTGATCGGGCAGCAGGTGGTCAGTGGCCAGGCATTGCAGGCACAGCAGTGCGGGATAGTGGCCGAGGGCAAGTGCCACTGGCAGCAGCCAGGCATGCAGCGCCAGTTGCAGGCAACTGGCCAGGGCCGCCAACAGCAGCAGGCTGGCCAGCACATAGGTCCAGGTGGCAAGCCGCTGGCGCAGGGGGGCCAGCAACAGCTGGTGAAGGCTGCTCATCAGCACCGCACACACGCCGATGGTGGCGCCTTCGCTCAGTGTTCGGGTGGCGCCCAGCAGGGGCACGAGGCTTGCGCCGAGCAGGCAGAACCTATTCATGCATGCCCTCCAGCAATACGCTGCGCTGCTCATCGAAGTAGCTCAGCGCTTCCTGCAGCGCGCCGATCACCGCCCGTGAGGTCACGGTTGCGCCTGCCAACTGGTCAAAGTCGCCCTGGTCGCGCTTCAGCGCCCAGCGATCGCCCAACTGGCGGTTGGCAAATTGCCCAAGCCAGTTCAGTTGCGGATCACCCAGGCGTGCACCCAGCCCGGGGCTTTCCTGTTGCTCGACTACCTGGCTGCCGATCAGCCGGCCGTCCGCGGTGATGGCCACGCTCAGCACGATCGGCCCGGCATAGCCCTGGGCCTGGGTGACCAGGATGATGGCGGCCGGCTTGCCCGCCAGCGTCGCCCGGTAAGCTGCCAGGATACGGCTGTTTGGCCGCTGTGCGGCGGGCCTGGGCAGCGGGCTATCCAGGGGCTGGTTGTCGTAACTGCCTTCTGACAGCACTGCCAGCCGCTGACGGCTATTCAGTTGCTTCTCGGCGTCGGCGATGGCCGCGCTGGTCCAGTGTCGCCAGGCCAGGGTGGCCGACAGTGCCAGTACCCCGGTCAGTAGCAGCAGGCCCACATCACGTACCAGGCGTTTCATCGTGCAACCTGCTGGCGCTGCAAAGCCAGGCGTTCGAGGCTCGGCGCCATGAGGTTCATCAGCAGGATGGCGAACGCCGTACCGTCCGGGTAGCTGCCCCAGGTGCGGATCAGGTAGATCAGCAGGCCCGCCCCCAGGCCAAACCCCAGCTTCGCCCACTCCTGCCGGGGGCCGGATACCGGTTCGGTGGCAATGAAGAACGCCGCCATCATGGTCGAGCCGGAGAACAGGTGCAGCAGGGGGGAGCCGTTGGAGTCCGAACCCGATCCATTCCAGCCCAGCAGGCTGAACAGGAACAACCCTGCCAGCAGGCCAACCGGCGCATGCCAGCTAATCACCTTGCGTTGCAGCAAAAACAGGCCGCCCAGCAGGAACGCCAGGTTGACCCATTCGCTGCCCTGCCCACCGATGCTGCCGAAGCCCGGGTGGCTGGCGAACAGTTCATCGATGGTCAGGCTGCGGTTGTGGCGCAGGCCGTCGAGCAGTGTCGGCCGGGCCCAGGCATCGATCTGCTCGCCGCCGGCGAACACCAGCTGCAGGCTGTCGAGCAGGCCTGGTGCCGGCCCTGGCCAATGGTTCATCTGCAACGGGAAGCTCAGCAGCACGAAGGCGTAGCCGACCATGGCCGGGTTGAACAGGTTGCGCCCGACCCCGCCAAAGGCCTGTTTGCCGATGCCGATGGCAACACTGGCTGCGACCACAGGCAACCACCAGGGCGCCAGGGTGGGCAGGGCGGCGGCCAGCAGCACGGCGGTCACCAGCGCGCTGCCGTCGTTCAGCACCGTGCGCAGCGGTTGTGCTCGCAAGGTAAGCAACAGCGCCTCGCACAGCAGCGCGGCGCTGGAGCACAGCAACAGGTTCAGTAGCAAACTCCAGCCGTGCAGCCAGAACAGCGCCAACAGGCCAGGTACGCAGGCCAGCAACACCAAGCCCATGCTGGTGCGTAGCCGCGGGTCGGGCTTGGCGGTCATTGGGCGAAAAGCCCGTTGAAGCCGGAAAACGCCATGGCCATTACCCCGGCCCCAAGCAGTTCGATGGGCAGGCCGCGCATTGCCCCCGGGACGTCGGCATGAGCGCTGCGCTGGCGCAGGTCGGCGAACAGCACCAACGCCAGCCAGAAGCCGCCGCCGGCCAGCAGGCCTTGCAGCAAGGTAGCGAGCCATGTGCTGTCGTCGCTTGCCTGTTGCAGGGTCAACCCCAGTACTACCGCGTTGCTCAACAGCAGTGCGGGCAGTTGCGTCACCGGCCAGCTCGGGCGCCACCTTGTCAGCAGCCATGGCACGCCCCAGGCGAGCACGGCCAGCCAGGGCAACAACAGGAACAGGGCAAGGTCCTGGGCCTGCAGCGGGGCAAGCACCCCGCGCACCAGTAGTTGTGCGCCGATCACGCCCAAGGCAATGCACAGTGCGCAGGCGAGGCCGTGCACGTGGAGGTGCAGCCTGGGTAATGGCTGTTGTTGCAGGCACAGGTGATTGACCAGCGCAGCGCTGATCAGGACCAGGATGTAGTCGCTCATGAGATGACGATAGCCGGGAATCGGGGCGATTGTCCGGGTTTGGCATCAAGGTGCCGGAGTCATTGTGGGAACGGGCGTGCCCGCGAACACCGGCAACGCCGGTGCGATGCACCGCGTAGTCAGTTTCGCGGGCACGCCCGCTCCCACAAGGTCCAGCAGGTTTTGTTACTTGATGCGCTGGCCCGGCTTGGCACCGCTGTCCGGGCTCAGCAGGTAGATCTCTTCACCGCCAGGCCCGGCCGCCATGACCATGCCTTCGGATACGCCAAAGCGCATCTTGCGTGGCTTGAGGTTGGCCACCATCATGGTCAGGCGGCCTTCCAGCTGGGACGGGTCGGGGTAGGCCGACTTGATGCCGGAGAACACGTTGCGGCGCTCGTCACCGATGTCCAGGGTCAGTTGCAGCAGCTTGTCGGCACCCGGCACGGCCTCGGCCTTGACGATCAGTGCCACGCGCAGGTCGACGGCTGCGAAGGTGTCGAACTCGATTTCCGCCGACAGCGGGTCCTTGGCCAGTTCGCCGTTGCCGGCCGGGGCCTTGGCTTCGGCGGCCAGCAGGTCTTCCTTGCTGGCGGCGACCATGGCTTCGACCTTGGCCGGTTCGATACGGCTCATCAGCGCCTTGAACGGGTTCAGCTGGTGGTTTTCCAGGCGCGACTGGTGGTCGTTCCAGGTCAGCGGTGCCACGTTGAGGAAGGCCTCGGCGTCGGCAGCCAGCACCGGCAGCACCGGCTTGAGGAAAATCACCAGTTGGCGGAACAGGTTGATGCCTTGGGCGCAGATGGCCTGCACTTCATCCTGCTTGCCTTCCTGTTTGGCCAGCGACCATGGGGCCTTGTCGGCGATCCAGGCGTTGGCGCGGTCGGCCAGCGCCATGATTTCGCGCATGGCACGGCCGAAGTCGCGGCCTTCATAGGCGTCGGCGATCGACGGGGCGGCCGCCAGGAAGGCTTCGGTCAGCTCCGGTGCGGCATCGCCAGCCACCATCACGCCTTCGTTGCCCTTGTGGATGAAACCGGCGCAGCGGCTGGCGATGTTGACCACCTTGCCGACCAGGTCGGAGTTGACCTTCTGCACGAAGTCTTCCAGGTTCAAGTCCAGGTCATCGACGCCACGGCCCAGCTTGGCCGCGTAGTAGTAACGCAGGTATTCCGGCTGCAGGTGGTCGAGGTAGGTGCGGGCCTTGATGAAGGTGCCGCGCGACTTGGACATCTTGGCGCCGTTCACGGTCAGGTAGCCGTGCACGTTGACCGCGCTCGGCTTGCGGAAGCCGGCGCCTTCGAGCATGGCTGGCCAGAACAGGGCGTGGAAGTTGACGATGTCCTTGCCGATGAAGTGGTACAGCTCGGCCTTGGAGCCCTCGTTCCAGAACGCGTCGAAGTCCAGCTCCGGGCGGCGTGCGCAGAGGTTCTTGAAGCTGGCCATGTAGCCGATCGGTGCATCTAGCCACACGTAGAAGTACTTGCCTGGCTCGCCCGGAATCTCGAAGCCGAAGTACGGCGCGTCGCGGGAGATGTCCCATTCCTGCAGGCCCGAGTCCAGCCATTCGGCCAGCTTGTTGGCTACCGCGTCCTGCAGCGTGCCGCTACGGGTCCACTGCTGCAGCATGGCCTGGAAGTCCGGCAGCTTGAAGAAGAAGTGCTGGGAATCACGCAGTACCGGGGTGGCGCCGGAGATCGCCGACTTGGGGTTTTTCAGCTCGGTGGGCGCGTAGGTGGCGCCGCATTTCTCGCAGTTGTCGCCGTACTGGTCTTCGGCCGCGCACTTGGGGCAGGTGCCCTTGATGAAGCGGTCGGCGAGGAACATGCCCTTTTCCGGGTCGAAGTACTGGGTCACCGAACGGGTGGCGATGTGCCCGGCGTCACGCAGGCGCGCGTAGATCAGGCTCGACAGCTCGCGGTTTTCTTCGCTGTGGGTGGAGTGGAAATTGTCGAAATCCACCAGGAAGTCGGCGAAGTCGCTGCTGTGTTCGGCCTGGACGTTGGCGATCAGCTGTTCCGGGGTGATGCCTTCCTTCTCGGCGCGCAGCATGATGGCCGAACCGTGGGCGTCGTCGGCGCAGACGTAGATGCACTGGTTGCCGCGCAGCTTCTGGAAGCGGACCCACATGTCTGTCTGGATGTACTCGAGCATATGGCCAAGGTGGATCGATCCGTTGGCATAGGGCAAGGCGCTGGTGACGAGAATCTGACGTGGCTCGGACATGGTGGCTCGGCTACTTATCTGGCGACGGGGTAAAAATGAGGTTGATCGGCCACTATAAAGGGCTGGCGAAGATATTTCACCCCGCATGCGCATCTGCTGACGATTGACGGGTTAGGATAGGCGTCTGTTTTACATTCAGTTTGCCATTGGGAGTCTCCATGAGTGCCGTCACCCGTGCCGCCGTCGAAGGCGTGCTTCGCCAGTACACCGACCCCTACCTGAACCAGGACCCGGTCAGCGCCGGCTGCGTGCGCGCCATCGATATCCAGGGCGGGCAGGTCAGCGTGCAGTTGCAGCTGGGTTATGCCGCAGGGCTGTTCAAGAACGGCTGGGCCCAGGTGCTGCAGACTGCCATCGGCAACCTCGAGGGCGTCAGCAGTGCCCAGGTGTCGATCGACTGCGTGGTGGCCGCGTACAAGGCCCAGGCCCAGGTGCCGGCAATGGCCAACGTCAAGAACATCATCGCCGTGGCCTCGGGCAAGGGCGGTGTGGGCAAGTCGACTACCGCGGCCAACCTGGCCCTGGCGCTGGCCCGCGAGGGTGCGCGGGTGGGTATTCTCGATGCCGATATCTATGGCCCCAGCCAGGGCGTGATGTTCGGCATCGCCGAAGGCACCCGTCCGCAGATTCGCGAGCAGAAGTGGTTCGTGCCGATCAAGGCCCATGGCGTGGAAGTCATGTCCATGGCGTTCCTGACTGACGACAACACGCCGATGGTATGGCGTGGCCCGATGGTTTCCGGCGCGCTGCTGCAGCTGGTGACCCAGACCGCCTGGGACGACCTGGATTACCTGGTGATCGACATGCCACCGGGCACCGGTGACATCCAGCTGACCCTGGCGCAGAAGGTGCCGGTGGCCGGTTCGGTGATCGTCACCACCCCGCAGGATCTGGCCTTGCTGGATGCCAAGAAGGGCGTGGAGATGTTCCGCAAGGTCAACATCCCGGTGCTGGGCGTGGTGGAGAACATGGCCGTGCATATCTGCTCGAACTGCGGCCATGCCGAGCACCTGTTCGGCGAAGGCGGTGGCGAGAAGCTGGCGAGCCAGTATGGCGTCGACCTGCTGGCATCGTTGCCGCTGTCGATGCTGATCCGCGAGCAGGCCGATAGTGGCAAGCCGACGGCGATCGCCGAGCCGGAAAGCCAGATTGCCATGGTCTATCAGGAACTGGCCCGCCAGGTGGGCGCGCGGATCGTGCTGCAGGAAGCTGCTGCGCCGGCGATGCCTAGCATTACCATCAGCGAAGATTGACCTGTCAGATCGCGTCGTTCTCTTCGCGGGCTTGCCCGCTCCCACAGGGACTGCACAGCATTTGAAGCTTGTGTTGTACCTGTGGGAGCGGGCAAGCCCGCGAAGCAGGCGACTCGGTCTTTCGGCCAGGCATAAAAAAACCCGCCGGAAGGCGGGTTTTTTGAAAGCTAGGAAGCTTCGATCGACTTAGGCGATCTGAACTTCTTCAGCCTGCATGCCTTTCTGGCCGCGGGTAGCGACGAAAGTAACAGCCTGGCCTTCTTTCAGGGTTTTGAAGCCGTCAGCTTGGATGGCTTTGAAGTGCACGAACAGGTCGTCGCCCGACTGAGGGGTGATGAAGCCGTAGCCTTTCTCATCGTTGAACCACTTAACAACACCGGATTGACGGTTGGACATTTTTCTGTCTCCTTGGACAATTTGATAACGGTCAGGAAAAACCCTGGCCGGGACTGAGCGCAAAGAGAGCAGAAAATTCAGCGATGGGCCGATCAGGATCGTGCATCAAACTAGAGATTCTCGGTGTCACGTGCAGCACAGTGGCGCCACCTTACCCCACTTTCCGCAACCTGCCAATGGTCAGAAGACGCTTTACGCAAATTCGGATCGACGGCGGCTGCAGCCCCCGCCCGGCGCGGGATGAGGCATGGAACTTTAACCTGGGCGCCGGGACCGGTAAGATGCGCGTCTCGAATTTTCACCTCGCAACTCTTCAGGACACCCCGCCATGAGCATCAAATCGGACAAGTGGATTCGCCGCATGGCGCAGGAACACGGCATGATCGAACCGTTCGTCGAGCGCCAGGTGCGCGGCGAACAGGACAGCCGGGTGATCTCCTTCGGCGTCTCCAGCTACGGCTACGACGTGCGCTGCGCCGACGAGTTCAAGGTGTTCACCAACATCAATTCGGCCACCGTCGACCCGAAGAACTTCGATGCCGGCAGTTTCGTCGACATCAAGAGCGACGTATGCATCATCCCGCCGAACTCCTTCGCCCTGGCGCGCACCGTCGAGTATTTCCGCATTCCGCGTGATGTGCTGACCATCTGCCTGGGCAAGAGCACCTACGCCCGTTGCGGGATCATCGTCAACGTCACCCCGCTCGAACCGGAGTGGGAAGGCCACGTGACCCTGGAGTTCTCCAACACCACCACGCTGCCGGCGAAGATCTACGCCAACGAAGGTGTGGCCCAGATGCTGTTTCTGCAGTCCGACGAAGAATGCGAAGTGTCGTACAAGGACCGTGGCGGCAAGTACCAGGGCCAACGCGGCGTCACCCTGCCGCGTACCTGAGCCGACGAGCGCGGGGAATTCCCCGCGCCTTTGGCACTCCAACTGGATAACGCCGGTGCGCATGATGCGCAGCGGCCTTGTCAGGAGCAGCCTATGAAACTCCACCCCGCAATCAGTGCCAAGCTGGCAGTTCTGCAGCCCAATCACGTCGGGTTGCTGCCATGGTCACTGCTGGCACACCCGCTGCCCATGCAGGCGGGCGGCGTGCCCCACCAGCCTGACCCGGATACCCCGCAACCGCCGGAGCCCGGTGAAACACCACCCATGGAACCGGGCGAGCCAACCTTGCCTGATGAGCCTCCTCCGGCGCCTGTAGCCTGAGTGAACTCGGCTAGAGCGCCCAGACACGGTCTGCCCCTGCCAGGTACACCCGGCTGGCGCTCGTGGGCGCGATTTCCCAACCCCCGGTGAATTCACCGAACGCCGGCAACAGGCTGACCTGGCCATCGATCAGGAAGCAGGGCAGTCGCAGGCGTTGCCGAGCCTTGCCACGCAGTACAAATACCGGATGTACATGGCCAGCCAGTACCGGGTGGCTGGGGTGCGGTTCGGGTTCGTGCTGGAGCGCGAAAGGTTCCAGCAGCCAGGGTTCGTTCATGACTTCTATTTCGAGCGACACGGGTGGATCACCGGCGTTGCGATCATGATTGCCGCGTATCAGCACGATTTTCAGGGCCTTGTGCCGTTCCCTCCATGTCTGCAGCCTGGTGAGCGTTGCCGGCGCCCGCGCTGTTCGGGCATGCAGGAAATCGCCAAGAACGATCAGTTGCTCGCAATCATGCGCGGCCAGCAATGCATCCAGGCGCTCGAGTGTCGCTTCGGTGGTGCCGCGTGGTACCGGTTGGTGCAGGGCGCGATAGCTTGCTGCCTTGCCGATGTGCACGTCGGCCACCAGCAGGGCACGACGGGCTGGCCAGTAGATGGCCTTGTCCGAAAGCAGCCAGAGCACCTGGCCATGGTGTTCGATGGATAGGAAGTTGGTCATTCCGTAGCGTCCGCCGCACTGTTCAGTTCCGCGACCATCCTGGCAATCCGGTCCGCCAGTTTCTCGGTGCTCAACGTTTCGCGCATGCCTTCCACCAGCAAGGCAAATGCCAACGGCCCGGGCCGCTCAAGCTGGCGCAGCTCCAGCCGTAACTGCCCCATTTTCAGCAATTGACGGTGCAGCCGCTCGATCTCCAGTTCCTCATTCAGCACTTCGTCCCGTGCCTGAGCCAGCAGCAAGTTGCCGGCGTCGTGCTTGCGAAATACCTCATAGAACAAACCGCTGGAGGCCTGGATCTGCCTCAGGCTCTTCTGCGCCGCCGGATACCCGCCAAACACCAGCCCGGCAATCTGCGCGATCTCGCGAAAACGGCGCAATGCCATTTCTCCAGCATTGAGGCTGGCCAGCACATCTTCCAGCAGGTGGTCGGTAACCAGCGCCTGTGGCAGATGCGTTGCCCAGTCCACGTTGCCCGGGCTGAGCAGTTCGAACCCGTAGTCATTGACGGCAATCGAAACCGAAAGCGGCTGCACGCGGCTCACTCGCCAGGCAATCAGGTTGGCCAGGCCAAGGTTGGCCATGCGTCCGGCGAACGGGTACAGGAACAGGTGCCAACCTTGGCGCGACTTGAAGGTCTCGGCCAGCAGCGTGCCGGGGGTGGGCAGCGCCGACCATAGCGCCTGCAAGGTCAGCAGAGGGCGCACTGCACGCATCTCCGGGCCTTGGAAGCGCCCCTGGGATGCTGCGCCAAGCTGCTCGACCAGTGCGTCGGCCAGTTCGCTGGAAAGCGGCATGCGGCCACCATTCCAGCGAGCGACCGCTGCCTTGCGCGCGGTGCTGCGGCGTACGTAGGCGGTCATGTTTTCCACGCGCACCAGTTCCAGCACTCGCCCGGCGAACACCAAGGTATCGCCAGGGCGCAAACGGGCAATGAACGCCTCTTCGACGCTGCCCAGCGCCTTGCCTCCGCCGCCCTTGCTCCAGTACTTGAGCTGCAGGCTGGCGTCGCTGACGATAGTACCGATACTCATGCGGTGGCGACGTGCCAGGCGTTCGCTGGCAACCCGGTAAGCACCGTCGGCCTGGCGCTCGACGCGCTGGTAGTCCGGGTAGGCGCTGAGTGAACTGCCGCCATGGCAGACGAAGTCCAGCGCCCATTGCCACTGGCTGTCGCGCAACTCGCGAAAGGCCCAGGTGCTGCGCACTTCGGCCAGTAACTGCTCCGGGTGAAAGCCACTGCCCAGGGCCATGCTGACCAGGTGTTGCACCAGCACGTCCATGCACAAGCGCGGCGAATGACGGGCCTCGATGTGCCCGGCTGCCAAGGCCTGCCTGGCGGCGGCTGCTTCCACCAGTTCCAGGCTGTGGGTGGGCACCAGAGTAACCCGGGAGCGCCGCCCCGGCGCGTGGCCGGAGCGCCCGGCCCGTTGCACGAGGCGGGCAATGCCCTTGGCGGAACCGATCTGCAGTACTCGCTCCACGGGCAGGAAGTCCACCCCCAGGTCCAGGCTGGAGGTGCAGACCACTGCCTTCAGGCTGCCTTGCTTGAGGCTGCGCTCGACCCAGTCACGGGTATCGCGGGCCAGCGAGGCATGGTGCAAGGCAATCAGGCCGGCCCAGTCGGGGCGTGCTTCGAGCAGGGCCTGGTACCAGAGTTCGGCCTGCGCCCGCGTGTTGGTGAATACCAGGCAACTGGTGCTGGCATCGATCTCCCCGCTGACCTGGTCGAGCATCTTCAAGCCCATGTGCCCTGCCCAGGGGAAGCGCTCGATGGCCGTTGGCAGCAGGGTATCGACCTGCAGCGGCTTGTCTTGTCGGCCTTGTACCAGCAAGCCGCCTTGTGGCAGCAATACGTCCAGCGCATGTTGAAGATTGCCGAGGGTGGCGGACAGGCCCCAGGTCGGCAGGCTCGGGTGCCAGTGGCGCAGGCGGGCCAGCGCCAGTTGCAGTTGTACCCCGCGCTTGTTGCCCAGCAGTTCGTGCCATTCGTCCACCACTACCAGGCGCAGCGTGGCGAAGTCTTCGCGGGCTTGTGCCCGGGTCAACAGCAGCGTAAGGCTTTCAGGGGTAGTGACCAGTACGCTGGGCAGGCGCCGTGCTTGCCGGGCACGTTCGGCGCTGCCGGTGTCGCCGCTGCGAACGCCCACGCTCCAGGGCAGGCCCAGGTCGTCCAGCGGCAACTGCAGCGCGCGGGCGGTGTCGGCGGCCAAGGCACGCATGGGGGTAACCCACACCACCTGCAACGGTGCAGCCAGACGCCCCTGGGCTTCGGCCTTGAAGGCCCGCAGCGCGGCGAGCCATACGGCGTAGGTCTTGCCGGCACCGGTACTGGCATGCAGCAAGCCGGATTCGCCCCGGTCCACGGCTGCCCATACACGGCGCTGGAAAGCGAAAGGCTTCCAGCCACGCTTGGCGAACCAGGCCTTGGCAAGGTCGGTGGCGGCGGGCATGGGGCATAGGGTCCTTCGGTGGCTGTGTTTCTACAGACAACCAGCCAGGTGCAATGGTTTTACCGGATCAGTTCGCCAGCAGGTAGCCGCTGCGGCACACCTGCTCGCCTGCGACGTGGGCGATGACCATGCCGGCGGTAGCCATGCGCCGTACGTTACGTGCATACAGCAGGCCGGGGTGGCTGTTGCGGATGGCTGTGACCCGGTCGCTGAGAGGGTCGATGACTTCAGCGATCAACTGGCCCGCTTCCAGATGCTGGCCTGGCCGGGCGTGGTACACCAGCAGCCCGCCCAGTGGCGTTATCACCGGTTCGACGGCGGCCAGCGGCGTGGCCGGGCAGCGCAAGTCGGGCAGGGCCGGGCTTGCGCCTTCGATGACCCCCGCATGGGTCAGGAAATCGAGGATCGCCTGGCAGTCCTTGCTGGCCAGGTCGTGGCTGACATCGGCCTGGCCGCGCAGCTCGACGGTGACCGAGCAGCAGCCCAGCGGAATCGGGAACCGTTTGCCGAAGCGTTGCTGCAACTGCCACCACACCAGGCTGAAGCATTCATCGAACGACTGCCCGCCCGAATCGGTGGCCAGCAGGCTTGCCTGGGCTCCCAGGTAGCGGGCCAGCGGTTCGATCTGCGGCCAGGCGTCTGGCGTGGTGTACAGGTGCTCGACCGCCTCGAAGTCGCAGTGCAGGTCCAGCACCATGTCGGCATCGCAGGCCAGGCGCTGCAGTATCAGGCGTTGGGCCTGCAGCGGTGTGCGCGCCGGGTGTGCGTCCAGCCCCCGGCGCAGATATTCGCGGATCAGTGCGAGGTTATGTGCCGGGTCGTCGGTCAGGTGTTCTTCGATCTGGTCGCCGATGCTGTCGGAAAGGTCGACGAAGTTACGGTTGAAGTTCTCGCCACTTTGCAGTTCGAAACGTCCCAGCGGCGCGTCCAGCAGCACTTGTTCCAGGCCGACCGGGTTGGCCACCGGCACCAGGATGATCTCGCGCTGCAGGCGGCCTTGCTGTTCCAGTTCACCCAGGCGGCGCTTGAGGTGCCAGGCCACCAGCATGCCGGGCAGCTCGTCGGCATGCAGCGAGGCCTGAATATAGACTTTGCCGCCACCGCGAGGTCCGAAGTGGAAGCTGTGCAACTGGCGGGTAATGCCCGGAACGGGCGAGAGCAGGTCGTGAGTTGAATGGTGCATGGTGGTCCTGGGTGCGTGGCGAAAACGGTCTGCGACACAGTCGGCACAGAGATGGAAGCACAGTTTTCGGGCTTGCGCCTCCTTCGATTGCGGCCCGATTACCGCGTCGGCTTCTTCGCGGGCGCGCCCGCTCCCACAAGGAACCTCACAATCCTCGGGCCTGTGATGAACCTGTGGGAGCGGGCGAGCCCGCGAAAAAGCCAACCCGGTATCGAATTGATTTCAGGCCAGCAGCGCCTGCAATGTAGCCAGGTCATCCGCTTCTTCCACTGGCTTGTCCAGCCGCCAGCGCAGCATCCGCGGAAAGCGCACGGCAATGCCGCTCTTGTGCCTCCTGGACAGCGCGATGCCCTCGAAGCCAAGCTCGAACACCAGCGTCGGCGTCACGCTGCGCACCGGCCCGAAGGTTTCAACCGTGGTCTTGCGGATGATGGCGTCGACCTTGCGCATCTCTTCGTCACTGAGCCCTGAATAGGCTTTGGCAAAGGGGACCAGTGCCCGCCCCGGCGTACCGGCTGGCGCGTCCCACACGGCGAAGGTGTAGTCGCTGTACAAGCTGGCCCGCCGGCCGTGGCCGCGCTGGGCATAGATCAGCACGGCATCGACGCTGAACGGGTCGATCTTCCACTTCCACCAGGTGCCCATGTCCTTGGTGCGCCCCACGCCATACAAGGCCTCGCGCTGTTTCAGCATCAGCCCTTCCACCCCCAGGCTGCGGGACTGTTCGCGCTGGCAGGCAAGGTCGGCCCAGTCCCGGCCTTCGAGTAGAGGCGAGAGCAACACCGGGGCCAATGGGTGCTCCTCAAGCACGTGTTCCAGCTGTTGGCGGCGTGCATGCTGCGGCCGGCTGCGCCAGTCCTCGCCTTGCCATTCCAGCAGGTCGTAGGCCTGCAGCACGACCGGCGCGTCGCTCAGCAGCTTCTTGCCCAAGGTCTTGCGACCCAGGCGCTGCTGCAACATGGCAAAGGGTTGTACAGCCAGTTCAGCCGCTGAGCCGCCGGGTTTCCACACCAGGATCTCGCCATCGAGCACGACACCGTCGGGTAGCGTCTGCGCCAGGCTGTGCAATTCGGGGAAGCGTTCGGTGACCAGTTCCTCACCGCGCGACCAGACCCACAGCTGGCCTTCGCGCTTGACCACCTGGGCGCGAATGCCGTCCCATTTCCATTCGATCTGCCATTCGCTTGGCGGCCCGAGCAGTGCATCGAGCTGGTCGGTTGGTACCTGCAGGGGGTGGGCCAGAAAAAACGGGTAGGGCTGGCCGCCACGCTGGCTATGTTCATCGTCTGATTCCGGGGCTATCAGCCGTTGATAGCTGGCTGCCGTCGGGCGGTGGCTGATGTCGGTGTAGCCAACCAGGCGCTGGGCCACGCGTTTGGCATCCAGCCCGGCCAGTTGTGCGAGGGCGCGAGTGACCAACAGCTTCGATACCCCCACGCGAAAGCTGCCAGTGATGAGTTTCAGGCAGAGCATCAGGCTGGGGCGGTCCAACTGGGCCCAAAGAGGTGGCAGGCGTTGCTGGATCTCCTCGACCGGCAGGCCACGCAATGGCAACAGATGCGCTTCGACCCAGCGGGCGAGGCCCTCGTCGCCAGGGTGGTGGCTTTCCGGTACCAGCAGGGAAATGGTTTCGGCCAGGTCGCCAACGGCCTGGTAGCATTCCTCGAACAGCCAGTCAGGCAGCCCCGCCAATCTGCCGGCCAGCTCCCGCAGCACGCGTGTAGGCACCAGTTGGCGAGGGCGGCCACCTGCCAGGAAGTACACCGCCCAGGCGGCATCCCCAGCCGGGGCGGTGCTGAAGTAGTCGCGTAGCGCCGTGAGCTTTGCAGTGCTGGAGGTAGTCGCATCCAGCCTCAGGTACAGCTCGGCGAATGCTTTCATGCGTCTGGCTCCGCGGCTACCACGTCATCTTCCTCGCCGTACTCGGTCACGAAGGCGCGGGCATCGAGGCCTTGTTCGATGAGGTAGCGCACCAGCACATTGACCGAGCCATGGGTGACCATCACGCGTTCTGCGCCAGTCTGGCCGATGGCCCAGAGCAACCCCGGCCAATCGGCATGGTCCGAGAGCACGAAACCTCGGTCTACCCCGCGCCGGCGGCGGGTGCCGCGCAACAGCATCCAGCCACTGGCAAAGGCATCGCTGTAGTCGCCGAAACGGCGCATCCAGCTGCTGCCACCCGCCGAAGGCGGTGCCAGGACCAGTGCCTGGCGCAGCAGCGGGTCGTTGCGTGGGATATCGCCGACATAGCGGGTTTGCGGAAGGTAGACGCCAGCGTCCCGGTACACCCGGTTGAGTGGTTCGACAGCGCCATGCACGAGGACAGGACCAATGTTGGCGTCCAGCCCGTGGAGGATTCGCTGGGCCTTGCCGAAGGCATAGCAGAACAGCACGCTGGCTTTGCCCTGTTCGCTATTGGCGCGCCACCAGGTATTGATGCCGGTGAAGATCTCGCCCTGGCTGGGCCAACGGTAGATGGGCAGGCCGAAGGTCGATTCGGTGATGAACGTGTGGCAGCGCACCGGTTCGAACGGCGTGCAGGTGCCGTCGGGTTCCACTTTGTAGTCGCCGGAGGCGACCCAGACCTCGCCCTGGTACTCCAGGCGCACTTGCGCCGAGCCCAGTACATGCCCGGCCGGGTGCAGGCTCAGGGTTACGCCATGGTGCAGCAGGCGTTCGCCGTACGGCAGGGTTTGCAGGTTGATGTCCTGGCCCAGGCGGCTGCGCAGGATGCCGGCGCCTGGGGCGGCGGTGAGGTAATGGCGGTTGCCGACGCGGGCATGGTCGCCGTGGCCGTGGGTGATGACGGCACGCTCCACTGGCCGCCAGGGGTCGATGTAGAAATCACCGGGCGGACAGTACAGGCCTTCGGGGCGGGCGATGACGAGGTCCATGGCTCAACGTCTGGAGTAGGGCTTGCTAGGTCAGAGTGTCGAGGCCCGCGACAAGTTCTATGTGTGAGGCAGCCCTCTCGAGGGCTGCCAGACCCGCGTCAGGAAATAGCGACCTTCCAGCCCGTTTTTCGGGCTTCTTCGATACAGATCTTGGCGACGCGGGCGATGTTCAGGCGTTTGCCGTCATGCATCAGATATGGCGAAGCACGGAAGTGATCCCAAGTGGTATCGACGCTGTTTGGCAGCAGGTCCTCGGTGTCGTAAGTGATTTCCAGGGTGACGGGTGAAGTAACCGCAGGGGCGCAGGCATCTCCGTCGCTGATCATGCGGTAGTCGGCGATTGCGGTTCCCACCCAAAGTTGTGCATTGACGGTAGCGCCAGCTGGAACTTTGAGCGTATCAGGCCAGGAAATTTCAATTTTCAGGGTTTCTGTAGCCATGTTCATCATCCTCTTGATGGAAAGTGTGCCGCACCTGTCCGGGAACAGTGCGGCACCGAGGATGCTAGGTAGCTGGGCGGCTGCCGGTAAGCAGGAAAGGCTCCACTAGCGCCCAGGTACCAACGTCAAACGCTGGTTGCCATACGCCCGCCCGAAGTTCTGCTGCTGCAGTGGCAGGCTCATGAAGCGCCCTTTGAACCAGGCATCCAGCCCGTCGCTGTAATGCGTGCTGGCCGGGTTGCCGGACTGCCCGCTGCTGGTCAGCACCTGCAACGGCTCGGCCTGGCCGAAGTCGACGATCATCCGCGCCGAGGCCGGCAGGCGGGTGTCGAAGTCGCTGCCCCAGGCGTATGGCGTCAGGGCCAGGGTGGTGAAGTCGCCACCGGCAGCCAGCGGCGAGCGGCCGAGGGCGTCGCCCAGGCCATGGTAGGCCGGTGCAGGCCAGCGGTATTGGTGCAGCTTGCCCCACTGCCAGGCGCGGCGGTCGGCGCCCAGTTGCGCGGTGCCGGCATCCACCGCGCCAGCCAGGCTGCGGGCGAGAATTGCCGGCTTGTCTTCTTTCTGCGGCGTGCTGCGGTCATCCCAGAACGGGCTGTCGTCGCGGCCCAGCAGGTGGTCGGCCTGCGCCGAGAACGACAACCGCGCATTGCTGACGAAAGCCTGCCAGGCCGGGCCGGATTCCGGGCCCAGGTCGTCGAGGAAGGTTTGCCGGGCCACTTCCTGGAGGAACAGTTCGTACAGTGCGGCATCGGCCGATACCGGGCTCAGGCGGCCACCGAAGGCCTTGAGCCGGGCCAGCGCGTCGCTGGCCTTGTCGCGCTGTGCGGCGGGCAGGGCGTCGATCGCCTGCTTGAGCGGCTGGGCCATGCCCGGGGCGTCGAACATCTGCTTGAGCTTGTCGGCCAGCAGTGTGGTCTGGTCGTTCTGCAGGGCCATCAGGCTGCGGCTGTCGTGGCGGCCATTGCCGGCCAGCTGGGCCAGGCGCTCGGCGCGCTCGGGGTAGTACCAGGTGCTGGACAGCTGCATGCCATAGCCACGCGGCAGGCTGCGCTGGTTGGCGTGGCCGATCCAGCCGGCGGGCGGGTCCTGGTCGTAAGGGTGCAGCATCGGGTCGGCATAGCCGTCCCAGTCGTAGCGCCCGTCCCAGCCCGGCGAGGGCAGCAGGCCCTGGCCTTCGCGGCGGTTGGGGTAGCGGCCACTGACTTGCCAGCCGATGTGCTCGGGTTCGGCGAAGACGAAGTTGAGGGCGGCGGCGGTCACTTCACGGGTGCTGTCGAAGGCACGCTCCACGCTCTTGGCACGGGTCAGGTCGAACAGCGCATCCAGGCTGCGGTCGCCCTTGAACTGTGGCAGGTTCAGCGCCAGGCCCAGGCTGGCATTGTCTGGCTGGGCCAGCAGGGTGCCGTGGCGGGTATCGTACATCACCTCGCGCAGCGGGCGCTGGCCGCGGACGAAGAAGGTTTCGCTACGGGCGCGGGCCGGCAGCCATTTGCCGTCGGCCAGGTAGCTCAGCTGGCTGCCCTGGTGGCGCAGTTGCTCCAGGTACAGGTCCTGGTTGTCGGCCATGACCGCGCTGCTGCTCCAGGCCAGCTTGCCGTTGTAGCCGGCCAGCACGATCGGCAGGCCTGGCAACGACAGGCCGGCGACCTGGTACTTGCCGGTGTGGATCTGTACCGGGCTCAGGGCCCAGGCGGCTCGGCTGTCGCTGGCCAGCAGGCTCTTGCCGCTGCGGCTGCGCTGCGGCGCCAGGGCCAGGTTGGCCGAGCCCGGGCTGCCCAGTAGGTCAAGGTCGGCCAGCTTCTGGCTGGCAGCTGCCAGGGCCGGCAGCCCCGGCAACTGGCTGGCGAGGTTCAGGCCCTTGAGCTTGTCCACTTCGGCTTCGGCCAACGGCTCGTCCGGGGCACCGGGCAGCAGCCAGGCCAGCTTGTCGCTGCCGGCTTTCTGCGCCAGGGTCAGGGCGCTCAGTTCTTCCTGCAGGTTCACCGACTGGCTGAACGCATACAGGCTGAAGATCAGCGCCGAGTCTTCGGGCTTCCAGTATTCGGGGCGGTAGCCACTGCTGGCCAGGCCGGCGGGCAGCTTGTCGCGGTAGCGGAACAGGTAAGCGTTGACCCCGCGTGCATACACTTCGAAGAAGCGCTTGAGCCGTGGCGAGGCGTCGGCGTACTGCTGGGCGGCGCTCTGCTTGAGGTTGGCCGCGCGCATCAGGCGGTCGATGTCCAGCGCGTCGCTGCCGGCCAGTTCGGCCAGGCGGCCCTGGGCCAGCAGGCGCATGGCGACCATCTGCTCGATGCGGTCGCCGGCATGCACATAGCCCAGGCTGAACAGGGCGTCATGGAAGCTGCTGCTTTCGATCAGTGGTGCGCCCATTGCGTTGCGCCGTACCGAGACGTTCTGCGCCAGGCCCTTGAGCGGCTGCACGCCGCTGGTCGGTGGCACGCTGCCCTGGTAGCCGCCCGTCTGGCAGCCGGCCAGCCCGAGCATGCCGAGCAGCGTGGCAGCGGTTGCGAACCGCGGGCGGAATGGAGGAAAGGCGGGGGCGGCCATGACAAGGGCTCCTGCAAGGCGTGGCGGGTTTCGAAAGGCGCTAAGGTAGTGAGCGCGCAGGCGCCGTGCAAGGTCCCTGGGCGGTTTATTTGCCAGTGCCGACTCAAACCTTGAAATGTTCGGCCACGGCGTCGGAAAAGTGCGTGCAATTGATGCGAGCAAGGCGTTGATAGTCACGGCTGACGGCGAAGGCCGAGCCTGGCATCAATAGCACCTTGGTCTGTTCCAGGCGACGCATGAAAGGCTGCAGGTCGGCCAGTTCGGGGTGGTAGACCCACAGGAACATGCCGCCTTGGGGCGTTATGTCGAACTGCCAGCCACGCGCCCGCAACAACTGCTGGGTCTGCGCCTGCTGCCGGATCAGGCGCTGCTGCAGGTCTTGCATGTGCCGGGCATAGGTGCCGTCGGACAAGATGGTGTTGACGAAGCGTTCGCAAAACGCCGGCACCGCCACGCAGGTCAGCAGCTTCAGGCGCGTCAGCGGCTCTATCAGCTCTGCCGAGCAGGCGATGTAGCCCACGCGCAATGAAGCGGACAGGCATTTCGAGAAGCTGCCGATGTAGATGACCCGCTCAAGGTTGTCCAGTTCGGCAAAGGTCTGGCGCACACCCGGGCTGAAGTCGCCGTAGACATCGTCCTCGACCACGAAGAAGTCGTGTTCCACCGCCAGGCGCAGGACGCTAAAGGCATTGTGCGGGCTGATGTTGCCGCCGGTCGGGTTGTGGAAGGTGCTGTTGCAGAAGAACGCCTTCACCTTGTGCCTGGCCAGGTGCTCCTGCATGTCTTCCACGCTTGGTCCGTCCTGGGTTCGGCGCACCCCGACCACGTGGCCGCCGGCCAACTGGATCAGCTTGATCAGGTTGCCGTTGCCGGGCTCGTCGACGAACACGTGATCGCCTGGCTTGATCAACATCCGCGCCACCAGGTCCAGCGCTTGTGTGGCGCCCAGTGTAGTCAGCAACTGGCTTGGCCGGGCATCGACACGGGTCAGGCGCTTCAGGTGCACGCACAGTTGTTTGCGCATGGGCAGGTAGCCCTGGATGTCGCCATATTCCGCCAGCGAACTCTGCTCCAGCCGCGCCGTGCGCCGAATCGCCTTGGCCAGCAGCTCGGTGTCACGCCAGGCGGGTGGCAGCCAGCCGCTGCCCAGTTTGATGTAGTGCTGGCCACCCTGCAGCAGCTTGAACAGCGGGTCGCCGGCCATGCCTGCGGGCGCATCCACCGCGCTGGCTTGCCGTGTGTGGCTGGCGACGAAGTAGCCGCGGCCAGGAATGGCAGTCAACACACCTTCGCTGACCAGCCGGGCATAGCTGGAGACGACATCGTGGTAGCTGCAGCCAACCGCCGCCGTCAGCTTGCGGATGGACGGCATGCGCTGGCCGGGCAGCCATTCGCCGGCTTCGAGGCGCTGTTTCAACTGGTCATTAAGGCTGTGCGGGCGCATGGCGGGTCCAGCAGCTGTTAGAAAAAACAGCCTAACAGTTAACCGGAAAGCGCGTCGACTGTTCGAATTTCAGGGCGCGGCAGATGCGACCATGCACCTGTCGGCATCTTTCCCAATGCCGAATCGACCCGTCCACCAACCGTGAGCACACGCTATGTCGAGCACACTTCCGCGGCGCACGTACCTGTATTTCACCGCGCAATCGATCAATCTGACGACTGCGGTCATGTCCGTGACCATGGCGGCCATTGTCGGGGCGGCGCTGGCGCCTGCCGCCACGTGGTCCACCGTGCCCTATGGTTTCCAGTTCCTCTGCCTGATGCTGGCCACCTATCCGGTCTCCAGGCTGATGAGCCGTATTGGCCGCAAGCGCGCCTTCATGCTGGGCTCGATCCCTTTGGCGGTGTCTGGCATCAGTGGTTACCTGGCGGTGCAGTACCAGCAGTTCCCGATGCTGGTGATCAGCCATTCGGCATTGGGCATCTACATTGCGTTTGCCAACTTCAACCGCTTCGCGGCCACCGACAATCTGGCCCAGAACCTGAAGCCCAAGGCGCTTTCCCTGGTGGTGGCCGGTGGGGTGATCGCCGCCGTGGTCGGGCCGGCGCTCACCGAGTGGTTGAGGGACGTTGGTGGATATCCGCTGTTTTCGCTGTGCTACGCCGCTTTTGTCGGCCTGGCGGTGATGTCGTTGCTGACAGCGGCCTGCCTGCCCGGCGATACCGGCACCGCCAGTAACGACCGTGCAGCGAAACCGGCTGGCACCACCGCCGAGCCGCTGAGCCCGGTGGTTGCCGTGGCCATGGCAGTGGCCGCGCTGGGCTATGGGATCATGAATTTGCTGATGATCCAGGCGTCCATGCACATGAAACACATGCATGAGGACTTTTCCGACGTTCGCCTGGCGATTCAATGGCATGTGATTGCCATGTTTGCGCCGTCGTTCTTCACCGGCGCCATCATCCACAAGCTCGGCATCAGGGCCACCATCTGTCTCGGCCTGGGCCTGCTGATCGGTTGCACGGCCATGAACATGTGGTCGCACAGCTACGCGATGATGACCTTGTCACTGATAGCCCTGGGCCTGGGTTGGAACCTGACCTACGTGGGCGGTGGGGCGCTGTTGGCGCAGACGCTGCAAAACAGCCCGGCAGCGATGCAGATGCAGGGGAAGAACGATCTGGCCATCGCGGTGTTCGCGACCATTGGCGCATTCAGCCCGTCGCTGTTGCTGGGCACGGTCGGTTGGGATGGCACCAATGCCATTTGCATGGCCCTGTGCATCGTGCTGCTCATGGCTACCGCAGGGGTGCTGCAGCGCAAGGTTTCAGGGCCTGCCAGGGCCAGCTAGGCCCCGGCTACCCACTGCGCGGCCCGCGGCAGGGACGCGCAAGTGCTGTTCAGGTCAGGCGCCGTGGCACTTCTTGAACTTTTTCTGGCTACCGCACGGGCACGGGTCGTTACGGCCAACGTCCTTCAGGGCGTTGCGTACCGGCTCCTGGTGGCCGTGGTTGCAGTGCGGGCCGTGTACATGGCCATGATCGTGGTGGTGATCATGATCGTGGTTGCAGTCAGGGCCATGAACGTGGGGTTGCTGGGACATTGCAGGGTTACTCCGGGTTGTAATCGCCGGGGATTATCTCACCACTGCGCGACAAGTGCAGGTCCCGATGGATGAGCAACCCGGTCGCCAGCTCGCCCTGCAGGCTGTAGTGCAGCGGTTGTTCGCTTTTCAGCAGCTTGGCCAGTGGTTTCAGGTGCTGCCACAGGTTGGTCCGCGCGGTGATCTTGAAAGTACGCTGGGCATGCCCGCCGACACTGCGCCACACGCTGGTTTCATCCTGCACCAGCAACAGGTCGTTGAGGCGTATGGCATACGACAGGTTGCGGATGAACAGGCGGCTGTCATTGGGGTTGTCGATTCGCAGATGCAGCACGAACTCCTGCTCCAGCAACCTGGCCTTGACCGTCTCCACCTCGACCAGGTGCACCTCGGGTTCGCGCCAGTCGTCACTGCCCCAGCTGGCGCAGCCCGCCAGCAGTGCCAGCCATGCCATCAAGGTGGCGAGCAGCAGCGGGCGGGTGCGGGCGATCATGTTCAGCTACCCACGTAACTGGCGCAGCATTTCTTGAACTTCTGGCCGCTGGCGCAGGGGCAGGGGTCGTTGCGCCCGGCCTTGAGCCCGACCGTGGGGTCGATGAAGTACCAGCGCCCGGCATGCTGGACGAATGCCGAGCGCTCGCGGTGCTGATGGTCACCCTCCTGGTCGTGCCAGCGTGCAGTGAAGGTGACAAAACCGTGCTCCGGCTGGCCGCCCAGCACCTCTGCGCTTTCCACCTCCAGGCCCAGCCAGGTGCTCTGGGCGCTCCAGGCGGCCATGGCGGCACGGTCCAGGCCGGCTTGCTGGGCGGGCAGGGTGGTGGCCACCAGATAGTCGACCAGGCCCAGCACGTAAGCGCTGTAGCGTGAGCGCATCAGCGCCTGGGCATCCGGTGCCGGGGTGCCGGCATGGTAATGCCCGCAGCAGGCGTCGAGCAGGTTGCCACTGCCACAAGGGCAGACCGAGACACTCATCATCACCACCAGTACTTGCCGAAGTTTTCAGGGTTGGCCCAGAACTTGGCATTCAGCCAGTCCGGTACCTGCTTGTAGTCATGTAAATCATAGGTGAACAGGCTCAATACCTGCTGGTCACGGCGGAATTTCTCGCTGGCCGACAGGGCCAGGGCAAAGAAATCGGTGTCTTGCCAGCCACAGGCGGCCAGGTCGGCCAGCACCGCGACCCGGCTGGCATTGAGGTTGCGAATGCCGCCGAGCAATTCCAGGCCGGTGCGTTTGGGCAGGTGCTCCAGGCAGTCCACCAGTACCGCCAGGTCAAAGCGCTGGGCTGCCAGTTCGGCCGGCAGCGGGCCTGGGGCGGCCGTGGCGATGGTTACCTGTGGGTGCGCCTGGGCGAAGGCGTCCAGCGCCGGGAAGCGCGTGCCCACCAGCAGCAGGCGTTGCGGGGTGAAGCGCTCGAGCAGGGCCGCCAGGGCCTGCTGCGGGGTGCGCTGGGAAAAACCGTCGGTCATTGGCAATCCTCGTTGAAGTCGTCCAAGACTAGCGGGCCGCAGCGTGCGGGCAAAGAGGCATGTGACTGTGTCGTGGCTTATTGGTGGCAGGGATCAGATGCTCGGTCTTTACTCCCTGAAATCGGCCTTATGCCGATTCCCCCTAGGAGAAGCAATGAAATGAGCATAGTACGCACAGCGATACCCCTGGTTCTGCTCACCAGTGTGTTGACTGGTTGTGCAGGTTTGCAAAAGACCGACTGGCCGAAATGTGCCGCCGTCGGGGGTGTAAGCGGCGCTGCCCTGGGCGCCATCGAGAGCTCCAGCTGGGCTGGTTGGGGCGCGTTGCTGGGCGGTGGCCTGGCGGCGGGCTATTGCTGGGCCCATGGCGATGGCGACGAGGATGGCGACGGCGTGCCGGACAGCCGTGACAAGTGCCCAGGCACCCCGCGCGGTGTGCAGGTCGATGCCAACGGCTGCCCGCCAGAGCCGGCCGCGGTGGTCGAGGAAGTGGTGGTGCAGAAGGAAGAAGTCATCGTCATCCGCGATGTGCACTTCGAGTTCGACTCTGCGCGCCTGACCGCCAGCGACAAGGAGCGCCTCAACACCATTGCCACGCGCCTGAAACAGGAAGCGCCGTCCGCCCGCCTGAGCGTCAGCGGCCATACCGACAGCGTCGGCTCCGACAGCTACAACCAGAAACTGTCCGAGCGCCGTGCCCACTCGGTGACCGATTACCTGGTCGAGAGCGGTGTGCCGCGCAGCAGCTTCGTTTCGGTGGTCGGTGCCGGTGAAACCCAGCCGGTGGCAGACAACGCCACGGCCGATGGGCGCGCCATGAACCGCCGTACCGAGATCAAGATCCAGCGGTAGAGCGGCGTGCGCCCGTGCCTTGAGCAGTGGCACGGGCGCGCCTTCACGGCGGTCAACCGTCCGTGGCCAATGACACAGGAGCATTCAGCATGAGTGTGACGTCGAAGGCGGCGCTGCCGCTGTTGGTGGCTGCCAGCCTGCTCGCGGGCTGCGCCACCCACAGCGATGGCGGCGCGCCGCTCAACCAGAGGACCTGGCCCATCTGCAGCCTGCTCGGCGGCCTGGTCGGTGGTGGCCTGGGCGCCATCGAAAGTTCGAGCTGGGCGGCTGGCGGCGGTGCCCTTGGCGCCATTGCCGGGGGCCTGATCTGTTACGCCCAGGATGGCGACGAAGATGGCGACGGTATTTTCGACCGCCGCGATCGTTGCCCCGATACCCCCGCCAACACTGCGGTCGACCACATGGGTTGCCCGTTGAAGGTGTACCCCGCATCGCCGCCTGCCACTGAACCTGAACCGTCGCCAGAGGTGATCATCCTGGATGACAACGGCGCGGTGATGTTCGCCTTCGATTCCGCCGAGCTGACCCCGGCGGCCCAGCAGCGCCTGCAAGGCCTGGTGGCGAAGCTCGATTCACCGACGGTGGCGAAAGTGAGCGTGATCGGGCATACCGACAACGTAGGCTCCGACAGCTACAACCAGGCACTTTCCGAACGCCGCGCCAGCAGCGTGGCCGTTTACCTGATCAGCCAGGGGCTGGAGGCGGGCAAGGTCACCAGCCAGGGGCGCGGCGAGAGTGAACCGCTCACCGACAACGAAAGCGAGGAGGGCCGCGCCCGCAACCGACGGGTGGAACTGCACCTCAACTGAGTGGTGCTGGCGCCTGTCCTGACATTGCAGTTAATGTTGGTCGCACGGCCCGCTCGAACGGGCTGTCTCGACATAACAACAATCCATGGGGGCGGGATATGAAGTTCATCCTGGGCTTGGGCAAGGTCCTGACAGTCGCTTTCTGGGGTGTGGTGTTGTTCAATCAGTTGATGCCACAACCCTTGCCCTTCAATCTGCTGATCAACGCCGCCGGCATCACCTTGCTGGGCCTGCACCTGCTCGAAGTGCTGTTCTTCAATGGCAGCCTGCGCGGCCGCAGCCACCGCTGGTTCGATCGTTTGCAGATCCTGTTGACGGGTATCTTCCATGTCATGTCCATCCCCCGTGTGCAGGAGGCGCCGCGAAATGCGTAATCTGATGTTGCTGGCCATGTTGGCCGTTCCCCTGGCCCAGGCCGAAAGCCTGGAGGTCGCTGCCAATTCCATGCTGCGCCTGCCCGACAAGTCGGCAAGCGTGCACCTGGCACAGTTGCGTGTCGCCGATGCCGCAACCCTGCTGCTGCCTGCCACGCTCGCTGAGTTGAAGGTCGACCAGCTGGAGTTGGGGCGCGATGCACGTATCGCCATTGCACCTTCCGATAGCCCGTTGCTGATCGAGGCGCGCAGTGCGCGGCTGGGTGAGGGTAGCGAATTCAGTGCGCCGGGAGCGGCGGGTACTTACCAGCGGGGAGCCCGGTCGGGCCGCAGCCTGGACCTGAAACTGGCTGAAGTGGATGCCGAGCGCCTGGCCATCGATGCCCGTGGCGGTGCCGGTGCGCCGGGGTACGTGGGGCTCGATGGCGCCAACGGCCAGGCCGGTGGCTGCACCTGGGGCCAGGCCAGCCGCGGTGCCAATGGCGATGACGGCGGCAACGGGCACGATGGTGCGCCGGGTGGGCGCATCCGCTTGAGCGTGCCGCAGGGCTTCCCGCAAGAACGCATCGTGGTGCGCCTGGACGGCGGCGCACCGGGCAAGGCCGGGGCTGCAGGCAAGGCCGGCAAGGGCGGGGCTAGCAAGGGTTGCCTGGTGTACCGCACAGACGCCGGCGCCAACGGCCGGCCGGGGCAGCCGGGCCAGCCTGGGTTGGCCGGGGCTGCAGGTGAGCTGATTCTGCAGCGCCTCTGAAGCCTTGCCGCGCCCCCTGTAGGAGCGGCCTTGTGTCGCGATGGGCTGCGCAGCAGCCCCAGGATTTCAGCGCCTTCGCACAAATTGCCGGGGCTGCTGCGCAGCCCATCGCGACACAAGGCCGCTCCTACAGGGGCCGCGCAGATCCTGTCAGAGCATCAGCCGCGAACTGGCCACGGCTACCACCGCCAGGCCCAGCAGCAGGTTGATCCCCACCATCCGCCGAATCCGCCCCAGCACTGCCGCACCTGCCGGCCAGTCCTCGGCCTGCACCGCCGCCCTCAACTCCGGCAGCAGCAACGCCTGGATGCGCATGAACAGGGCAAACATGGCGATGCCCCCACCGATCATCACCTGCACATACTTCGGTGCAGTCTCGAAGCCGCTGAAGCGCATGTGCAACATGCCGATACCACTTATCGCCAAAATCGCCACGGCCAGCCAGACCCAACCGAAGAAGCGTCGGAAAACTTCCACCCACAAGCGCAGCCGGGCAGGCCCTTCAAGGGCTGCAACCGTTGCCGGGCGCAGCACCAGCCAGGCGAAGAACATGCCGCCGACCCACACCAGGGCGGCCAGGACATGCAGTGTGTAGGGCAGGGCAAAGGCAAGCATCCGGATCTCCATGCGGCATAAAGGGCAATAGCGGGGTATGATAGCCGCCCCATGCGAAACACTGAAAATATATCCAGCCCGCCGGGCGCCTGCAGACCATGATCAGCAACGAACTCAAAGCCACCATCCAGGGCGCCTATACGCGTTTTCTCGAAGCCAAGAGCCTCAAGCCGCGCTATGGCCAGCGCTTGATGATCGCCGAAGTGGCCAAGGTGCTCGGCGACATCGCCTGCGACGAAGAAGGCCGCCGTGCCGGCGAGCCTGCCGTGGTGGCAGTGGAGGCGGGCACCGGTACCGGCAAGACGGTGGCCTACAGCCTGGCTGCCATTCCGGCCGCCAAGGCCGCCGGCAAGCGCCTGGTGATTGCCACCGCCACCGTGGCGCTGCAGGAGCAGATCGTCTTCAAGGACCTGCCCGACCTCATGCGCAGCAGCGGGCTGAACTTCAGCTTCGCCCTGGCCAAGGGCCGTGGCCGCTACCTGTGCCTGTCCAAGCTCGACATCCTGCTGCAGGAAGGCCACGCCCAATCGGCCACCGCCCAGCTGTTCGAGGAAGAAGGCTTTCACATCGAAGTCGACGAGCGCAGCCAGAAGCTGTTCAACAGCATGATCGAGAAGCTTGCCGGCAACCGCTGGGACGGTGACCGCGACAGCTGGCCCGAAGCCCTGGAAGACCAGGACTGGGCGCGTCTGACCACCGACCACAGCCAGTGCACCGGCCGTCATTGCCCGAACTTCCAGCAGTGCGTGTTCTACAAGGCCCGCGAAGGCATGGGCAAGGTCGACGTGATCGTCACCAACCACGACATGGTGCTGGCCGACCTGGCCCTGGGCGGCGGCGCGGTATTGCCCGACCCGCGCGACACCATGTACGTGTTCGACGAAGGCCACCACCTGCCGGACAAGGCCATCGGCCATTTCGCCCACTATTCGCGCCTGCGCTCCACTGCCGACTGGCTGGAACAGACCGCCAAGAACCTGACCAAGCTGCTGGCCCAGCACCCGCTGCCCGGTGACCTGGGCAAGTACATCGAACAGGTGCCGGAGCTTGCGCGGGAAGTGCGCACCCAGCAGCAGTTCATGTTCACCCTGTGCGAGCAGGTTGCCGACTTCCGCCCCAGCGAGGACAACGAAGGCCGTGAGCGCCCGCGCTACCGCTTCGAAGGTGGCGTGGTGCCGGAGCAGATTCGCGAAGTGGGCATCGAGCTGAAAAAGGGCTTTGCCCGCCTCAACGACCTATTCACCCGCCTGGCCGACCTGCTCAAGGAAGGCATGGATGGTGAGGTCAACATCGGCATCGCCAGCCACCAGGCCGAGGAGTGGTACCCACTGTTCGGTAGCCTGGTCACCCGTGCCCAGGGCAACTGGGAGCTGTGGACGGCCTTTACCGCCGAAGACCCGGAAGACAGCCCGCCCATGGCCCGCTGGCTGACCCTGGCCGAGAGCGGTGCGCTGTTCGACATCGAAGTCAACGCCAGCCCCATCCTGGCCGCCGAAATGCTTCGCCGCAGCCTGTGGAGCGTGGCCCATGGCGCGCTGGTGACCTCGGCGACGCTGACCGCGCTGGGCAAGTTCGACCGCTTCCGCATGCGCTCGGGGTTGCCGCGTGACGCGGTCACCTGCGTGGTGCCCAGCCCGTTCGTGCATGGCGATGCCGGCCTGCTGCGGGTCCCCGACCTCAAGGCCGACCCGCGGGATGCGGCGGCGCATACCGCAGCGATCATCCGCGAACTGCCGAACATCGTCGAAGATGCCCGCGGCGCGCTGGTGCTGTTCTCCTCGCGCAAGCAGATGCAGGACGTGTTCGATGGCCTGGACCGTGACTGGCGCAAGCTGGTGCTGATCCAGGGCAACCTGTCCAAGCAGGAAACCCTTAACAAGCACAAGGCGCGGGTCGACGATGGCCAGCACAGCGTGCTGTTCGGCCTGGCCAGCTTTGCCGAGGGTGTCGACCTACCGGGTGCCTACTGCGAGCACGTGGTGATCGCCAAGATTCCCTTTGCCGTGCCCGACGACCCGGTCGAAGCGGCGTTGGCCGAGTGGATCGAAGCTCGCGGCGGCAACCCGTTCATGGAAATTGCCGTGCCCGACGCCTCGCTGCGGCTGATCCAGGCCTGCGGCCGCCTGCTGCGAACCGAACAGGATCGCGGTGTCATCACCTTGCTTGACCGGCGCCTGGTCACCCAGCGCTACGGCAAGGCTATTCTCAATGCGCTGCCGCCGTTCCGGCGGGAGATTTCCTGACCGCCGGAGCACACTTGCTCCGGCGCGATGTCCATTACTCAGTCGTGGGCCATGAGGGCCCTGAAGGAGAGCCCCAGCCTTATGGTCCGCCGTACCCTGCCCGCCATTTTCGCCCTGTTGTTCAGCTCGCCCTTGCTGGCTGGGCAGCAGACGCTGTTCAGCTTCGTGCGCCCGGCCTCGGTGGTCAACGTGGCGACCGAGGATGCCGGCATGCCGCAGTACAACGCGGAGCAGACGGCCGAAGGCGAAGTGTTGCGGCGCGTGGTGTTCAATCCGGCCCAGCGGCCGACCCTGCGCCTCAGCCCGCAAAGCGGTGTGTGGGACTGGTCCGGCGGTCAGTTTCTGACCTTGCGCCTGCAAAGCGCGATGGATTGGGCGCTGACCGTGGACGTCATGGTGCAGGGCAGTGATGGCCGCACGTTGACCAGTCGCATCGACCTTCCGGCCGGTCCTGCGCAAACCGTGATGGTACCGCTGAGGGCCAGCTCGCCGCTGAGCCAGGGCATGCGTGCCGGCCCGCCCATGCCCTGGAACCATGGCGGCCAGCGCCTGCTGCTGACCAGCAGCGCCGGCGCGGTCGACCTCAAGCAGGTGACGTCGGTCAGCCTGAGTATCCCCAACCCCAAGGTGGCGCAGAACCTGCTGATCGAGCGGGTCGGCATCCAGGATGACGACCAGGCCTACAAGGCGGCCTACCATGAGCTGATCGATGCCTATGGCCAGTCCACCCGCGGCCATTGGCCTGAAAAGGTTGCCAATGACGAGCAGCTCAAGGCGGCCGATGCACGCGAGCAGCAACAGCTCAAAGGCTGGCTGGCAGAGCGTGGCAAGCAGCAGCTGGATGCATACGGTGGCCTGCTGGCCGGGCCGGCGTTCGAGGCCAAAGGCTTCTTCCGCACCGAAAAGCGTGACGGCCGCTGGTACCTGGTAACGCCCGAGGGGCATCCGTTCTATTCCCTGGGGGTGAATGCCGTGGCCGCGGATGGCGGGCGTACCTACGTCGCCGGGCGTGAAGGGATGTTCAAGGCGTTGCCGGGCGAGGGTGATGCACTGGCCGCATTCTATGGCGAAGGCAACAACGACGACGGCAACCCCTCGTCGCAAGGACGCAACTTCAAACAGGGGCGCTGGTTCGATTTCTATGCCGCCAACCTGCAGCGCACCTATGGCAAACCCTGCCCGCCTGCGGTAGAAGGGCAGCCGGCCAACTGCCCACCATTTGCGCTGGATACCGCCCGCTGGCAGGCGCATGCGCTCGACCGCCTGCAGGCCTGGGGTTTCAACACGGTCGGCAACTGGAGCGAGCCGGCCCTGGGCCAAGCCAGGCGCATGCCGTACACCTTGCCGCTATCGATCGTGGGGGATTACGCCAGCATCAGCACCGGCATGGACTGGTGGGGCCGCATGCCCGACCCGTTCGACCCGCGTTTTGCCATGGCTACCGAGCGCGCCGTGGCCATTGCCGCCCGCGATCACCGTGACGACCCCTGGCTGATCGGCTATTTCGCCGACAACGAACTGGCCTGGGCCGCCCCCGGTAGCGACCCGAAGGCGCGTTACGGCCTGGCCTACGGTACCTTGCGCCTGACCACCGATGTACCGGCCAAGCGCGCCTTCCTCAAGCAGTTGCGTGACAAGTACCGCAACCAGGAAGGGCTGTCCAAGGCCTGGGGCATCGAGCTGACCGCCTGGGAACTGATGGAGGACCCGGGCTTCGAGGCACCGTTGCCCGACCCGGAGCATCCGGAAATCGAGCGTGACTACCAGCACTTCCAGCAGGTGTTCGCCGAAACCTACTTCAGGACCATTGCCGACTCGTTGAAGTGGCATGCGCCCAATCACCTGCTGCTGGGGGGCCGCTATGCCGTCAGCACGCCGGAGGCGGTCAAGGCCTGCGCGGAGTTCTGCGATGTGCTCAGCTTCAACTTCTATACCCTCAAGCCGCAGGATGGCTACGACTTCGCCCGCCTGGCCGAGCTGGACAAGCCGGTGTTGGTGTCCGAGTTCCAGTTCGGCTCGCGCGATCGCGGGCCGTTCTGGCCGGGGCCGCTGGAAGTGGCGCGGGAAGAAGACCGTGGCCCGGCCTACGGCAACTTCCTCAAGGCGGCCCTGGCGCAGCCGATGATCGTTGGCGCGCACTGGTTCCAGTACCTCGACCAGCCGGCCAGCGGCCGCCTGCTCGATGGCGAGAACGGCCACCTCGGGTTGGTGGCGATCACCGATATGCCATATCCGGGGTTTGTCGATGCCGTGCGCAAGAGCAACTTGCAGGCAATGAGCCAGCTGCGCGCCCTACTGGAAAAGCCGGCGCCCTAGCAACCGGCTGACGCGGTCTGGTGTAGGAGCGGCCTTGTGTCGCGATGGGCTGCGCAGCAGCCCCAGGATCTCAGCCGCAATGCACAAATTGCCGGGGCTGCTGCGCAGCCCATCGCGACGCAAGGCCGCTCCTACAGGGGCACCGTTCGTCCTGGCTGCCATTCGTCGCGACCACTTGGCCCAAGCCAGTTTGCAAAACACGCAACTACTGAAACAATGCACACCATTTTCGGAATTGGTCGTACGGAGAACAGCGGGTGCAGATCCAGGGTCACTATGAGCTGAAGTTCGAAGCAGTGCGCGAAGCCTTCGCCGCGCTGTTCGATGATCCCCAGGAGCGTGGCGCCGCGCTGTGCATCCAGGTTGGTGGCGAAACCGTGGTCGACCTGTGGGCCGGCAGTGCCGACAAGGACGGCCAGCAGGCCTGGCACAGCGATACCATCGCCAACCTGTTCTCCTGCACCAAGACCTTCACCGCTGTCACCGCCCTGCAACTGGTCGGCGAGGGCAAGCTGGCCCTCGATGCGCCGGTGGCCAACTACTGGCCCGAGTTCGCCCAGGCAGGCAAACAGGCGATCACCCTGCGCCAGCTGCTCAGCCACCGTGCCGGCTTGCCGGCCATCCGTGAGCTGCTGCCGGCCGAAGCGCTGTATGACTGGCAGGCCATGGTCGATGCGCTGGCTGCCGAAACGCCCTGGTGGACACCCGGCACCGAGCACGGCTATGCCGCCATTACCTACGGCTGGCTGATCGGCGAGCTGATCCGCCGTGCCGACGGCCGTGGCCCCGGCGACTCGATCGTGGCCCGTACCGCTCGGCCGTTGGGGCTGGATTTTCATGTCGGCCTGGCTGACGATGAGTTTTATCGCGTGGCGCACATCGCCCGTGGCAAGGGCAACGCCGGGGACGCTGCGGCGCAGCGTCTGCTGCAGGTGACCATGCGCGAGCCCGAGGCCCTGTCGACCCGTGCCTTCACCAACCCGCCGGCGATCCTGACCAGTACCAACAAGCCGGAGTGGCGGCGCATGCAGCAGCCAGCGGCCAATGGCCATGGCAATGCGCGCAGCCTGGCGGGCTTCTATGCCGGGTTGCTGGACGGCAGCCTGCTCGAATCCGAACTGCTCGACGAACTGACCCGTGAGCACAGCCTCGGCCAGGATCGCACCCTGCTCACCCAGACCCGTTTTGGCCTGGGCTGCATGCTCGACCAGCCCGACGTGGCCAATGCCACCTTCGGCCTCGGGCCCCGCGCCTTCGGCCACCCAGGCGCCGGCGGCTCGGTCGGTTTCGCTGACCCGGAACACGATGTGGCCTTCGGTTTCGTGGTCAATACCCTTGGCCCTTATGTGCTCATGGACCCGCGAGCCCAGAAACTGGTACGTGTCCTTGCCAGTTGCCTTTGATCGGGTAATGCGGGTGTTGCCCCACCCCTTTGACTATCCTCAATGCCAACGCCTGAAAAGCGTAGGCAAAATTTCTTTCTATTTCATGGTGTATCGCTGATGTCTTCACACAAAACCTTAGCACTCGCCCTGTGCCTGACCGCCGTTACCGGCTGCGCCAGTCACCCCCAGGACGGCTCGAAGGACAGCGCCTCGAGCTGGTGGCCCTTCGGTTCGGACAAGGTTGCCGAGCAGGAAGTGAAGCAAGCCGTCACGGAAAACGTGGCCAAGGCCGACGCCAAGTCGGACAACGCCAGCCGTTGGTGGTGGCCGTTCGGCGGTGAAGAGAAGCAGGCCAAGGGGCCGGTGGTACCGAAGATCGACCAGAAGGCCACCCAGGCCTGGCTGGACGAGTACGAGCCCAAGCTGCGTGAGGCGATCAAGGGCAGCAAGCTGGAACTGGAGCGCCGTGACAACGTGCTGGCGGTAACCATCCCGGTGGACAGCTCGTACAACCCTGATCGTCCGAACATGCTGCTGCCGATGACTCTGGGCCCGATCACCCGTGTGGCCAAGACTGTCGAGGGCGATGCCAAGACCGCCGTGCTGGTGCTCGGCCATGCCGACAGCAGTGGCGTCGCTGCCGCCAACCAGAAGCTCAGCCTGGAGCGCGCCGCTTCGGTGTCGGCCATCTTCCGCCTCAGCGGCCTGCAGCGTGATCGCCTGAACCTCAAGGGCATGGGCTCGGAAATGCCGCGCGCCGCCAACGACAGCGCCGAGGGCCGTGCCCTGAACCGCCGTGTGGAAATGCTGTTGACCCCGCAGAACACCATGGTCGCCCTGCTGGCCAAGTACCAGCAAGCCGCCCCGGCACGGGCCCCGATGGTGGCGGTGCAGGACGTCAAGGCGCCTGCCGCCAAGGCTGCCGACAGCAAGCCGGCCACCAAGGCTGCGGCGAAGAAGCCTGTAACCAAAGCCAAGGCCAAGGCGCCAGCCAAGACCACGGCCAAGAAAAAAGCCGCGCCGGCCAAGCCCGTCGCCAAGAAAGCTACCACTGACAAGAAAGTAGCTGCCAACAGCCCTGCGAAGACCAACTGATCGTCAAGGAACGCAGCAATGACCCAATCCCTGGCCGATATGCGCCGCGACTACACCCGTGATGGCCTGGCCGAAGCCCAGGCCCCGGGGGAGCCGTTCGCCCTGTTCCACCAGTGGTTCGCCGATGCGGTGAAAACCGAGCAGGTACCGGTGGAAGCCAACGCCATGACCTTGGCCACTGTCGATGGTGAAGGCCGCCCTCACTGCCGTATCTTGCTGCTGAAGGGGCTCGATGAGCGTGGTTTCACCTTCTTCACCAACTACGATAGTGCCAAGGGCCAGCAACTGCAGGTCAACCCTTTCGCCGCCATGACCTTCTTCTGGCCGGCACTGGAGCGCCAGGTGCGCATCGAAGGGCGGGTGGAAAAGGTCACGCCCCAGGAGTCGGACGCCTACTACCAGGTGCGCCCGCTGGGCAGCCGCCTGGGGGCCTGGGCTTCGCCGCAGAGCCAGGTGATTGCCGGCCGTGAGGAGCTGGAGGGGCTGGTCAAAGCCACCGAGGCGCGCTTCTCCGACACCCAGCCGCATTGCCCGGAACATTGGGGTGGGTATCGTTTGCTGCCTGAACGCATCGAGTTCTGGCAGGGGCGGGCCAGCCGCCTGCATGACCGACTGAACTACCGGCTGGTGGATGGGCAGTGGCTGCGGGAGCGGTTGGCGCCCTGAGATTCCGGGGGCTGCTGCGCAGCCCATCGCGACGCAAGGCCGCTCCCACAGGTACAGCGCAGACCCAATCTGTGGGAGCGGCCTTGTGTCGCGAAAGGGTCGCAAAGCGGCCCCAGCAATCTCCAAGGCTACCCCGGATACCCCGCAGCCTCCCGCTCCAACCACCCCACCAACTGCTTGCGCCCCACCTTCTCCACCCGCGCCTGCTCCAGCCTTTGCAGCATATAAGCGCGTTTTCCAGGGTCCGCCCCAGCCAGCGACAACGCCAGGTCACGGTCCATCCAGCGGCGCATGCGCACATACAGCCACCAGTGGAAGTACAACCCCGCAACGGTGGTGACCACGACGATGAAGTAATCCATGGCTATCCTTGGTCTCACTTGAAAGGCCTCGACACAGCCACGCAGGCTGTCCCTTGGCTGAATGAAAACAATTTTATTACGTTTGTACCGTGACAGCCGTCAACGTGCAGCGTCTAATGAGCACCTGACTTATGGAGACTTTACCCATGCGTAAATCCGCTTTGCTGGTGGCGACCTTTACCACCATGTCGTTGTTGCTGGGTGGCTGTGCCTCGAGCCTGACCGGTGACAGCTACTCCCGTGATGAGGCCCGCCGCGTGCAAACCGTGCGCATGGGCACCATCGAGTCCCTGCGCCCGGTCAAGATCGAGGGCACCAAGACCCCGATCGGCGGTGGTGCTGGCGCCATCGTCGGTGGCGTGGCCGGCAGCGCCGTGGGCGGTGGCCGTGGCAGCATCGTCGCTGCCGTGATCGGTGCCGTTGCCGGTGGCCTGGCCGGTTCCGCCGCCGAAGAAGGCCTGACTCGTACCCAAGGTGTCGAAATCACCGTGCGTGAGGATGATGGCAGCATGCGTGCCTATGTGCAGGCCGTGCAGCAGAACGAGATCTTCCGCGTTGGCGACCGCGTGCGCATCATGACCGTCGATGGCACCAGCCGCGTCACGCACTGACCGTAGCCCAACAAGACAAAACCCCGACATGGCGTTCGCCAGTCGGGGTTTTTTCATGCTGCGGCCAGGTCAGCCGACGTTGGGCTTGCGGCTGGCCATGGCGGTTACCGCATAGCCGATCACGGCGGCGAAGAACGAGCCGGTGAGAATACCCATGCGGTCCATTCCGGCGTAATCACTGCTGCCAGGCACAAAGGCGAGCGAGCCAACGAACAGGCTCATGGTGAAGCCGATACCGCAAAGTATCGCCACACCCAGCAATTGCCCCCAACTGGCGCCTGCAGGCAGCGCGGCCAGGCGCAGCTTGACCGCGACCCAGGTCAGGCCGAAGACACCCACGGTCTTGCCCAGCAGCAGCCCGACGGCGATGCCCAGTGGCACTGGGTGGGTGAAGCTTTCTACGGTCATGCCTGCCAGCGATACACCGGCGTTGGCGAAAGCGAACAGCGGCAGGATGGCGTAGGCGACCCAAGGATGCAGGGCGTGCTCCAGGGCGAGCAGTGGCGAGCGTTCGGCATGGCGCGTGCGCAGCGGGATGCACAGGGCCAGGGCAACCCCGGCCAAGGTGGCATGCACACCGCTCTTGAGCACGCAGACCCACAGGATCAGGCCAACGACCATGTACGGCCCAAGCTTGACCACGCCAAGCCGGTTCATGGCCACCAGCACTACCAGGCAGGCGGCGGCCAGCAGCAGCGACACGCTCGACAGGGTGCCCGAGTAGAACAGGGCAATGACGATGATCGCACCCAGGTCGTCGATGATCGCCAGGGTCATCAGGAACAGTTTCAGCGACACCGGCACGCGCTTGCCCAGCAAGGCCAGTACGCCGAGGGCGAAGGCGATGTCGGTGGCGGTGGGGATCGCCCAGCCGGCCACGGCCGCCGGGTTGTCACGGTTGATGAACCAGTAGATCAGTGCCGGTATCACCATGCCGCCCACGGCGGCGGTGGCAGGCAGGATCACCTGGGAGGGCTTGGACAGGTGGCCGTCGACCACCTCGCGCTTGACCTCCAGGCCGATGAGCAGGAAGAACAGCGCCATCAGGCCGTCGTTGATCCACAGCAGCAGCGGTTTGGCGATGTGCAGCGCGCCGACCTGGACGGCGACGGGGACGTCGAGCAGGCCGCTGTACAGGTAGGACAGCGGCGAGTTGTTGATGACCAGGGCCAGGATGGCCGCAGCGATCAGCAGCAGGCCGCTGGCGGCTTCGAGCTGGAAGAAGCGGGTGAACAGGCTACGCACGGGCTATAGGCTCTCCATGAGCAGTTGACGATGGAACGGGCGTACACCCTAGCCTGTGACGATATGCTTTCAAACAAAAACTATATTCGTTTTTGTTATATGTTGTTACTGGCTGGGCTGAGGGAAGCCTAGATGCAGATGGGGAAGGAAGGGGGAGGGAGAGTCTGATCTCTGGGTTGGATAATTCTGATTCCTGTCAGGGCCTATTCGCGGGCTTGCCCGCTCCCACAGGTACCGCGCCACATTCAGATCTGGCGCGGCACCTGTGGGAGCGGGCGAGCCCGCGAAAGGGCCTTGGCAGGCAATAAAGGCTCAGAGACCGAGCATATCCCGCGCCACCGCCTCGGCGATGCGAATGCCATCGACACCCGCCGACAGGATCCCGCCCGCATACCCGGCCCCTTCACCCGCCGGGAACAGCCCCTTCAGGTTCAGGCTCTGGAAGTCCTCACCGCGGGTAATGCGCAGCGGCGACGAGGTGCGGGTCTCGATCCCGGTCAACACTGCATCATGCAGGTTGTAGCCCTTAATCTGCCGGTCAAACGCCGGCAGTGCCTCGCGAATGGCCTCGATGGCGAAGTCCGGCAGGCTTGGCGCCAGGTCGCCCAGGGTCACGCCCGGTTTGTAGGACGGCTCGACACTGCCCAGTGCAGTCGACGGCCGGCCGGCGACGAAGTCACCCACCAGCTGCGCCGGGGCCTGGTAGTTGCTGCCGCCCATCACGTAGGCGTGGGCTTCCAGGCGCTCCTGCAGCTCGATGCCGGCCAGCGGGCCGCCCGGGTAATCGCGTTCGGGGTCGATGCCGACGACGATGCCGGAGTTGGCGTTGCGCTCGTTACGCGAGTACTGGCTCATGCCGTTGGTAACCACCCGGCCTGGCTCGCTGGTGGCGGCGACCACGGTGCCGCCCGGGCACATGCAGAAGCTGTACACCGAACGGCCGTTCTTGGCGTGGTACACCAGCTTGTAGTCGGCGGCACCAAGTTTCGGGTGACCGGCGTACTTGCCCAGGCGCGCCTTGTCGATCAGCGTTTGCGGGTGTTCGATGCGGAAGCCCACCGAGAACGGCTTGGCTTCCATGTACACGCCCTTGGCGTGCAGCATGCGGAAGGTGTCGCGGGCACTGTGGCCCAGGGCCAGCACCACATGGCGCGAGTGCAGCTGTTCGCCGCTCTCCAGCACCACGCCGGTCAGCTGCCCATCCTCGATCAGCAGGTCGGTGACCTTCTGCTGGAAGCGCACTTCGGCGCCGAGGGCGATCATGTCCTGACGCATCTGCTCGACCATGCCGGTGAGGCGGAAGGTGCCAATGTGTGGCTTGTTGATGTACAGGATCTCGTCCGGCGCACCGGCCTTGACGAACTCTTCCAGCACTTTGCGGCCGTGGTGCTGCGGGTCCTTGATCTGGCTGTACAGCTTGCCGTCGGAGAAGGTACCGGCGCCGCCTTCGCCGAACTGCACGTTGGACTCGGGGTTGAGCACGCTCTTGCGCCACAGGCCCCAGGTGTCCTTGGTGCGCTGGCGCACTTCCTTGCCGCGCTCGAGGATGATCGGCTTGAAGCCCATCTGTGCCAGCAACAGGCCGGCGAAGATGCCGCACGGGCCGAAGCCGACCACGATCGGGCGCTCCTGCAGATCAGCAGGGGCCTGGCCGACGAACTTGTAGGTCACGTCTGGCGCCGGGCCGATGTTGCGATCGTCGGCGAACTTGCTGAGCAGTTCGGCTTCGTTGCTGGCTTCCAGGTCGATGGTGTAGATGAACAGCAGTTCGCTGTTCTTCTTGCGCGCATCGTAGCTGCGCTTGAACAGGTTGAAGCTGAGCAGTTGCTCGTCGCGGATGCCCAGGCGCTGGACGATGGCTTCACGCAGGGCTTCGTCGGGATGGTCCAGGGGCAGCTTCAGTTCGGTGATTCGTAGCATGGCAGGGTCCAGTATCCCGGCCATGGGCGGCCGGCGGCTTTACACAAACCGCCAAGTATAAGCTGTTCGCCGCCCCGACTGGCAGGATAAAAGCGCCCGGCGATCAGTTGTCGCGCGCACCGCCGTAGTAACCGCAGCCCTGCAGGGTCTTGCCGTCGATGCGCAGTTCGGCGCGCAGGTGGTGGATGGCACCGGTGGCGGTGTCTACGCAGCGTTGTGGCGCGACCCACAGCTCCACGTGCTGGCCGTTGGCTTCGCTGGTCAGGGTCAGGCCGCCGCCGGGCACTTCTTCTTCCAGGAAGGGCAGGGGCAGGGGGTCCTGGCCGACGCGGTTGAGCACCATGCCTTTGCCGCTGGCCTTGATGTCCCATTCCGGCTCGTGGCCGTTGGCGCGCAGGGTCAGCTGCTTGAAGTTGGGGTCTTCACAAGCGCGGGTGGAAGGTTCCAGGCGGTACAGGCGGCGAACTTCCAGCTGGCCGTCGTTGTTGGCCTGCCTGCTGCCGGTGAGGCGGCCACGGACGTCGGCGAACAGCTTGTCGTTGGCGTCCTTGGCGAGGTTGGCGGCTTCCTGCAGGATGCCGGTGGCGGCGACGTCGTTGATCACGAAAGTGCGGTTTTCGCTGCACGGCTTGAACAGCAGCTGGCCACCGGCGGCACGCAGCTCGCCCTGCATGCGCGTGGTGCCGATGTTCGGGTCGCTGGGGGCGTCAGCCATGAGCTGGCAGCCGGCGATAGGGCCAGTACAGGCAATACATTTCTGACAGGTAGAAAAAAGGGCCAGTAGATGGCCCTTTTCCCGGTCAACCCCCCAGGTACGCGTCGCGCACCTTCGGGTCGGTCAACAGTGCTTCCCCAGTACCCTGCATCACCACCCGGCCGTTCTCCAGCACATAGGCCCGGTCAGCGATCTTCAGCGCCTGGTTGGCGTTCTGCTCCACCAGGAACACCGTCACGCCATCACGGCGCAGCTGTTCGATGATGTCGAAGATCTGCTGGATGATGATCGGCGCCAGGCCCAGCGAGGGCTCGTCGAGCAGCAGCAGCTTGGGTTTGCTCATCAGCGCCCGGCCAATGGCGAGCATCTGCTGCTCGCCACCGGACATGGTGCCGCCACGCTGGATATAACGCTCCTTCAGGCGCGGGAACAGCTGCAACACCTTGTCCAGCTGCTCCTGGTAATCGCCCTTGTCGGTGAAGAAACCACCCATCGCCAGGTTTTCCTCGACGGTCAGGCGGGAGAACACACGGCGGCCTTCCGGCACCACCGCGATGCTCTTGCGCATGATGTGCGAGGACGGCTGGCCGACCAGTTCTTCACCCAGGTACTTGATGCTGCCACTGTGCGCCTGCGGCGAGCCGCACAGGGTCATCAGCAAGGTCGACTTGCCGGCACCGTTGGCGCCGATCAGGGTAACGATCTCGCCCTGGTTGATCTCCACGTTGACGCTGTGCAGCGCCTGGATCTTGCCGTAAAAGGTGGAAACGTTCTCGAACTTCAGCATTTACGCTTCCCCCAGGTAGGCTTTGATCACGTCAGGGTTGTCGCGGATCTCTTCCGGCGTGCCGTGGGCCAGGGGGGTGCCCTGGTTGATCACCACGATATGGTCGGAAATGCTCATCACCAGCTTCATGTCGTGCTCGATCAGCAGCACGGTGACGTTGTGCGACTCACGCAGGTAGGCGATCAGCGCCTTGAGGTCTTCGGTCTCCTTCGGGTTCAGGCCCGCTGCCGGTTCGTCGAGCATGATGATGCGCGGCTGGGTCATCATGCAGCGGGCGATTTCCAGGCGGCGCTGCTGGCCGTAGGCGAGGGTGCCGGCGGTACGGTTGGCGAACTCGGTCAGGTTGACCTTCTCCAGCCAGTACTGCGCGCGCTCCATGGCCTCCTTCTCGCTGCGGCGGAAGTTCGGGGTCTTGAACAGGCCGGCGAAGAAGTTGGTGTTCAGGTGGCGGTGCTGGGCGATCAGCAGGTTTTCCAGCGCGGTCATTTCCTTGAACAGGCGCACGTTCTGGAAGGTCCGCACCACGCCCTTGCGGGCGATCTGGTGCCCGGCCAGGCCCTGGATCGGCTGGCCATCGAGCAGGATGGTGCCGCCGCTGGGCTTGTAGAAGCCGGTCAGGCAGTTGAACACCGTGGTCTTGCCGGCGCCGTTCGGGCCGATCAGTGCCACCACCTGTTTTTCCTTGACGGTCAGGCCCACGCCGTTGACCGCCAACAAGCCGCCGAAGCGCATGCTCAGGCCGCTGACTTGCAGAATTTCGCGGCTCATCGACGCAGCTCCATGTGTGGACGTTGCATAGGCAGCAGGCCTTGCGGACGCCAGATCATCATCAACACCATCAGCGCACCGAACATCAGCATCCGGTATTCGCTGAACTCACGCATCAGCTCGGGCAGCAGGATCATCACGATGGCCGCGAGGATCACGCCCAGTTGTGAGCCCATGCCGCCGAGCACGACGATGGCGAGGATGATCGCCGACTCGATGAAGGTGAACGACTCCGGCGTCACCAGGCCCTGGCGCGCAGCGAAGAAGCTGCCGGCGAAACCGGCGAAGCAGGCGCCCAGGGTGAATGCCGACAGCTTGATCACGGTCGGGTTCAGGCCAAGTGCACGGCAGGCGATCTCGTCTTCGCGCAGGGCTTCCCAGGCGCGGCCGATCGGCATGCGCAGCAGGCGGTTGATCACGAACAGCGCCAGCAGGGCCAGCAGCAGGGCCACCAGGTAGAGGAAGATGACCTTGTTGATCGAGTTGTATTCCAGCCCGAAGAACTCATGGAAGGTCTGCATGCCCTCGGCGGCACGGCGTTCGAAAGTCAGGCCGAAGAGCTCTGGCTTGGGGATGTTGCTGATGCCGTTGGGGCCGCCGGTCCAGTCGGTGAGGTTACGCAGGAACAGGCGGATGATCTCGCCGAAGCCGAGGGTCACGATCGCCAGGTAGTCACCGCGCAGGCGCAGCACCGGGAAGCCGAGCAGGAAGCCGAAGGTAGCGGCCATCAGGCCGGCGATCGGCAGGCATACCCAGAAGCTCCAGCCCAGGTAGTGCGAGAGCATGGCGTAGCTGTAGGCGCCGACGGCGTAGAAGCCGACGTAACCGAGGTCGAGCAGGCCTGCCAAACCGACCACGATGTTCAGGCCCAGGCCCAGCAACACGTAGATCAGGATCAGCGTGGCAATGTCGACCGCACCGCGCGAGCCGAAGAACGGCCACACCAGTGCCGCGACGATCAGGCCCATGATCACGTAGCGCTGGGTTTTCGGAAGGGTCAGGTAGTTGCTGACCGCCGGCGGGATCAGCTTGCGATCCGAACGGCGGCCCATTACCGAGTTCCACTGCTTGTCGAACAGCACGCGCAGGAACATCAGCACCGAGCACAGGGCAATGATGCTGAGGTTGAACGAGCCCTGGCTGTGCACGGACAGGCTGATGCCGTCGATGCTCAGTTTCAGGCCCAGTACCGGGAAGGCCACGGCCCATACCAGCAAGGCGCTGAAGAACGCCTGTTTGAGATTTCTGTTCATACTTTTTCAACCTCCGGGCGGCCCAGGATGCCGGTCGGCCGGAATAGCAGGACAAGAACCAACAAGCCGAATGCCACCACGTCCTTGTACTGGTCGCCGAAGATATCGGCACCGAACGCTTCGGCCACGCCCAGCACCAGCCCGCCGAGCATGGCGCCCGGGATGCTGCCGATGCCACCCAGCACCGCCGCGGTGAAGGCCTTCAGGCCCACCAGGAAACCGGCGTTGGGGTTGATCACCCCGTACTGCATGCTCAGCAGCACGGCCGCCACCGCCGCCAGGGCGGCACCGATGACGAAGGTGAGGGCGATGATGTTGTTGGTGTTGATGCCCAGCAGGTTGGCCATCTTGATGTCCTCGGCACAGGCGCGGCAGGCGCGGCCCAGGCGGGAACGGGAGATGAACAGGGTGAGGCAGGTCATGGCCACCAGGGTGACCACGAACACCAGGATCTGCATGTAGCTGATCAGTACTTCCTCCGCGCCGCCCGGCCCGAACGAGAAGCTTCCGGGGATCAGGTTGGGGATGGACTTGTCCTTGGAGTCTTGCGAAAGCAAGACGGTGTTCTGCAGGAAGATCGACATGCCGATGGCGGAAATCAGCGGGATCAGTCGGTTGCTGTTGCGCAGGGGGCGGTAGGCAACCCGTTCGATGCTGTAGCCATAGGCACTGGTGACGAAGATCGTCGCGACGAAGGCGACGGTCATCAGGATCGGCAGCGAATGGATACCCATCATGGCCAGGCCCGCCAGGGCGATGAAGGCCACGTAGGAACCGATCATGTACACCTCGCCGTGGGCGAAGTTGATCATGCCAATGATGCCGTACACCATCGTGTAGCCGATGGCGATCAAGGCATAGGTGCTGCCGATGGTCAATCCATTAACCAGTTGTTGGAAGAAATGGTAGATCTCAGGCATTACAGCGCTCCTAAAAACCTGATTTGCATTTCGCTGGCGGGGGTAGGCCAGGAAACCGCGGGTGACGGTTTTAAGATTTTCAGGTGAGCCCGCCCCCGGATCGCGGGGATCAGGCCCATGAACCTCGTAAAACAAAGCCCACTGCTCGCACAGTGGGCTTCTACGGTCAGCTATTAGTCACGCAGTTACTGAGGGGAGACTTCAGTCTTCGGCTTGCCGAAGTGCCATTCGTACACCACGAACTTGAAGTCTTTCAGGTCGCCTTTGGCGTCGTAGGACAATTCGCCGGTCGGGGTCTTGAAGGTGCCGGCGTGGATGGCCTCGGCCACCTTCTCGGCGTCTTCGGACTTGGCGGCCTTGATGCCCTGGGCGATCAGCTCGACAGCCGAGTAGGCCGGGAACACGAACGGGCCGCTTGGGTCCTTGCCGTCAGCCTTGATGGCGTCGACGATCTTCTTGTTGGCAGGGTCCGCGTCGAACGACTTCGGCAAGGTCACCAGCAAGCCTTCGGAGGCGTTCTGGGCGATCTGCGAGATGGAGTCGTTGCCCACGCCTTCCGGGCCCATGAACTTGGCTTTCAGGCCCTTTTCCTGAGCCTGGCGCAGGATCAGGCCCAGCTCTGGGTGGTAGCCGCCGTAGTAGACGAAGTCGACGTTGTTCTGCTTGAGCTTCTGGATGATCGAGGAGAAGTCCTTGTCACCGGCGTTCAGGCCTTCGAACACGGCAACCTTGGTGCCTTTGCCTTCCAGGGTCTGCTTGACCGCGGTAGCGATGCCTTCACCGTACTGCTGCTTGTCGTGCAGGACGGCTACCACCTTCGGCTTGACGTGGTCGGCGATGTAGTTGCCGGCAGCCGGGCCCTGGGCGCTGTCCAGGCCGATGGTACGGAAGATCAGCTTGTAGCCGCGGGCGGTGATTTCCGGGGAGGTGGCGGCCGGGGTGATCATGATCACGCCTTCGTCTTCGTAGATGTCGGACGCAGGCTGGGTGGAGCTGGAGCACAGGTGGCCGATGACGAACTTGACGCCGTCGTTGACCACTTTGTTGGCGACTGCAACGGCCTGTTTAGGGTCGCAGGCGTCGTCGTATTCCTTGGCTTCGAGCATCTTGCCATCCACGCCGCCCGCGGCGTTGATATCCTTGATGGCTTGCTTTGCGCCGATGAACTGCATGTCGCCGTACTGGGTCACAGGGCCGGTCTTGGGACCTGCAATCCCTATCTTGATGGTATCGGCGGCAAACGAATGGCTGGCTACCCCTGCCAGAACCATTGCGGCGAACAGCTTGGAAATCTTGATCATAGTGCTCCACTCATTCTGTTGTAATTCTTATAGTCCTGGCGGCCAGGGCTACAGACCGGGCGGGATTTGCGGCGTGGCCATGCCAACGCGCAAGCCCACCTTCCCCCGGAACATGTCCCGGAACTGTACCGGTACAGTGTAGAGCGCTGTTCGAGCGCTTGAAAAGCGGTCGAAAAGTGCCTGCTTCCTGGGTTGTCGCATGGTCGACACAAAGATACAGAAAGGCGCCATCAAACTGCCTGCATCTGCGACCCCGCCCCACAAGTTCGGGATCAATCGACCAAATTACATATTTGAAACCGGGTTTTTCTGCAAAAATGCCGACCTTTTTTATTGGCCGATTTTTGCGGAAACCACCCATGACTGATCAAACAAGCACCCTCTATGCCAAATTGCTTGGCGAGACGGCAATCATCGAGTGGAAAGCGCTGGAGCGTTTCTGGGCCAAGGGTGACCTGATTTGGGTCGACCCGAGCCTCGACCTGATCGCCGTTGCTGAGGCGATGGCCGAGAATCGCAGCGAGATCTTCGCCAAGTGGCGTAGTGATGGCACTGTTGGGCCGGTGACCGCCGAGCAGGCCCATGACCTGCAAAGCCGCGATCCAGAGATCTGGGCGGTGGTGGTTTCGCCGTTCATCGTGATCCAGGTGAAGCCCCCGGCAGAGGAGTGATCGCTTTTGGTGCGCGAAAATGCGCAGCAGCCCCGTTTTGGTGCTCGAGGGCGCTCAAGGCGGGTAGAGGGAAGTAACAATTCGGCGTGGCGGTAACAGTTTACGGGATGCGTAATGGGGGCTGCCTTGCAGCCCTTCGCGGGCATGCCCGCGAAGGCCGCAAAGCGGCCCGGATCGATATCGAATTTGTCCGGAGTCATTGATGAACTCAAAACTACCTTCGCTTGGATTCGCCGGCATCGGCCTGATGGGCCTGCCCATGTGCCGGCGCCTGCTGGCAGCGGGTTACCCGCTGACCGTGTGGAACCGCAGCCCGGACAAGTGCGCTGCACTGGTCGCCGCCGGCGCGCGCCTGGCCAGCAGCCCTGCCGAACTGTGCCGCGACAGCGACATGCTGCTGCTGTGCCTGGCCGACACGGCCGTGGTCCGCGAAGTGGTGTTCGGCGAGCAAGGCATCGCCCAGGGCGGGCGCAGCGGCCAGTTGCTGATCGATTTCTCCAGCCTGGAGCCAACCGCCACCCGTGAAATGGCCGCCGAACTGGCAGCGCTGTGCGGCATGGCCTGGCTGGACGCGCCAGTTTCCGGCGGCACGCCGGGGGCCGAAGCCGGCACTCTGGCGATCATGGTCGGTGGCGAGGCGGCCGACCTGGAGCGGGCACGCCCGGTACTGCAGGTACTCGGCCAGCGGGTGACGCACATGGGGGCGGTGGGCGCTGGCCAGGTGACCAAGGCCTGCAACCAGATGATCGTGGCCTGCAATGCCCTGGTGATCGCCGAAGTGGTGGCCTTGGCTGAACAGTCCGGGGTCGATGCGACGCTGATCGCCGAAGCGCTGGCGGGCGGCTTTGCCGATTCCAAACCGTTGCAGATCCTCGCCCCGCAAATGGCCGAAAGCCGCTTCGAGCCGATCAAGTGGCACGTGCGCACGCTGCTCAAGGACCTCGATGGCGCGGTCAAGTTTTCTCGCGAGCAAGGCTCGGCGACGCCGCTCAGTGGCCTTGCCGCACAATTGATGCGCCTGCACGCGAGCCAGGGGTACCTGCAAAAAGATCCGGCGACCCTGGTTGAGCTGTATCGCAGCAGGAGCTGAACACGCCGCCCTGGTGCTGCAGCCGCTCCAGCAGCGAGCGCAGTTCGGCCAGCGGCTCCGGGCGGCCCAGCAGGTAGCCCTGCAGGTAGTCGCAGCCGTGGGCTTCGAGAAACGCCAGCTGTTCGGCGGTTTCCACGCCCTCGCTGACCACCTGCAGATGCAGGGTATGCGCCATGACGATGATCGCCTGGACGATCTCGCGGTCCTTCTGGCTGCCCGGCACATCCTGCAGGAAGCTGCGGTCGATCTTCAGCACGTCCAGCGGCAGGCGCTTGAGGTAGGCCAGTGACGAGTAGCCGGTGCCGAAGTCATCGATCGACAGCGCCACGCCCAGGGCGCGCACGCGCTTGAGCAGGTTGACCGTACGCTGGATATCACCCATCAGGGCGTTCTCGGTCACTTCCAGTTCCAGCTGCCGAGGCGCGAGACCGGCGTGGAACAGCGCCTTTTCCACTTCGTTGGGCAGTTCGTCGTGGCTGAGAGTGACGGCCGAGCAATTGACCGTGACCTTGAGGTTGCCATGGCCGTGGCGCTGCAGGTAGGCCAGGTCGGCGCAAGCGTGGCGCAGCACCCACAGGTCGAGGTCGATGATCAGCCCGTTGGCTTCGGCGATAGCGACAAAACGATCGGGCCCGAGCAGGCCGTGTTGCGGGTGTCGCCAGCGCACCAGGGCCTCCAGTTTGGCCACTTGCCTGCTGCGCAGGTCGAAGATCGGCTGGTAGTGCACGCACAGCCCATGCTCCTCGAGCAGGGCCACCCGCAGTTCCTCTTCCAGTTGCAGGGCAATCGAGGCCTGGGTCTTCAGGCTGTCGTTGAAGAAGTTCAGGCTGTTGCGCCCGTTGCCCTTGGACTGGTACAGGGCGAGGTCTGCATGCTTGAGCAGCTCTTCGGCGGTGGTGCCGTCGTCGGGGAAGATGCTGATGCCGATACTGGTGGTCATGACCATGCGCCGGCCGCCCAGGTTGATGGGCTCTTTCATCCTCTGCATGATGCGCTGGGCCAGGTGGCGGGCTTCGTCGCGGTTGTTGAGGCTGGTGACCACGCAGAACTCGTCGCCGCCAAAGCGTGCGACCAGGTCGTGGTTGCGAGTGGCGGCCTTGATGTGGCTGGCGATCACCTTGAGCAGTTCGTCGCCGGCGTCGTGACCGAGGCTGTCGTTGATGCGCTTGAAATGGTCGATGTCTAGGAACATCACTGCCAGGTGGCTTTCCGTGGCCTGGTGTTCGGCCAGGCGTTCGGCGAACACCTGGTTGAAACCGCGGCGGTTTACCAGGCTGGTCAGGGCATCGTAGTGCGCGGCCTGCTGCAGCGACGCGCGGGCCTGGTCGAGCTGACTGAGCAGCACGCTGACCCGGCGCAGGTCGTGTTCCTTGCTTTGCAGCTTCTTGTCGGCCAGCGCGGTACTGATGCTGGCAGCACTGATCAGCAGGGTGATGAAGCCGATGCCCAGCGCCAGTTGCAGGCTGTTATCGCCAGAGGGCAGGCGCAGGGCGGTGTCTGCCGGGATGACCAGGGTCATGGCCGACATCGCGGTGAAGTGGGTGGCGACGATACCGCCGGCCATCAGCAGGCTGGCGCCGTACTTCATGGCCTGGTGCAGGGTACCGCTGCCATGGCGGAAGTAGCGGGCCAGGTACAGCGCGGTCAGGCTGGTGAGCAGGGCAATGGTGGCCGAGGCCAGCAGCAGGCCGGACTGGTAGTACTGGCGGGCGCCGGTTTCCAGGGCGGCCATGCCTACGAAATGCATCACGATGATACCCAGGCCGATCAGTACCGCACTTTGCAGGTAATGGTGTGTTTGCATCTGGCTGCGGTCGAGGCTGTGCATGGCCAGCCAGGCGACGGCCAGGGCGATGAGCAGCGAAAGTATGGTCAGGGACGCGTCGTAATGCACTTCAACTGGCGCCTGGAAGGCCAGCATGCTGATGAAGTGCATGGCCCAGATGCCACCAGCAAGGCAGCAGGCACCGAGCATGTTCCATTGTCGGTGGGCGGTGGGGTCTTCGCTGTGGGATTGGCGCTCGGCCATGTCCAGGGTGGCGAAGCAGGCCGCACAGGCGACGAGGTAGGCGAGCAGAACCAGGAACGGTTCATGCCGGCAATCAATGACGATGCGCCCGGTTGCCGGCAGGTCGGCGAACAGTTGCAGCCCCAGCCATTCCATGGAATGCCTCATGATCGAGTTTTCACTCGTCTGCGCTACAACCCTGTGCAGACTGTCCAGAGGCAGTATAGGAAGAGGTGTTTAACCCTTCCTGACTAATGGCACATTGATTCCTACGATTTGGTTATGAACCTGATCGCAGCCTGGAATATGTAAATGGGTTCTGAAAGTTGGTCTCCCCTGTGGGAGCGGCCTTGTGTCGCGAAAGGGCTGCAAAGCAGCCCCAGCAATTTCAACTGTTGCGCGTCAATTCTGGGGCCGCGTTGCGGCCCTTTCGCGACACAAGGCCGCTCCCACAAAGGCGGCGGTGTCTGACCTGTATTAGCCAGCCACCAGCACGCGAATGGCTTCCAGGCGCAGGGCGGCCTTTTCCAGCATCGCCAGGCCCTCTTCGCGCTGCTTGCGCAGCGCTTCGATCTCGCTGTCGCGCACGCTCGGGTTGACCGCTTGCAGCGCGACCAGACGCGCCAGTTCTTCGTCGGCTTCCGCTGTCAGGCGACGCTGGGCCTCGGCCACGCGCTCGACGTGGGCCGGCATGACCTTGGCCTCGCCACTGCTGATGCGCTGGGCAAGCACGTCGCGCTGCGCCTGGACGAACTTGTTGGCGCTGGCGCGTGGCACGCTTTCCAGCTGGTCGTTGAGGGTTTCGAAGGCCACGCGGGACGCCAGGTCGTTGCCGTTGGCGTCGAGCAGGCAGCGCAATGCCGCCGGTGGCAGGTAACGGCCCAGTTGCAGGCTGCGCGGTGCCACCACCTCGCTGACGAACAGCAGTTCAAGCAGCACGGTGCCGGGTTTGAGCGCCTTGTTCTTGATCAGCGCCACGGCGGTGTTGCCCATCGAGCCGGACAGCACCAGGTCCATGCCGCCTTGCACCATCGGGTGCTCCCAGGTGAGGAACTGCATGTCCTCGCGCGACAGCGCCTGGCCACGGTCGTAGGTGATGGTCACGCCTTCGTCGTCGCCCAGCGGGAAGCTGGCGTCGAGCATCTTCTCGCTCGGCTTGAGGATCAGGGCGTTCTCGGAATGGTCTTCGCTGTCGATGCCGAAGGCGTCGAACAGGGTTTCCATGTAGATCGGCAGGGCGAACTGGTCGTCCTGTTCGAGAATGTCCTCGACCAGCGCCTGGCCTTCGCCGGCACCGCCGGAGTTGAGTTCCAGCAGGCGGTCACGGCCGGTATGCAGTTCGGCTTCCAGGCGTTCGCGCTCGCTGCGGGCATCGGCCACCAGGGCTTCCCAGGCCTTGCTTTCGCCACCTTCGAGCAGTGGCAGCAGGCGTGGGCCGAACTGATGCTGCAGGGCGTTGCCGGTAGGGCAGGTGTTGAGGAAGGCGTTGAGGCCTTCGTGGTACCACTGGAACAGGCGCTCTTGCGGGCTGTCCTGCAGGTACGGGATATGCAGCTGGATGGTGTGCTTCTGGCCGATACGGTCGAGGCGGCCGATGCGCTGTTCGAGCAGGTCGGGGTGCGCCGGCAGGTCGAACATCACCAGATGGTGGGCAAACTGGAAGTTGCGGCCTTCGCTGCCGATCTCGGAGCAGATCAGCACCTGTGCGCCGAACTCTTCGTCGGCGAAATAGGCGGCGGCGCGGTCGCGTTCAAGGATGCTCATGCCTTCATGGAACACCGAGGCCGGGATGCCGGAGCGCACGCGCAGGGCGTCTTCCAGGTCCATCGCGGTTTCGGCATGGGCGCAGATCACCAGCACCTTGGTGCGCTTGAGCATCTTCAGGGTGTCGATCAGCCAGTCGACGCGCGGGTCGAAACGCCACCAGCGCTCGTCATCGGCCACCTCGCCCTGGGCCTGGAAGGCGACTTCCGGGTACAGCTCGGCATGTTCGCCGGTTGGCAGGTCGCGGTACTGCTCGGGTGTGGCCAGTGGGTAAGGGTGCAGCTGGCGCTCAGGGAAGCCCTGGATCGCCGCGCGGGTGTTACGGAACAGCACGCGGCCGGTGCCGTGGCGGTCGAGCAGCTCACGGATCAGGCGCGCGCTGGCCTGGGTATCGCCGTCGCTGACCGCGGCCAGCAGGGCTTCGCCTTCGGCACCCAGGAAGCCCTGGATGGTGGCGTGGGCCTTGGGCGACAGGCGCCCTTCGTCGAGCAGTTCCTGTACGGCTTCAGCCACCGGGCGATAGTGCTCGCTCTCGGCGCGGAAGGCGGCCAGGTCGTGGAAACGGTTGGGGTCGAGCAGGCGCAGGCGGGCGAAGTGGCTGTCCTGGCCGAGCTGCTCGGGGGTGGCCGTGAGCAGCAGCACGCCCGGGATCACCTGGGCCAGCTGTTCGACCAGGCCATATTCGGCGCTGACCTGGTCTTCGTGCCAGACCAGGTGGTGGGCTTCGTCCACCACCATCAGGTCCCAGCCGGCGGCGAACAGCGCGTCCTGGGCCTTTTCGTCGTCGACCAGCCACTCCAGGGCCACCAGCGCCAGCTGGGCATCCTCGAACGGGTTGCTGGCGTCGCTTTCGATGAAACGCTCGGCGTCGAACAGGGCCACCTGCAGGTTGAAGCGGCGGCGCATTTCCACCAGCCACTGGTGCTGGAGGTTTTCCGGTACCAGGATCAGAACGCGGCTGGCGCGGCCCGACAGCAGCTGGCGGTGGATCACCAGGCCGGCTTCGATGGTTTTGCCCAGGCCCACTTCGTCGGCCAGCAAGACGCGCGGCGCGCTGCGGTCGGCGACTTCGCGGGCGATGTGCAACTGGTGGGCGATGGGTTGGGCACGGCAGCCGCCCAGGCCCCACAGCGCCGACTGCATCTGCTTGCTGGTGTGCTGCAGGGTGTTGTAGCGCAGGCTGAACCACGACAGCGGGTCGATCTGCCCGGCGAACAGGCGGTCGCTGGCCAGGCGGAACTGGATGAAGTTCGACAACTGGGTTTCCGGCAGGGTGCGCGGCTGGTTCTGCCCGTCCAGGCCGTGGTAGACCATCAGCCCGTCGATGTCCTCGACCTCGCGCACGGTCAGCTTCCAGCCTTCGAAGTGGGTGATCTGGTCACCTGGCGAGAAGCGCACGCGGGTCAGCGGCGCATTGCGCAGGGAATACTGGCGGGTGTCGCCAGTGGCCGGGTAGAGCACGGTCAACAGGCGGCCATCCTGCGCCAGGATGGTACCCAGGCCGAGCTCGGCTTCGCTGTCGCTGATCCAGCGTTGCCCCGGTTGATACTGCTGCGCCATACTGCCTGAACTCCCGCGATGAAAAAGCCGGTTATGTTAACGGATCGGCCGGTCAGACCAAAGTGCCGAGCGCATCGAAAGGTGCCGAAGTGCGATAGGTAGCAACAGTCTAGCCGCTTCATCGCCCCCACCGTGCTGCCGACGAGGGCCCCGGATCAACATGTCTGCCAAGCACCGCTGGATCAGCACTTCGATGGCCGTGGGCAGCCTGTTGCTGCTGGCCGCCTGCGAGCAGAAAAACTTCGAGACCTTGCCCGCCATCCCGATCGAGCAGCTCGAGGTACTGGGCGTGCAGACGCCGATCAAGAGCGTGCACTTTCGTGACCGCGACGGTGAAGGCCTGCTGGTATTGAGCCGCAGCGATGGCCAGGCCAGCGACCCGGAAAGCGAGCAGGAAGTGGACAAGGTGGTACTCAAGGCCACGCTTTACGGGCGCACCGCCGAAAACGACGCGTTCAAGGCGCGCTGGCAGATCGAACAGGAAACCACCTGCCCGGGCCTGGACCTGGACGTGGACTTCTATAACGACGTAAGCGATGTCGGCGACCTGAACAAGGACGGTGTCGCCGAGGTGACGGTCGCCAGCCATGCCTTCTGCGGCGGTGGCATCGACCCGCACGACATCGCCATCGAGATGCGTGAAGGGCAGGCCAGCTACAGTATCACCGGCCAGTCGCTGATCACCCCGGCGGGTGAAGAGCCGATCGGCGGTGAGCGTGAGGACAGCGCTTCGCTCAAGGCCGCGCCGCAGGTGCTTCGCGAGCACATGGACGCGGTCTGGCAGCAGGTGTACAAGCGGCCCTGGAGCGAGGCCAGCCCGCCAAGCGACGACGACCCTGACGACGAAGCCGAATAAGTGTTGTGCCTGCCATCAAGGTAAGCCCGCGCCTGCCGATACAGTGGGCATAGGAGAACGTCCATGCTGCCACCGATCATTCCGCTCAGTGCCGCGCCGGTGACCTCGCAACAGGACCCGGTCAAGCCGACACCCGACATCAAGCCGGTGGTGCCGACGCAGCCTGCATCCGGTGAAAGTGCCATCGACCTCAAGCACCAGCGTGACCCACAGGAGCAGGCGCTGCTGCTGCGCGACGAGCAGCGCCGCCAGCAGCAACGCCGGCAGAAGGGCGACGACGAACGCTACAGTGCGATGCCCGGTGACGAGGTCAACGCCGACAATACCGTGCCGGTGGCGCCGTTGATGGGCGAGCATGTACGCCAGGGGCTGCTGGTGGACATCGAAGTCTGACATGGGGCTGGTCAGCGCCAGCGCCTGGCTTCATCATGCAAGTCTCAGTTGATCGTCGAGCCCACCCATGAGCCAAGACAACCTCATCGATTTCGATGCCGAACGCGCCAAGCGCGTCCACGACCTCAAGGAAAAGCGCCTGAACGAAATGCGCAATGCGTTCGAGCAGGCCCTGCCGTTGAACACCGCCAAGAAAAAGAAGCCCAAGGGCAAGCCGAAGAAGCGCTGAAACTTGACGCAGGTCAACCCTGCACCCGCCTCGCGTGCCCGGCCCCGGGCACCATTGACACCGATCAATTTTCCCCGCCCCCACATTGGTTAACTTGCACCCATCGGACAACGGCAAACGAATGGGGAGGCCAGCATGTTCTTCGACAACGTGGTTATCGCCGGAGTGGTAACGGTCGGGTTGATGGTCGTCTTCTTTGCCGGTCTGGGCATTTTCATCTGGAAGGACTCGAACAAGCGCAAGCCGCGCTGACCTTCCGGGTACACGAGCACGCAAGGCATTTAGGGCGACTTCGGTCGCCCATTTTTTTGCCTGCAATTTTGGTGTTGCCTGTACCGGCCTTTTCGCAGGTAAACCCGCTCCCACAATGACTTCACAGGATTCGGACTGTGCGCGGTCCCATGTGGGAGCGGGCGTGCCCGCGAAGAGGGCAGCACAGGAAAGCCTGTCCACAACAAAGATGATTAGCTAGCTAATTAATCGTTTCCGCTTTATCCTTCCCCCATTGTCTATCTTTCTACAAGACCATCCCCGCAAGGTCCGTCTCGTGCCCATCACCCTCCAGGCCCTATTCGCCCCCAGCAGCCTCGCCCTCAAGTTCGCCATGAAGACCCTGCTCGGTGGCGGCCTGGCGCTGTGGCTGGCGATGCGCTGGGGCCTGGAGCAACCGTCCTGGGCACTGATGACCGCTTTCATCGTCGCCCAGCCGTTGTCGGGCATGGTGGTGCAGAAGGGCCTGGCGCGGTTGGCCGGTACCTTGGTCGGCACGTTTGCGTCGGTGCTGTTCATCGGCCTGTTTGCCCAGACCCCATGGCTGTTCCTGCTCACCTTGGCCCTGTGGCTGGCCCTGTGCACCGCCGCCTCCACCCAACTGCGCAGCGCCTGGGCCTATGCCTTCGTGCTGGCAGGCTACACCGCGGCGATCATTGCCCTGCCGGCCATCGACCACCCGTTGCATGTGTTCGACCAGGCCGTGGCGCGCTGCACCGAGATCTGCCTGGGTATCTTCTGTGCCACCGCCAGCAGTGCCTTGCTCTGGCCCATGCGGGTAGAGCAGCAACTGGGCGGGCAGGCCCGCCAGGCCTGGCAGAACGGCCTGCAGGCCGCCAGTGCCATGCTGGGCGGCGAAGACGAGGCGCGCAAAGGCCTGCTGGAAAGCCTGGGGCGTATCGTTGCCATCGACAGCCAACGCGAACACGCCTGGTTCGAAGGCAACCGCGGGCGCCAGCGCGCTCGTGCCATTCGTGGCCTGAGCCAGAAACTGATGGTGCTGTTGCGCATTTCCCGTTCGGTGCGCCGGCAGTGGCGGCAACTTGATGAGCGCGAGGCCGAACGCCTGGCACCCTGGCTGGAGGAAGTGCGTGCACTGCTGGGCAAGCCCGACCAGCCGAACCTGTTGTTGCTGCGCCAGCGCATCTGGGATGCTGCCCACGATGAACAGATCAGCCCGGCGGAGCACTTCTGCCTGGCGCGCATGGCGCTGCTGCTGGACTACGCCATGGCTGCCAGCCAGGCGCTGGACGATGTGGAGGCGGGCAGGGCGCCCAAAGATGTGTCCCAAGGCCTGGCCGCGCACCGCGACTGGTCGCTGGCTTTGCTGTTCGGCTCACGCAGTGCGCTGGCCTTTCTGGTAATGAGTGGCTTCTGGCTGGCCACCGCCTGGCCTTCGGCACCAGGTGGCCTGGTGCTGACCTGCGTGGTCTGCAGCCTGTTCGCCAGCCGCGAGAACGGCGCGCAGATCGGCCTGAGCTTCTTGCGTGGGATTTTCCTGGCGATACCTGCGGCGTTTCTGGTCGGGCAGATTCTGCTGCCGCAATGGAGCAGCTTCGCCATGCTCTGCCTGGGCATGGGCGTGCCGCTGTTTCTTGGTGCGCTGGGCATGGCTCACCCGCGGACCGGGGCCACGGCCACCTCCTATTGCCTGCATTTCATCGTGCTGGTGTCGCCGCTCAATGCCATGCAGTTCGGCGTGGCCACCATGCTCAACAGTGCCTTGGCCATGCTGGTGGGTGTGTCGGCAGCGGTGATGGCCTTCCGTTTGTTGGTGTTCCGCCACCCGGCCTGGCTGGGCCGGCGCCTGCGTGCGGCGACCCAGAACGACCTGGTGCGCCTGACCCGGCGCGACCTGCGCGGGGCCGACAGCTGGTTTGGCGGGCGCATGGCCGACCGCCTGATGCAACTGGCGCGGCATGCCGGCGAACTGCCCGAGAGCGAACGCAAGCGCTGGGACGACGGCCTGCACGGCCTGGATATCGGCGACGAACTGGTGCACCTGCGCATGTGCCTGGCGGTTGCCCAAGCCCCGTTGGGGCGGGCCGAGCGCGAATACCTGCAGCAGGTAGAGGCAGTGCTGGCCAAAGGGCCGGCGCCAGGGCGTGGACAGAGCCTGGATGCCGCAAGCGAACAGTTCATTGGCGCCTTGCGCCGTCTACCCTCCAGCGATCCGCTGCGGTTGGCCGAAGGGGCGGTGCTGCAACTGCAAAAAAGCTGGGGCAAGTGGTGCCACTGGCAGGAGGAAGCCCATGGGGTTGCGTGAGTGGGAATTGGGCGGCGTGCTGTTCAGCCCTTTCCTGGTTTATGTGTTGCTGGCGCTGGTGCTTACCGGCGTGTTGCGTCTGGTGGTGCAGGCCACGCCGTTGGGGCGCTGGATCTGGCATGAAGCGCTGTTCGATGCGGCGTTGTTCGTTTGTGTGTTGTTCCTGGTAGTGCGACTGCTGGGAGCTTTATAAAGGAGTGTTTCGATGCGTGCGGCCGTACGTACCCTGGTCACCTTGTGTGTGGTGGCCCTTGCCGTCTTCGCCGGCTATCAGCTGTGGCAGTACTACATGCTCACCCCCTGGACCCGCGATGCCCGTGTGCGCGCCGATGTGGTGGTGATCGCTCCCGATGTGTCCGGCTGGGTGCGCGAGCTGAAGGCCCGTGACAACCAGCAGGTCAAGGCCGGCGACCTGCTGATGAGCATCGACCGCGAACGCTTCCAGGCGGCCTTCGACCAGGCCAGCGCGGTGACCGAGACCCGCAGTCAGCAACTGCGCCTGCGCGAGCGTGAAGCGGCCCGGCGTACCGCCCTTGGGCCGGAGGCGATCAGTGCCGAATTGCGGGAGAACGCCCAGATCAATGCGGCCATCGCCCGCGGTGAGCTGCATGAGGCCGAGGCACAGTTGCAGGTTGCCAGAATCAACCTGGCGCGCAGTGAAGTGCGGGCACCGCGCAGCGGGCATATCACCAACCTGCGCCTGGCCGAGGGCAACTATGTGAACACCGGGGAATCGGTGATGGCCCTGGTGGACGATTCAACCTTCTATATCCAGGCCTACTTCGAGGAAACCAAGCTGCCGCGCATTCGTGTGGGGGATGCGGTGAAGGTCTGGCTGATGGGCGCAGGCGAGCCGATGCAAGGGCATGTAGAGAGCATCAGCCGTGGTATCACCGACCGCAACAGCAACCCCGACAGCCAGTTGCTGCCGGAGGTTGAACCGACCTTCAACTGGGTGCGCCTGGCGCAGCGGATACCGGTGAGGATCCGCCTGGACCAGGTGCCGGAGGGGGTGACCCTGAGTGCGGGGATGACGGCCAGTGTGCAGGTGCATGAGCAATGAGGCAGGTGGCTACTCTGTGGCCCGATCGCTGGCAGCCCAGGCTCATGCGGTGTTGGGAGCAACTGTCCTGTGTTGCCTGTCCTGGCATCATCGCCGGCAAGCCAGCTCCCACAGGTACTGCACAATGCTTGAGGTCGATGCAGTCGAGGTGGGAGCTGGCTTGCCGGCGATGGGCCGCAAAGCGGCCCCAGAAAACCTGACCTCAGAGGAACATCCCGCCTGAAACCTCCAGCCGTTGCCCGTTGATCCAGCCATTGCCATCTTCGAGCAACAGCGCAATCGCTGCCCCGATATCATCCGGCAAGCCCACCCGCCCCAGCGCCGTGTTGCCGGCAATGTATTCATTCACCTGGCGGTTATCCCGCACCACGCCGCCGCCAAAGTCCGTCTCGATCGCCCCCGGCGCCAGAATATTCACGCGAATACCACGCGCGCCCAGTTCCTTGGCCTGGTAGCGGGTCAGCACCTCCATCGCCCCCTTCATCGCGGCATAGGCGGCATACCCCGGCAGTGCAAAGCGCGCCAGGCCAGTGGAAATGTTGACGATGCGGCCATTGTCGACCAGCAGCGGCAGCAGGCGCTGGGTGAGGAAGAACGGCCCTTTCAGCTGGATGTTCAGCAACTGGTCGAACTGCGCCTCGCTGGTTTCGGTGTATGGCACGTTCAAGCCGATCCCGGCATTGTTCACCAGAAAATCGAAACGCTCGCGACCGAAGTGTTGCTGCAAGGTTGCCCCCAGGCGTTCGGCGAAGCCGGCAAAGCTGGCGCTGTCGCTGACGTCCAGTTGCAGCATGGCGGCCTTGACCCCCGCCTGCTCCAGCCGCGCGGCCACGGCCTGGGCTTCCTCGGCCTTGCTGTGGTAAGTGCCGATGACATCGATGCCGCGTGCGGCCAGGTGTTCGGCAGTGTTGCGGCCCAGGCCGCGGCTGGCGCCAGTGATCAGGGCAATCTTGCGGGTCATGGTGAAAACCTCATGGTGGGCTGATGAGCACAGGTTATTGGTCGGTGTTGTGCTGTTAAATCCAGCAAATATGGAAATACTGTTCGGTAAAACCGGATAGATGAGGCCTGAATTGAACAAGCTGGAGTTGTTGCGCACCTTTGTGCGGGTCAGTGAGGTCAGCAGTTTCACCTTGGCTGCCGAGAGCCTGGGGCTACCCCGTTCTACCGTGTCGGAGCAGGTCAGGGCGCTGGAGCGTTTGCTGGGTACGCAGCTGTTCAACCGCACCACCCGCCGGGTGCAGGCAACCCAGGATGGCGCCTTGCTGTACGAGCGCAGCAAGGACCTGCTGTCGGGCATGGACGAAATCGAGAGCCTGTTCTGCGCCGACGATGCCGAGCTGGCCGGGCGCCTGCGGGTCGACCTGCCGACCATGATGGCCCGCCGGGTCATCATCCCGGCGCTGCCGCAGTTTCTGCAGCGCTTCCCGCGCCTGGAGGTGGAGCTCAGTTGCACCGACCGCCAGGTCGACCTGCTGCGTGAAGGCTTCGATTGTGTGATGCGCATTGGTGCCCTGCATGACCTGGACGTGGTGGCGCGCCCGGTCGGGCAACTGAGCATGCGCAACTGTGCCAGCCCTGCCTACCTGGCCCGCCATGGAGTGCCGCGCACGCTGCGGGACCTGGCCGAGCATCACCTGGTGCATTACGTGCGCACCCTGGGAGGGCGCAGTGCCGGTTTCGAATACCTGCAGGGCGGTGAACTGCACTTCCAGGCCATGGCCGGTGTGGTCACGGTCAACAATGCCGAGGCCTACTCGGCGGCCTGCCTGGCCGGTCTGGGACTGATCCAGGTGCCGGCGGTGGGCGTGGCCGAGCACCTGCAGCGCGGTGAGCTGGTTTCGGTACTGGAAGGCTGGCAGGCCCCGGCCATGCCCGTGTCATTGCTGTATGCCCGGCAACGGCACGTGCCACGCCGGGTGCAGGCCTTCATGCAGTGGCTGGGCGAGGTGCTGCATTCGCAGGTTGACGGTGACCGCTGATCGATGAAAACCGTGGCGCCTGTGCGACGGCTTGCGTTAGGCTGCCAGTCACGAGTTGCCCGGCAGAGGCAACCACCCCGCCTGGCGTGCGTATCTTCCGATTTCATTGCGAGGTTACGTCATGGCCATCACTTCCCAGGACATCTGCAACGCTGCCGACCAGCTCAAGGGCTTCGTCGGTTTTCATGGCAAGCGCGGTGTGCACATCGTGCGTTTTTCCGAAGATTCGTTCGGCATGGACGTGGCCGACGCCAGCATCACGCCCTGCAGCGAGTTTGTCTGGCGGCCCGAGCAAGGGCAGCGCATGGCCCTGTGCCGCGAACGGCTGGCGCTGTTGCTGGAGCAGCATGTGGATGACCGTTTGAACATCGGTGAACCGCTGCGCACCTACCTGCGCCGGCGCGACCTGCCGGAAATCGTGGCAGAGCGCAGCTTGCAGCGGGATTCCGCTCTGTAATAGCGGAGTAACTGCCTAGCTCGAATACCGAAAACCTGCACCATCACTGTGGGAGCGGGTTCACCCGCGAACACCGGCGAAGCCGGTGCCATATACCGCGTCGCATTCTTCGCGGGTGAACCCGCTCCCACAGGGGGTGTGCAAGTATCAAACCTGGACAAGACAGTTACCTCCACGCGCTACAGTTAGGGCGCCGAACGCTGGGATGCCTGCTGCATCAACGCCTCGAGCCCCGCACTGTCCAGCGGCCTGCTCAGGTAATAGCCCTGCACTTCATGGCAGCGGTCCTTCTGCAATGCCCTGAGCTGCTGCTCGCTCTCCACCCCTTCGGCCGTCACCGTCAGCCCCATCGCTTCGCCCAGGTTGATGATGGCCTGGACCACGGCGCGGTCGCTGCCAGCGGTGTTGTTCAGCCCGCCGATGAAGCGTTTGTCGATCTTGATGCTGTCGAACGGGTAGGTGCGCAGGTAGCCCAACGACGAGTAGCCGGTGCCGAAGTCGTCCATGTTCAGGCGCACGCCCAGCTCCTTGAGCGACAGCATGGTGCCCAGCGCGCCTTCGATGTCATTGAGCATCACGTTCTCGGTAATCTCCAGCTCCAGGCGCTGGGCAGGGAAGGCGGTTTCCAGCAGGATCTCGCGTACATCGGCCACCACATCGCTGCGCAGGAACTGCGCCGGTGACAGGTTCACGGAAACCAGTACATCGGCGGGCCAGTCATGGGCGGTGCGGCAGGCTTCGCGCAGCACCCAGCGGCCCAGCGCAACAATGATGTCACTCTGTTCGGCCAACGGAATGAAGGTGTCCGGCCCCAGCAACCCCTCCTGCGGGTGCTGCCAGCGCAGCAAAGCCTCGACCGCGACGATGCGCAGGTCGCTGAGGCGATAGCGCGGCTGGTAGTGCAGCTCGAATTCCTGGTTGCGCAGGGCCCGCCGCATGTCGTTCTCCAGTTGGCGGCGGTACTGGATCTGCTGGTTCATTTCGGCAGCGAAATAGCGCCAGGTGCACTTGCCGTCGGCCTTGGCCTGGTACAGGGCGATATCGGCGCAGCGAATCAGCTCGCCGGCATCGAAGCCCTGGGTACGGGTCTGGGCGACACCGATACTGGCGCCAACGTGCAGGGGCTGGTTATCGAAGATGATCGGTTGCTGCAGCAGGCTGATCAGGCGCGCACAGAAGCGGTCGATCTCGCTGCGGTTGTCCATGCCGCCGAGCACCAGGAGGAACTCGTCGCCGCCCAGGCGCGCGACCAGGTCGCCATCGCGGGTGCTGTCGCGCAGGCGTGTTGCTACCTCCTGCAGCACGGCGTCACCGGCGGCATGGCCGAGGGAGTCGTTGATCGGCTTGAAGTTGTCCAGGTCCAGCAGCAGCAAGGTCAGTGGCGGCGAATCACTGCCGCGCAACAAGGCCTGCTCGAGGTGCCGGGCGAGCTTGTTGCGGTTGGCCAGCCCGGTCAGCGGGTCGTGCAGCGACAGGTGCTGGATGCGCGCATGAGCGTCGACTTCGTCGGTGATGTCGCTGGCGGTGCCGCGAAAACCGACGGGCTTGCCGTCGTACCAGATGGCGCGGGCCGATATCCGGCAGTAGCGGTTCTGGCCATTCTGGTCGCGGTAGGTGCAGCGCAGGTTGGCCAGTTGTTGCGGGTCGGCCGCGGCCAGGGCATCCAGCCACGGCGAGAGCGGCGTGGTATCGCAGGCCAGCAACTGATTGAGCGGGTGGCCGAGCCAGTCGTCCACCGGGTAGCCGGTGACATTGACGAAGCGTTGCGAAAGGTAGGTCAGGCGTTGTTGCCGATCGGTTTCCCAGATCCAGTCGGAGGCCGACTCGGCCACCGCGCGAAAACGCTGCTCGCTGGCCTCCAGGGCCTGGTTGCTCTGCTGCAGATCGGCGAGCGTGAGGTCGATCGCCCGCGAACTGCGCAAGGCATGGCGGAACAGGTACAGCATGACCAGGCCGAGTATCAGCAAGGCACCCGCCAGCGGCGGCAACACCGCACGCAGCAACTGGTGTCCTGGCAGCGGGCTGCTCCAGGACAGGTGGTAGCCGGTATCGCCGAGGTCGATGCGCAGGTGGCCGTGCTCCCGCACATCATCGTTTTCCACATGCATGCCGGTCAGGCCGGCACCGCTGCTCAGCTGTGCCAGCTTTTCCTCGGTGAGCTGGTCGACGAACAGCATCACCGGCGCCTGGCGCACCTCGCTATCGGTGACATCCCGGTCCGGGCGCACCGCCGCGGCACTGAGCACTGCCGGCCAACCGTTGAACAGGACGAAACGGGTGATCTGTTCACGTGGGATGGCCGCCGCCCGAGCCTGGTCGATGATTGGCTGCAGCGCTGCATCAATATAGGTATTGGCCGCTGCCTGGGTAGGCTGGCCTTTGAACAAACCGTAGGTGGTGCGAGCGTCCTCCACCACGAACACCCCTTCATAGCCGCTGGCGCTGTACAGCGACTCGCCCACGTTCTTTTCTTCGTAGGCCCATTTCCAGTCGGCCTGGCCCGCCAGGTGTTCGAAGGCAGCATCCCACACGGCATAGCTGGACAGGAACTGGCGCGAGGCGAGCAGCCGTTGCTCCAGCGCCTTGGTTGCCTGCGAGGCACTGCGCTGGCGTTCCTGATGGTCAAGAGTACCCGCGATATTGAACAGGGCGCCGAGGATGATCAGGCAGGCCAGACCGAAAACTGTGCTGAAGCCGGCAATCAGGCGACGCACCTGGAAGCGTGGTGTGGGGCTGGCGGGTGGAAGGTTGGCGGTCCTGGCCATGCGCGAGCGGCTCCTTCAGGCAGCCTCCCGCCAGTTGGTCAGGAAGGAGGTTCAATCAGGATAGGCCAGCCTGAGCGCCGCAGCGTCTCTGTGGGCAAAATTGACCTGGTCGCGCCCGGCATGCTTGGCGGTGTACAGCGCCTTGTCCGCCTGTTCGAGCCAGTGTTCGGGTGACTCCAGGTCGGCCTCGAGTGCCGAAAGGCCGATGCTCAGGCTGATGCGCAGGTGCGGCAACTGCGGGTTACGGTAGCTGGCGACCTGCTCGCGCAGGCGCTCCATGGCCTGGCAGGCTTGGGCCTCGCTGGTGTCCGGCAGGATCACGCAGAATTCGTCACCGCCGTAACGCCCGGCCTGGTCGCCTTCGCGCAGATTGCGCCGCAGCTCGGCGCCGAGCTGGCGCAGCACACAGTCGCCGACCACGTGGCCGAAGGTGTCGTTGATGGTCTTGAAGTGGTCGATGTCGATCAGGGCAATCACCGCGTGCCCCTGTTGCTGCTGGCAAGCCTGAAACTTCAGCAGCAGCAGGTCTTTCCAGGCGCCGTGGTTGAGCAGCCCGGTCAGGCTGTCGGTAAGGCTCAGGGTGCTCAGCCGGCGCTTGTGGTCGGCCAGCTTGATCGCCAACTGGTAGCAGACCCAGCCCAGCGCCAGCGGGTAGAGGGTCAGCATCGGGAGGCAGGCATAGACCTGCAGGGGCGTCGCGTTCAGTTGCAGGCCGGGGCCCAGCAGCAGGATGGCGACGAGCATGCCCGCCAGTTGGGCCAGCACCCCGCGAACGACCATGCGTTTGCCGCCGGCGGCGACGTTGTTCATGGTCATCATCGACAGCACGGTCACGCTGGGCAATGGATTGAAATGCATGGCGGCGGTCCAGAACCCACCCATCAGGGAGTCCAGCACCAGGTTGCGCTGTTCTGCCTGATAGGGCATGGCCGAACGGGCGGCCCACAGGTAGGCCACATGCGGCCACAGCAGGCCGTTGAACAGTAACAGCAGCCATGCCCAGGTGGGCGGTGACAGCGGCGCCATGGCGGCCATGACGCTGAACAGACCGATCCCCAGGCCGATGACCCGCGGCAGGTAGATGCGTTTGGCGAATGAAAGTCCTTTGCCGCTGCGTTTATCCATATTGGTCATCGTTCTTCTGCTGAAGCACCGTTTATCGCATAACTCGCATGAATATTGTTGAACAGTGTTTCATCGACGAAAAATGACCTTACAAGCCAATTCACGGTTGATCCGATCACTGTGGGGTAACATGAAGGCTTTCCTGTTGCTCGGAGTGTTGCTGATGGTCCCTTTGGCCAACCCTGCCGGCGAGCCGGCGCCTCAGCGGGAAGGGCGCTTTCACAATCAGGCGTCGTTGCCACAGGATGGCGTATTGAAGAAGCTGCGCATCGGGCTCAAGTACCTGTTCCTGCGCAAACCGCCGGAAACCCGGCCGGCCACACCGGTCAGTCTCCAGCCCATGACCCGCCAGCAGGTGCTCGATGCGCCCGACCGCAGCCTTTGGCGCCTGGGCCATTCCACGGTACTGCTCAAGCTGCGCGGGCGCTTCTTTATTACCGACCCGGTATTCGCCGAGCGCGCCTCGCCGGTGCAGTGGGCCGGCCCACTGCGCTTCCATGCGCCGCCCCTGGCGCTGGACCAGTTGCCGCCGTTGGCTGCGGTGGTACTGTCCCACGATCACTTCGATCATCTTGACGAACAGGCGATTCGCCAACTTGCACCGCGCACCAGTGTGTTCCTGGCGCCGCTGGGCGTAGGCAACCTGCTGATGACCTGGGGCGTAGCACCGGCAAAGGTGCGGCAGCTGGACTGGTGGCAGGAAAGCGAGGTCGAGGGTGTGCGCTTTGTCGCCACCCCGGCTCAGCACTTTTCCGGGCGTGGGCTGCTGGACAGCAACCGGACCTTGTGGGCGTCGTGGGTGATCGTCGACGAGGATGTGCGGGTATTCTTCAGTGGCGATACCGGCTACTTCGATGGGTTCAAGCAGATTGGCGAGCGCTTCGGGCCGTTCGACCTGACCCTGATCGAGACCGGGGCCTACAACGTCGCCTGGCCCGATGTGCACATGCAGCCGGAGCAGAGCCTGCAGGCCCATCTGGATCTACGCGGGCGCTGGCTGTTGCCGATTCACAACGGCACCTTCGACTTGTCCATGCATGGCTGGCAGGAGCCGTTCGAGCGCATCCTGGCGTTGGCCAACCAGGCACAGGTGCGCCTGAGCACGCCGCAGATGGGGGAGCGGGTCAGCCTCGACTCTCCTCACGCCGGGCAGAACTGGTGGCAGCCGCGGCCTGTGCGTCAGCGCGGTCAGGCGAACGAGCGTGTGGTCGCGGCACGTTGAAGTTCATTTGTTGCCGTTGTTGCGGCGCGGGGAGGGTGGCTGGTCCTCTTTCAGTAGCCGTGAGGGCGGTTTGCCGCTGTCGCTGCGCACCTGTGCATGGCTGATCAAGCCGAAGATGAAGCTGCCGCCGATGATGTTGCCCGCCAGTGTCGGCAGCGCGAACTCCAACCAGAAGCTGCGCCAGGTTTCATCGCCAGCCCAGACCAGATAGGACACCTCGACCGAGCCGACCACGATATGGGTGAAGTCGCCCAGGGCCATCAGGTAGGTGATCATCAGGATGATCCAGATCTTGGCGTGTTCCATCGACGGGATCATCCAGACCATGGTGGCGATCATCCACCCCGATACGATGCCTTTGGCGAACATCTGGCTGATATCGTTCTTCATGACCTTGCGGCCCACCTCCAGGAAGGCCACGTCGGTCTTGCTGTCGAAGATCGGCAGTTCCAGCATTACCCAGGCCACCAGCAAGGTGCCGGCGAGGTTGCCAAGCAGTACCACGCTCCAAAGGCGCAGCAGGCGCCCGAAGTTGGCCAGGGTGGGGGCGGTCATTACCGGCAACACGGCGGTCAGGGTGTTTTCGGTGAACAACTGCTGACGCGCCAGTATCACTGCAAGGAAGCCAGCGCTGTAGCCGATGCTGGCGACCACCTGAGCACTGTCCCCCTCCGGCAGACGAGCGTAGAACAGGCCCATGGCCATGAGCGACAGCCCCATGGACAAGCCTGCGGCCAGTGCCGACCACCACAGTGCGGCGAGTGTACGCTCCAGTTCCTGGTCGCCCTGATACCGAATGATCTCGTGCAGTACTGCCGCGCGGGGCGGCTGGCTAAGGCTGACTTCCTGCTCCTCGTCCGCCGACAGGCCCGGGGTTTTCTCGCTTTGCGCATCGCTCATGGCCGCTACGCTCCGTGGGGGTGTTTCTCTACAGATTCGCGGCGCTTTCATTAGTTGCCGGCGAGGAGACAAACGCCGGCAGAAAGTTTTTTCAGATCAAGGTGTTGACTCTGATTTCAAAGCGCGTATTATTCGCCTCCTCGCAGCGATGAACGCTTCGAGGCAAGCGGTAAGTTGTTGAGGTTGAAGGGTTTCGAAAGAAACCGGTTGTAAAAAACTTCAAAATAAACGCTTGACAGCAAATGAGGAAAGCGTAGAATGCGCGCCTCGGTTGAGACGAAAAGCTCTTAACCAAACGCTCTTTAACAAATCGAATCAAGCAATTCGTGTGGGTGCTTGTGA
>NZ_NEIO01000015.1:0-125929 GCF_002113575.1 Pseudomonas sp. B8(2017) | reverse complement strand
TCGCAAACTCAACGTTAGCCAAGAACCACGATGACCATCCTCTTTCGCCCGCAGGGCGCCTTCGGCTGGTTCAGTTACACCACTTCCCGGGACACGATCCTGGAGAATGCGTTCTACTCACCGCCCTTGTCGAATGCTGGCGGGCTTTCAGGACTACCCTTCAACGATCTGCATGAGCTTGCGGCGCGTTTCGCTGTTCGGCGCACGCGAGCTCAAACCTTGATGCAACTGAAGGTTCCAGAAATTTCCTCGGTAGGCGTCTCAAGGACGTTGGCAGATGCAGCAGCCAGGATTCTCATGGACTGGCCCATCGCATTCAGGCAGTTGCTCGGCGACCTCAAGCACGCTCACTCCAGTTCCGGAGAGTGGAAAGTGACAAGCGCTTTTGGTCCCATCTATCGAGATATCCATCATAGTTTGAGTGCCCCTTGCTTCAGCTTCGTCCGCGACGAATTTGAGTCTTATCTGCTGGACGAATGGGCGGCACCGTTGTCGAATCGAAATCGGTACCTCAGCCACCAGGCGGTCGAAAACCATTTGTGGGTGCCCCTTCAAACCGGGGCTAAAGCGATGGGGCTATCGAGAGCCGCACTGGTGGCTCTTTGCCGGCGCGGGCTCGTTGATCACCGAGAGGAAAAGAGAGGTTCGCGGTTACTGAGGGTGGTCCACCTTGGGCAGCTTCAAGAGGTGTCTTATCACAGACATGCGGCGGTCACGTTGAACGGGGCTTCTAAGATCCTCGGTCTCAGCATGACGCGCGTCCGCCAACTCCTTTCGGCCGGCCTTCTCGAATTCTATGGCGAGCACCAGGTGGGTCGCAGCCCATGGTTGGTATCTAGAGATTCGCTTGATGAGTTGATGCCGGGTGATGTCGACCTAGTAACTGAATCGGGGCTGTTAACGATCAATTTCACTGCCAAACATTATCTACCCGCAGGCGGAGGTCTCGTCGAATTGCTTCAGGCAATCAAATCTGGCGCCCTACAGGCTTATCGTAACGATGAGGATGAGTCAGCGGCCTTGGGTCAGTTGTTAGTGAAGTCAACTGATCTCGCATTGTGGATGCAGGAGCGTTTCCGAGGAGGCGATATTGAATTCTCCGGATTATCGGTTTCCCAAGCAGCAGTGATACTGGGGGTCAAGGAAGAAGTCGCCTACGCGTGTGTCCGGTTGGGGCTGCTTAAAAGTAATCTTGCGAAAATTGGCCGATGCACCCAGCACAGAGTTACTCCGAAGGCGATTGAAACGTTTAGACAGAGATACATCCTTGGCCCTGAGATTGCTGCTTACTTGGGAATGTCACCGAGAGATTCACTCAGGCATCTATGGGAGATTCGGTTCAGACCTGTTGCAGGCCCGACAATGGTGAATGCTTCCTGTCGACAATACGTATGGTCGCGAAGCAAGAAATTGGTTGACTACCTTGTGTGGAAGACCACTCATGGAAGTGACCCAGATGCCGCACGGGCGTCTGTCCATGCCTAAGAGATCAGGCAGTCAGAAGGATGCCAATTGACCTATGTTGATAATCCTCAAGTCCCAGCTTGAGACTTGAGGATCGAATTTTTTTGAAAATTCCCAGTATGTAATTCCGCTAGTAAAGATGGCTAAGACTGGATCTTTTCTATTAAGGAAGCGCATGCTTCACTATGTTTGTTGAGCCACACTTGAAATGCACACTGAAGTATCAGGAATTCATGGACTCCCGATCTTTTGGATAGCTCAACAAAGTAGTCATGATGGTTAGTTCCGTTTACAGCTTCTAGGTTGTCTTGGACTTTTCTCTTTAAGCGCTCAGGGAAGGCCTCAAGAAATTCTGCTAGCGATGAACTTACAGCTTCAATTAAATCTTCTTCGGGCGCTTTTTTTCCAGGGAGAATTAATGAATATTTTTTTTCATCGTCGTTAAATGTTATTCCTTTTTCAGTAATGTCGGCATCATAAACTAGGAGTATTTTGCTATCGCCCTTGTCGATGATGCGGCTATATATTTCGGAAAGGTCAGATTCCCCATTTTTGCAACTAAAAACGATGGTGTCATGTTTCCACGCAGGAAGGAAATTATCAAGAATAGACTCTAAAACAAATTTCGCCTTAGCATCTTCAACGAGCAAGATTTTTTTTTGCTCGTGCGTTATGCCGATATTGTTAAGGATCGATTTGTTCGCTCGTTCAATACTCAACTTCCCTCCACCCTTACTCACTGTGAATGAATGATTGTATCCAATCGCATCTAGTATGTAAGGAGAGTGTGTGGCAGTAATGACTTGAATATTGTTCTTTTTCGAGCTGGCGGAAAACTCGATGAAAACATGTGAAATTCTCGTTTGGGCAAGAGGACTGAGAAAGGTTTCAGGCTCGTCAATTAGAAATACGTTGAAATCTTCAGTAGTTGCCATAATCCAGACGATAAGTATCGCGTAGATTTCTCCGTGAGAGAGATTGAGAGTGTCCCAGGTTGCATCGTTTTTCTCAGCTAAAATGTATTGAAAGGTTACTTCCTCGTTTGTATGCTGACCCTCTGTATTCTCTAGAGTTAAAATAGATATTTTTTTAAAATTCGAGTGGATTATATAATTGACCTTCTCAATCAGGCCTTGTGTAAATTCGAAGGGCTCAAAAGCCTGAATCAGGTCATCAAAGCTACCTTGTGACTTGAGTTGAATGGTTTTTCTTATGCTTTGCGAGACCAATTCAGCTGGACTAATATAAATCGATTTTGGGTCGAGTTTGTGTATTTCGAATCCGTCTAATGTAGAGATTATTTCAGTGGCTTCAATTGACTTCAATAGCCTCGTTTTTCCGGAGCCATTCAGCCCGCAAAAGGCATTTATCAAGTGAAACTTTAGCTCTCTTCCATCAGATGTACATAAAGCGTGCGTCGCGCCTTCCTTGGGGTTCGCAAAGACTAATTTTCTACGCATGTCACCTAGTGATGCCAGTTTCATTCGATAGCACCCCAGCGATTGTTTATTAAGATATCGTATGCCTCGTCTGTTTGGAGTTCGCTTAGCTTGCAACTCAGCTCACTAATAGTTTCATGAACTTCCTTGTTTGTAGTGTCTGGTAGGATTTGTGCGTTGAAAGCTGTGTAGTACAAGAAGAATCTTCGGATAATTAAAGATTTCGAATCATTGACGCTGGTGCTTAAGCGGTAGGTATATTCTTTTAGAAGCCACGCATCCAAAACTGAAGAAGTACTGAGTATTTGTTCTCTTAATGAGAGTGCGCTTTTGTATTTGTTTAGAAGTGCTTCTACCTCAGTGAGGGTGAAGTGGTGAGAGTGTTCAGATATAAATTCAATAATTGAAAATAAAGAAGGTTTGCTTAGTTTTAACTTCCCTGTTCTGTGAATTGCATTTATTAGTAGCTCTAGTGATGCGGCAATTTTTGATTCGATGTCGTGGCTAAATGAAATATGTGACCGGTATCGATCAGTGATTTCCACATCAGTCATTTTGCGAGATAATGACTTTGTCTCTAGCGCTAACATTACTCGAACGATCACGTCGTGATAAGAAAGGCGCGTGTTAGAAAAGCCAATAGTATCTCGGCTATAATTTAGATCCTCCATTAATAAAACAAGTTTCTTAACCTGCTCTCTAACTTTTCCGTAAAAAGTGTTCCTTCTTTCGGCTGAAGTTAGTTTTACGCTTTGATTTAGTCGGAAAAATAATTCAAATGGTTCAGATTCATTGTAGTCGGTTATGTCGAACATCCTGATTGAGTAGTTTTGAAACCTTTTTTTAATTTGTTCGGGAAGATCTTTGTAGTAGAGGTTGTGTAAGCTCTCAATCTCGGTGTTAGAGGGTTGTATAAGTCCGTCAACTTTATATTTGTTGTTGTAGAAGTCCATGACTGAAGTTAGTCGTTGGTGTCCGTCTAAAACTGCTTTGTCTAAGCCGTTTTCACTAGATACCACAAATACAGGCGGCATTTGCCAGTTTCTCAAAATTGTATCAATGAGCATCTGTTTCTTTGCGATGTTCCAAACTTCGCCTCTTTGGAAGTCTGGCTCTAAATCAATCTCATTTTCCTCTACTTGGGAAATTATAGTCCTAATTATTGGATCTTTTGACTCTAGCTTCATTTTAGTAGTAAACCTGCATATCACCATGATGAGGATGGCATTGTGCCTTGTCCTTGTCCTCGGATGCTAGGCCCCTTCGAAATCATTTGAAATCGATGTTGCCGTAAATGAGTACTGAGGGTATGTACAGTCCGAGTTGATCGCAGGCTGGGGCAATGATTAAGGGGGGCGAAAATTCTGATGCAGCTTGGGAGCTTGTTGACCTCTTGGCACGGCCTTCGCGCAGCGGTTGACCGTGAGCAGGTGACCGCTTGACGCTCAATATGCTGTAGATAATTTGATCACAGGCTCAGTCTTGCTTTTTTCGTCGCCTCTTCGGACCATCTTATAACCGACGCGCTGGAGGACGAGGAGCGGACATCTTGGGTGAAATGGAGATCACGGAGCGCTTGATGATCACTGGCGGCGAGCACAAGGGTGATGCTCGGCCCACGCAGTCTAATCGCTTGGCATCCATCACTGCGTCATCGCAAATCCGAGCAGAGAGTTCCTATAAAACAGACATTGCTCACTCACCTTCGTTATCGCGCGATCATCTCGACAGCGGGAAATAGTTTTCCCAAGGCTCTCAGTTATGCAAAATACTGACAAAAATGGTTTCTACTCCTTGAGGTTGGATCATGGATAAGAGTGAGCGAAATGCGTCGAAGTGGGTGTGTTCCGACTGCGTTCAAGAATCATATCTAAAAAATCTGATTCAGCAGCAACGCGCCGGCACATGCTCCTACTGCAGTATGCGTAAGGTTCCTAGGATGGATCTTTTGAGCCTGTCGGAGTTGGTGGAGAAGGCTTTCGAGACGCACTTCGAGCGCACAGCTGATGAGCCGAGCGCTTATGAGTATGCAATGCTGCGTGATAAAGAAAGTGACTACGACTGGGATCGAACAGGCGAGCCGGTTCTGGAGGTCATTGGCGAAATCTTGGAGTGCGCTGAAGAAATCGCCCAGGATGTGCAAAGCATCCTGAGCGAAAAGCACGATCGGTACAGTCCAGGAGATGGCTACGATGGTGAATGTGAGTTTTCTTCCGAGTCCCACTATGAGTTAAAAACGGCCTCGACTTCAACGTGGGTAGACCGCTGGAACCGCCTTGAGCACAGCCTCAAGCATGAAAGCAGGCTTTTCAATCAAGAGGTCTTAGAGCTATTTCAGTCCATCTTCGCAGGCCTGGACACGGCTCGCTCCTTTTCACGAGATCTGGCAATCGTCAAAGCTGGTCCGGGTTGCGAGATCGATGGGTTGTACCGAGCGAGGGAGTTTCAATCTGCTGAATCTCTTCAGGATGCGCTTCAGCGACCGGTGGAGGCTTTGGGCCCTCCCCCTGGACGAGCGGCTAGAGCAAACCGGATGAACTCGTCAGGTGTCTCGGTGTTTTATGGTGCGAGAGAGGAAAAGTCAGCCCTTGCCGAGGTTCGTCCTGTCGTCGGCAGCAAAGTCGTCGTCGCCAAATTCGACATTGTCCGTAGCCTGCAGCTTCTGGACCTAAGAACCTTAGAGCGACTCAGATGCCATGGGAGCTATTTCGATCCTGACTACGGCGCAGAGCTGGAGAGATACGGCTTTTTGCGCAGTTTAAGCCGCCGGCTGGTATTGCCTGTGATGCCGAATGAGCAAGATCACGCATACCTAATCACCCAAGCTGTCGCTGATTATCTGTCGACATTACAGGCGCCTTCCATCGACGGAATCATCTTCCCTTCAGTCCAGGATGGCGTAGGGATAAACGTAGTGCTCTTCCATAAGGCTTCACTCGTGGAAGCCCTGAACTTCCCGACAGATACTCGATTTTCCGCTGAGGTCGAAGACTTCGACTACGACACGGGAAGGTCGTATCCATCCTATTGGCTGCAGGTGGACAAGCCAGCAGAACCCGCCGCGACGTCATCGCGGGTGCTTCCTAATGTTTTTAAGTGGGACTGGGATACCTATTACGCACGTAACCGTGAGCCTGCTCTTCGACTCGACCTCGAAGCGATTACCGTTCATGCGATCAAAGCCGTCGAGATTAAGGCGGAGATTCAAGGGGTGCATGTAAGTTATGGCACCTACTCCAAAGGAGCGGACGGAGGCTCAAATCGTTTCTGAAAACCGTGTTATCCAGGTTGGCTATCTGGAAAGCCTGGTAAGGCGAACAAAGCAAAGGTTGCGGCCGCTAACGAATTCGTCGCGATTAGAGGCTAATCATGTTCTCCAGCCAGTTTGGTCATCACAGGACCAGGCACGACGTGCCTGTCGCGGAATGCCTCGCTTTTCTACGCCCAGATCGTGTCCCGGGAAGTGGTGTAACTGAACCAGCCGAAGGCGCCCTGCGGGCGAAAGAGGATGGTCATCGTGGTTCTTGGCTAACGTTTAGTTTGCGGACTTAACCTTCACCAGAGAAACCACGATGACCAAGCCCACTATCGCATTGACCGAGCTGGTTAAGAAAAGGGGCAGACGCTGATCTGCTCAAGCAAATGATCCAGTTCGTTGCACAGCGCATGATTGAGTTTGACGGCGAAGGCCTGTGCGGCGCCGGCTTTCAAAAGCCCAGACCGAACAAACAGCCGCAATGGCTATCGTGATCGCCTTTGGCAAATCCGTGCTGGCGATGTCGATCTGAAAATTCCCAAGCTGCGCCAAGGCAGCTACTTTCCTGGCTTTCTTGAGCCCCGGCGTACCGCCGAGAAAGCGATGGCGGCGGTGATCCAGGAGGCCTACATCCAGGGCGTTTCAGCGCGCTCTGTCCACGAACTGGTCAAGGCCATGGGTATGACGGACATCTCCAAAAGCCAGATCTCTCGGCTTGCTGGTGAGATCGTTGAACGCGTTCATGCGTTCCTTGATCGGCCACTTTAGGGTAATTGGCTTTACCTATGGATCGATGCCACCTACGTCAAGCTGCTGGAGGCCGGGTGCATCGTCTCGGTCGCCGTAATAATTGCTGTGGCCGGTGAACACTGATGGTGGCCGCGAAGTCCTGGGCATGCGGGTTGGACCGTCAGAGGCTGAGCCGTTCTGGACAGACTTCCTGCGGAGCCTCATGCGGCGTGGATTGCGGGGCGTAAAGCTGGTCATCTCCGACGCCCACGAAGGCCTGAAAGCGGCCGTTTCCAAGGTCTTCAATGCGACTTGGCAGCGCTGCCGTGTGCATTTCATGCGCAATGCCATGGCCCACGTTGGCAAAGGCCAGCGCACCATGGTGGCGGCCTTGCTGCGCACGGTCTTCGCACAAGACAGTCGTGCCGAATGCCATCAGCAATGGCGTCTGGTCGCCGATCAGCTGCGTGAAAAGTACCCCAAGATCGCAACGCTCATGGATGGCTGCGAGGAAACGAAGTGCTGGCGCACATGGCATTTCCTAAGGCGCACTGCCAGCAGCTGCACAGCACCAATCCACTGGAACGGCTCAACGCCGAGATCAAGCGCCGCACCGATGTCGTGGGCATTTTCCCCAACGATCCGGCCATCACCCGGCTGGTAGGTGCGATGTTGTTGGAGCAGAACGACGAGTGGTGCCTGCAACGTCGAGGCAGTCAGCGATAATCCACAGGCCAAGCTGTCGGCCGTGATCAACTAAACGGCAAACAATGGCCAGAGCCATGATGAGTTACACCACTTCCTGGGACACGATCGGCGTTGTCTGCCGGCTTCACCGGTACAGCAGGTTCTCGTGGACGAACTGCGTGTCAACCTGGCGCATGAGGTTTCGCATGGTGGCGCCAAGTCACAATGTCGGTAAGTACCTGTCTCATTTGAGACGCGTGAAGCCTTTTTCCGTGAGCTCGTGCACCAGCGCCTCTGATACGCAACCCCGATTTCGCCTAGGATCTACGCGCCTTGTAAACCACTTTTTTTCAATGTAAACCACAGTGATTAACAGTGAAAAAAATTGGTTTACAGGGGGCGAGAAGGATTGCGCACCAGTCCCTGCATTGTGGCGATAACGCAGCCTTCGAAGGTTTCTTCGGCCAGCTCAAGCGTGAGGGTGTTGCCCATCAGTCGTATAAACCCGTACATGCCGCTCGCGAAGCCAAGCATAGTGTGAACCGTTGGCTAATTGATACCTGCAATGCAGAGAGGCATTGACAATGTTGCTAAGCATCGTATGCTGAAGCGGCTCAACAATTGGCCATTGAGCCGGGGCTAACGCCGCGGCCCCCCTGCACTTGATGCATCGGCCAGACAATTTGGATTTGAACCCCTCACAAGGCCTTAGCGGTAGGTGCTTGTGACCAATATTGTCTGGAGATTTATCATGTCGTTTTATTCGTTCCGTAAGCCTCGCTACACGTTCGAATCCCCTCGAAAATACAAAGTAAATCGCACCTTTACAGAATCCAGCCTCGTGCTTCCTGACGGTCGAAAGGTTCATCAGATCAAGCAGGAAAAGCTCGATTTAGATTTGTACTGCCGCGAACATTTTAATGCTTCCGCTGCAGATGTACTGGCGGCTCGAAAGGACGAACTGACGTCTAAGCTTGAAACTGCGGTGGATGCTGCGGCACCGTTCATGCACTTCAACAACGGTGGGGTGCCTGTACCATCTGTCCTTTTGGACTTGGAAAGGACACTGCTGGATATTGCTCGTGAAGGCTCCTCTGACGCCAAAATGCAGTTGGGACTGCTTTACTGTGGCTCTGGACCGCACTTCGGACATAGTCAGGAGGAAGGGTTAAGCTGGCTCCTCAAGGCTTTCAAGCAGAATCATTCTGATGCGCCGGTGGAGCTCGGTGTCTACTACCTGCGTCAGCAGAACTGGGCAGAGGCTATCAAATATCTCCGTTACGGTGACAAGCAGGGGTGCCCCCTTTCTCGTTACCAGCTCGCGGAGGTCTATATGGAGGGGGTGCCGCAAGCACCTCAGTCTGTATCCAAAGCGTTTAGGCTGTTCAAACGATCATCGGAGGGTGGGTATCCGCTGGCAACCGTTCGAATGGTGGCTTTGCATCTTTACCACGAAATACCTACCGAGCTCACAGCTACCCCGGTCGAGTTGCTAGGAGAGGCGGTGAAGGATGGATGCCAGGAAGCAATGTTCCTGCTGGCAGACCTGCATCGGTTGGGCGATGACGCACCGAAGGATTTGCATGAGGCCCTCCGGCTCTACTACTTGGCAGCCTGCCTTGGTTATCCCGACGCGCAGCTGTGGATGGGCCATATCATGAACCTTGGCGATCGTAAGGGATTTCCGGTGAAGTCGGATCTAGAAGAGTCTCTTCGCTGGTACACGGCCGCTACCCATACTTCAGGTAGTTCAGAGGTCCGGGGGCAAGCGTATTTTTGTCTTGGATACCATCTTGCGAATGCAGGCAACCATCTTGGAGCCTATGCGCATTTCCAGAAAGCTGCAGAACTCGGTAACCAGGAGGCCCCGCACGCCCTCGCGTTAGCAAAGGCTTGGATGGACGCTCAAGCTCAAGGGGGAATGTGAAATGACCTCATTGATCATTTGCCCTGCTTGTCAGCATGGATATCGTCGTTGCACAGTTTGTATGGGTGGGGCAGCACCCGTGGCCTGTGGAGAATGCGACGGCAGTGGGCTCTATTACGATCCCGATGGAGAGAAACTGCGCGAGTGCCTCAACTGCGACGGTGAGGGAGAAGTGGGCCCAGAGAACTGTCAGCATTGCGACTGCGGACAGATCGTCTGCGATCTATGCTGGGGGGCTGGCTATCTAGATGATGACGTATGTACCACCTGTGGGGATCGTGAACAGGTCGAATGTGGGGCGTGTCGAGGTACCGGCCGAGTTCTAACTGAGCGGGATACTCTTGGACTTTGTAAAGAATGCGATGGTCAGGGCATCGTACCCTGTCCAGTGAACCACCTGCTTTAACCTGGGACCCACCAGCCGCTTTTGGCATGGACGCCCATGTTCCACGTGGAACTAACTAATGTGTGAGACGAGTAGGCTTTTCTCATTTATTTTGTGAATCTGGGTAGGAGTCTTCACAAAAAAGATGATTCTCTAGCAGTGTTTGCTGGGGCTCTCGAACCATCTATTTTGTGAACCTACATCCGGTGTAGATCGCCAGGCACTAAAAAGCCCGCGGAAGCGGGCTTTTTAGTGCCTGTAGAAATCAGTAACCGCTGAGGACGTTCACGATCACACCACTGGCAATAGCCACCAGCACATAGTCCCCGTTCACATACAACCAACGGTGATCACGCGGTGGCGCATACAGGTGGCGTGCTTTCCAGTCGGTCACCCAGTAACGGTCGCCACGGTAATGCGGGTCAACCACATGGCCACGCTGCCACTGCTGATGCGGAACCGGCATGCCCTGTTGTGGGCGGAAGTTCGGGTCGCGGTAGGCGGGACCGCGGCCATTGTCATGTCGGCCTTGGTACTGTGGCTGACCATGCGGTGGGTTGCCCTGGTGCGATGGGCCGCCATCATGCCGGTCAGGTGGGCCTGGCTGCGCGAAACTGGCCAAGGGGGCGCTGAGCATGAGCGCGGCGCAGATCACGGTCAGGGTTTTCTTCATTTTGCGGTCCTCTGCATGTTGACGCCTGGCGGGAGCTGACTGGCTGCCAGGTTCGGTTAACTGATCAGACCACAATCATTCCCGCTTAATGTCAGGACAGAGGTAAAGGTCCGGTAAAGGTCCGTGAAGCGCCATCACTATGGGAGCGGGTATTGCGCCGTATTCGGGGCCTGTACAGTACCTGTGGGAGCTGGCTTGCCGGCGATACGGCCAGCACAGCCAACGCGTCAATTCAGGCCAAGCTCCTTCAACCGGCGATACAGCGTGCGCTCGCTCAGGCCAAGGTGACGGGCCAGTTCACTGCGCGAGCCCTTGAACTGTTCCAGTGCCTGCGCCAGCTCACCCAGGTGATTGCGCCGGCCACCTGTCTTGATCGCCCCCGCTGGGCCGATATCCTCCGGCAAATGCTCGGGCCGGATCAGCCCGTCATCGGCAAACAAGCGCGCCCTTTCCAGAATGTTGCGCAGTTCGCGAATGTTGCCCGGGAATGGATGCAGCCCAAGCTGCTGCAAAGCTTCGTCGCTCAGCCTGGGCGTCGGTTTGCCAGCCATGCGCTGCAGCAGGCTCTGGGCGAGCAAGGGCAGGTCTTCTACCCGTTCGCGCAACGCCGGCAGACGGATCGGGAAGCCGCTGATGCGGTAGTACAGGTCTTCGCGGAAGCTGCCGTCCGCGACCATTTGCCTGAGCGGCTTATGGGTTGCCGACACCAGGCGAAAATCCGAATGCACCGTGCGCAGGCTACCCACCGGGCGGAAACTGCCGGACTCGATCAGGCGCAGCAGCTTCACCTGCATCGCCAGCGGTACTTCGCCAATTTCATCGAGGAACAGGGTGCCGCCATGCGCCGCTTCAGCCAGGCCGATCTTGCGCTGGTTGGCGCCAGTGAACGCGCCTTTCTCGTAGCCGAACAACTCGCTCTCGAACAACGACTCGGTCAGGCCGGTACAGTCGACCACCACCAATGGGCCGTTGGCCCTGGGGCTGCCCATGTGCACCGCACGGGCGAACAGTTCCTTGCCGGTACCCGACTCACCCTGCAGCAATACCGGGATCTGCGCCGGCGCCGCACGTTGCAGGCTGGCCAGGGCCGCCTTGAACGCTGGCGCCCGGCCGACCAGGCCTTGTTCCTGAGGCTGCGCCGACGCGAGGGTGATGCTGGTCAGGCGTTCGACAAAGGCCACCACCCTGCCCTGTTCATCCAAGATCGGCCGCAGCTCGACATCCACATGCTCGGGGCCGCGTGGCGTGTGATGAATGTGCAACACCCGCTCCGGAACCTTGCTTTGCCACGCCTTGCGCATCGGGCAATGCTCGCCGGCCTGGTCGCAAGGCACGGCGTAGTGGTGCGAGACCTTGTGGCATTTCTCGCCCAGCGGCGCCTGCTCATGGCGACCGAACTGGCGGCGATAGGCAGCGTTGGCCGCCAGGATGTTGTAGTCGGTATCCAGCACGATGGTTGGCAGGGCATCGTGCTCAAGATAGGAAACCAAAGCTAGGATGAGGGGATGGGCTTCAGGCATGACGGCACCGATTGGATGACCGGCGCAGGGTAACAAGGACTGCCAAACACTGCCATTGGCTGACAGTCGACTGCCATCTGCGCTGCCACTGTCGTCGGCGATTGTCAGCAACGGGCCGGTTTCATTGGCCCAAGCGCAGGAAAATGCCTGGCATGCATCTTGATAAACCTCCTGGCACTGCCTACGCCTGTACAAGGCTGGGCGGATAAATTGGAGAACGCGATGATCATCGGCAACAACCTGCACGTGGACGCCTTTTTCGACAAGGCGACCTCGACCATCAGCTACCTGGTCATGGACGGCGAAACGCGCAAGTGTGCGTTGATCGACAGTGTCCTGGACTATGACCCCAAGTCGGGGTGTACCTGCACTGCTTCTGCGGACCAGTTGATTGACCGGGTGAAGGAGTTGGGAGCTGACGTGCAGTGGGTGCTGGAAACCCATGTGCATGCCGACCACCTTTCGGCGGCGGCCTATTTGAAGGAAAAGCTTGGCGGCCATACCGCCATCGGCGCACACATCACCCAGGTACAGAAAGTCTTCGGTGCCCTGTTCAACGCCGAGCCTGGCTTCGCCCGCGATGGCAGCCAGTTCGATGTGTTGTTCGAGGACGAGGAAGGTTTCCGCATTGGCAACCTGCATGCCCGCGCGTTGCACACCCCGGGGCACACGCCTGCGTGCATGAGCTTCATGATCGAGGACGCCGGCGAGACTGCGGTGTTCGTCGGCGACACCTTGTTCATGCCCGACTACGGTACCGCCCGTTGCGACTTCCCTGGGGCCGATGCCCGCACCCTGTACCGCTCGATCCGTCGCCTGCTGGCCTTCCCCGACCAGACCCGGCTGTTCATGTGCCACGACTACCTGCCAGGTGGCCGTGACATGCAGTACGTCACCACCGTGGCCGAGCAGCGCGCCAACAATATTCATATCCACCAGGGCATCGATGAGGACAGCTTCGTCGCCATGCGTGAAGCCCGCGACAAGACCCTCGACATGCCCGTGCTGATCCTGCCTTCGGTGCAGGTGAACATGCGCAGCGGCCAGTTCCCCGCGCCGGAAGATAACGGTGTGAGCTACCTGAAGATTCCGCTGAACAAGCTGTGACTGCCCTGCCCCATAACCAGATTTACAGGATTTACCGCCATGCCTGCCTTGTTGTCCCCTGCCAATACCGACCACCACAAAGTGGTCATCGTCGGTGCCGGCGCTGCCGGAATCGCCACCGCTTCCAGCCTGATCAGCCGTGACCCGTCGCTGGATGTGACCTTGATCGACCCCGCCGAAGTGCATTACTACCAGCCCGGCTGGACCATGGTCGGTGCCGGTGTGTTCAAGGCGCCAAGCACTGCCCGCACCATGGCCTCGACCATTCCGCGCGGCGTGCGCTGGATAAAGGCACGTGTGCAGGGGTTCGACCCGCTGGGCCAACTGGTCCTCCTAGAAGGCGGCCGCGCCATCAGTTATGAACAGTTGGTGGTCTGCCCCGGCCTCAAGCTGGATTGGGCGGCCATTGATGGCCTCAGCGAGACCTTGGGCCGCAACGGCGTCACCTCCAACTACCGCTACGACCTGGCGCCCTACACCTGGGAACTGGTACAGAAGCTCAAGCGAGGCCGAGCCCTGTTTTGCCAGCCGCCCATGCCGATCAAATGCGCAGGCGCGCCGCAGAAGGCGCTGTACCTGTCTTGCGACCACTGGCTGCGGCACGGTCACCTGGGGGCTGTGAAAGCCAGCTTCTTCAATGCCGGCGCAGTCTTGTTCGGAGTGGCGGACTACGTTCCCGCACTGATGAAGTACATCGACAAGTACGCCGTGGACCTCAATTTTTCCCACTGCCTGGTCGCCGTGGACGGCCCGAACAAGCGCGCCACCTTCGTGCGCACCTTGGCCGATGGCAGCAGCGAAACCCGAATCGAGGCCTTCGACATGCTGCACGTGGTACCGCCGCAGGTGGCACCGGACTTCATTCGTGAAAGCCCGTTGGCCGACAGTGCCGGTTGGGTCGATGTCGACCCGCACACCCTGCGCCATCGCCACTTCACCAACGTCCATGCCCTTGGGGACGTGACCAACACCAGCAATGCCAAGACCGCCGCCGCTGCACGCAAGCAGGCCCCGGTCGTGGCCAACAACGTGTTGGTGGCCCTGGGCAGGTTGCCTACCCTGGCCCAGTACGATGGTTATGGCTCGTGCCCGCTCACCGTCGAGCGCGGCAAGATCGTCCTTGCCGAGTTCACCTATGGCGGCAAGCTGGCTCCAAGCTTCCCCAACTGGTTGCTGGATGGCCGCAAGCCGACACGTCTGGCCTGGTTGCTCAAGGCGCAGGTGCTGCCACCCTTGTACTGGAAAGGCATGCTCAAGGGCCGCGAGTGGCTGGCACGGCCACAGCCGTTGGTAGCCGAGGGCCGGCGGTGATCGAACATCAAATACTGGGAGCGGGCCTGGGCGCGATCATCGGTGCCGTGCTGGCGTTGACCGGTGCCGGCGGTGGCATTCTCGCAGTGCCTTTGCTGGTGTTCGGCCTGGGGCTGTCGATGGTCGAGGCGGCACCGGTCGGCCTGCTGGCCGTAGGCATGGCGGCGGCGGTGGGTGCTGTGCTGGGCTTGCGTCAGGGCCTGGTGCGCTACCGGGCGGCGCTGTTCATCGCATTGATCGGTGTGGCAGCGGCGCCGTTCGGGCTGATGCTGGCGCACCGCTTGCCGAACACGCCACTGCAGTTGGTGTTCGCCGGGGTGCTGGTTTATGCCTGCCTGCGCATCTGGCGCAAGGCGGCCAAGGAACTGCGCGGCGAAGCCAATGATGCCCATCGCTACATCGAACCCTGCGTGCTGAACCCGCTGCACGGCCGTTTGCGCTGGACCCTGCCCTGCGCGCGCGCCTTGGCCTTCACCGGTGCATTGTCAGGGCTGCTATCCGGCCTGCTCGGCGTGGGCGGTGGCTTTGTCATCATCCCGGCCCTTAACCGCTACACCAACCTGCGCATGGCCAGCATCGTCTCCACCTCGCTGGCGGTGATCGCGCTGGTGTCCACCGGCAGTGTGGTCAGCGCCAGCCTGGCAGGGGTCATGCACTGGCAGGTTGGCGCCCCGTTCGCCGTCGGTGCGGTGCTCGGCCTGCTGCTGGCGCGGCCATTGGCGGCCAGGCTGGCCGGGCCGCGCTTGCAGCAGATGTTTGCCGTGGCCGGTTGGGCTGCGGCCCTACTGCTGGCCGGCAAGGCGCTACTGGGCTAGCAGCTCGCTCTGTTCTGCCGCGCACAGCGCCAGCAGGTAGTCCCAAACTACCCGCAGGCGCACCGACTTGTGCAGTTCGCGGCGGGTACAGATCCAGTAGCTGCGCTGGATGGTTTCGCCAGGCAGCACGCGCACTAGTGTCGGGTCGTGGCGGGCCATGTAGTTGGGCAGTACGGCGATGCCCAACCCGGCGCGGGCGGCGGTTTGCTGGGCGATCACGCTGGTGCTGCGAAACACCACGTTGGGGGCCCGGCAGAAGCTGTTGAGAAACAGCAGTTCCTGGCTGAACAGCAAGTCGTCGACGTAGCCGATCCAGCTGTGCCGGGCCAGGTCCTCGCGGTTGCGCAGCGGGGGCGCGCGATCCAGGTAGTCCTGGCTGGCGTACAGGGCCAGGCGATAGTCGGTGAGTTTGCGGGTGATCAGCAGGTCGGCGTTGGGCCGTTCCAGGTGGATGCTGATCTCTGCCTCGCGGTTGAGGATGCTGACGAAGCGCGGTACCGCCACCAGCTCCACTTCCAGGCCGGGGTAGCGGTCGAACAGCGCATTCATGCGCGGGGTGAAGAACATGATGCCGATGCCTTCGGTCACCCCCAGGCGAATCTTGCCCAGCGGCGTGATGGCCTGGGTGATTTCTTCCTGCGCCAGCAGGGCGACGTTTTCCATGGCTTCGGCGTGCTTGAGCAGGGCCTGGCCCGAGGGGGTCAGTTCATAGCCCTGGGCATGCTGCACGAACAGCGCAGTACCCAGGCTTTGCTCGATGCTCTCGATGTGCCGGGCCACGGTACTGTGGGTGGTGTTGAGGCGCTTGGCGGCGGTAAGCAGGCGGCCGCTGCGCTGCAACTCGAGGAAAAACCGCAGATCGTTCCAGTCGAACATGCTGATCCTTTTTGGCAGTTCGTTCCGGCCTCTTCGCGGGCACGCCCGCTCCCACAGGGATCGCGTTACCTTGTGGGAGCGGGCGTGCCCGCGAAGAGGCCAGTACAGACTTACCACTGTGCTAAAACGCACAGCGGCTGCGCGAAATCTCGTGTTTCCTCCACGAAATTACTCACTAAGATGGATCGGGACAAGAATAATAATCAGGCCCGAGGTTGCACATGCCATCAGCCGATTCTGTCTTCGACTACGTGGTCGTAGGGGCCGGTCCCGCCGGTTGCCTGTTGGCCAATCGTTTGTCCGCCGACCCTTCCTGCCGAGTGCTGCTGCTGGAAGCGGGTGGGCGCGATAACTATCCCTGGATCCATATCCCCGTCGGTTACCTCTATTGCATCGGCAACCCGCGCACCGATTGGTGCTTCAAGACCGAGGCGCAGCCCGGCCTGGGCGGTCGTGCGCTGGGTTATCCACGCGGCAAGGTGCTGGGTGGCTGCTCCTCGATCAATGGCATGATCTACATGCGCGGCCAGGCCGCCGACTACGACCGTTGGGCCGAGCAAGGCAACGACGGCTGGGCCTGGAAGGACGTACTGCCGCTGTTCAAGGCCAGCGAAAGCCATTTTGCCGGCGCCAGCGAGCACCACGGTGGTGATGGCGAATGGCGGGTCGAGCGCCAGCGCTATAGCTGGCCGATCCTCGATGCCTTCCGTGATGCCGCCGAGCAAAGCGGCATCGGCAAGGTCGATGACTTCAATACCGGCGACAACCAGGGCTGTGGATATTTCCAGGTCAACCAGCGCAGCGGTGTGCGCTGGAACGCTTCCAAGGCTTTCCTGCGACCGATCAAGGATCGCCCCAACCTCACCGTGCTGACCGGCGTTCAGGTTGACCAGGTGCTGCTCAACAACACCCGTGCACGGGCGGCAAAGGCGTTCTGGCAGGGTGCCTGGCACGAGTTTGCGGCACGTCGCGAGATCATCCTCTGTGCGGGCGCTGTAGGCTCTCCCGGTATCCTGCAGCGCTCCGGCATCGGCCCGCGGCAGTTACTGGAAAGCCTGGGCATTGGCGTGCGTCACGACATGCCCGGTGTTGGCGGCAACCTGCAGGATCACCTGCAACTGCGCCTGATCTACCAGATCCGCAATACCCGTACCCTGAACCAGATGGCCAACAGCCTGTGGGGCAAGATGGGCATGGGCCTGCGCTACCTCTATGACCGCAGTGGCCCGCTGGCCATGGCGCCGAGCCAACTGGGCGCGTTCGTGCGTTCGAGCCCGGAGCAGGCCACCGCCAACCTGCAGTACCACGTGCAGCCGCTGTCACTTGAGCGCTTTGGCGAGCCACTGCACAGGTTCCCGGCCTTTACCGCCTCGGTGTGCAACCTGCGCCCGGCCAGCCGCGGGCGTATCGATATCCGCAGCAGCGACATGAACAGCACACCGCTGATCGACCCCAACTACCTCAGCGACCCCCAGGACCTGCGCGTCGCCGCCGATTCAATTCGCCTTACCCGGCGAATCGTCCAGGCCCCTGCCCTCGCTGCGTTCGACCCAAAGGAATACCTGCCGGGCCCAGCCCTGCAAACCGAAGAAGAGCTGTTCGAAGCCGCCGGCAAGATCGGCACCACCATCTTCCACCCGGTAGGCACCTGCCGCATGGGCAATGGCGAACTGGACGTTGTGGATAACCAGTTGCGCGTACACGGCATCCCCGGCCTGCGCGTGGCGGACGCCTCGATCATGCCGCAGATCACCTCCGGCAATACTTGTTCACCCACCCTGATGATCGCCGAGAAGGCGGCGCAACTGATCCTCAAAGGAGCTGCCACCCAGACCTATCTGAACGAAGACGCGATACCGACGCCCTGACCCCGGGTGCGTGCAGTACCGGCAGCTGGCGGTCAGAAGCTGCCGACAGTGGAACAACAAGAATAATCACTGTGGCCTGCGGGCCGAGGACAGCAACGATGTCGGATTACATCCAAGAGCAGGGTGCGGCGGCCAGCAGCTCCAGCCGTCGTGAAGAACGCAAGATCATTTTCGCGTCATCCCTCGGGACAGTTTTCGAGTGGTATGACTTTTTTCTCTATGGTGCGCTGGCAGCGGTCATCAGCAAGCAGTTCTTCGCTGGCGTGAACGATACCACCGCCTTCATCTTCGCCCTGATGGCCTTTGCCGCCGGCTTCCTGGTGCGGCCATTCGGCGCGCTTGTGTTCGGCCGGCTGGGCGACATGATCGGGCGCAAGTACACCTTCCTGGTTACCATCGTGCTGATGGGCCTGTCCACCTTCGCGGTGGGGTTGTTGCCCACCTACGCCAGCATCGGCATCGCGGCACCGATCATCCTGGTGGTGCTGCGCATGCTGCAGGGGCTGGCGCTGGGTGGTGAATACGGCGGTGCGGCAACCTATGTGGCCGAGCATGCGCCGCCCGGCAAGCGCGGTTTCCACACGGGTTTCATCCAGTCCACCGCCACCCTTGGCCTGTTGTTGTCACTGGTGGTCGTGCTGGGCAGCCGCTATATCAGTGGCGACCAGTTCGAAACCTGGGGTTGGCGCCTGCCGTTCCTGCTGTCGATCGTGCTGCTGGCGATTTCCACCTGGATCCGCATGAGCATGCACGAGTCGCCGGCCTTCGTGAAAATGAAGGCCCAGGGCAAGGTCAGCAAGTCGCCGATCCGTGAGTCGTTCACCTCCTGGCCGAACCTTAAAGTGGTGCTCACCGCCCTTTTCAGCATCAACGCCGGGCAGGCTGTGACCTTCTACACGGCGCAGTTCTACGTGCTGTTCTTCATGACCCAGATGCTGAAGATGGACCCGGCCCAGGCCAATACCCTGCTGATCATCAGCGTGGTCATTGGTGCGCCGTTCTTCGTGTTGTTCGGCTGGTTGTCCGACCGTATTGGCCGCAAGCCGATCCTGATGCTCGGCCTGCTCCTGGCTACGGTGCTGTACTTCCCGCTGTTCAAGGCGCTGAGCCACTACGCCAACCCACAGATCGATGCGGCCAGCCGCCAGGCGCCGATCGTTGTCACTGCCGACCCGCAAGGCTGCACCTTCCAGTTCGACCCGGTGGGCAAGGCGCGTTTCGACAGCCCGTGCGACAAGGTCAAGACCTTCCTGGTCAAGCAGGGCCTACCGTACAGCTCGGTGGATGTGGCCGGCAGCGATGTGGTGGTCAACATCGGTGACAAGACCATCAACGGCTTCGACGAAGCGGCCATGCGTGCGGCGGTGGAACAGGCCGGCTACCCGGCCAAGGCCGACCCTGGGCAGGTCAACCAGGTGATGGTGGTGGTGCTGATCGTGGCGATGATCCTGATCGCGACCATGACCTATGGCCCGCTGGCGGCGGTGATGGTCGAGCTGTTCCCGACCCGCATCCGCTACACCTCGATGTCGCTGCCCTACCATATCGGCAACGGCTGGTTCGGTGGCTTCCTGCCAACGGTGTCGTTCGCGCTGGTGGTGTATACCGGGGATATCTTCTACGGGCTGTGGTACCCGGTGCTGGTGACCGGGGTCAGCCTGGTGGTGGGGATCTTCTGCCTGAAAGAAACCAAGGATGTGGATATCGACAAGATCTGACAGCTCAAGGCCTGCACCAAATGCTCAGGCGCTGACGCGCTTGTTGTGGGAGCGGCCTTGTGTCGCGATTGGGCTGCGCAGCAGCCCCAGGATTTCAGCTGTGATGCATGAATTGCTGGGGCCGCCTTGCGGCCCTTTCGCGACGCAAGGCCGCTCCCACAGTCTTCTCCCACAGATGGTGCAATCCTGCTTCCGAACCCATAAAAAAACCGGCTGTAAAAGCCGGTTTTCTTATGCCCCAAAAAAACTTATGCACGATTTTCAGAAAAATGTCATACACAGAAATAAACAGCTAATTCAAACACTTAGCTATCACTTCAGGCTTTTAATCCAAAAACAGTTCACAAGTTATCCACAGATGGTCAGGCCATCTGTTCCTGGGGTTTTTCCTCTGCTGGCGGCAGCGAACCCATGGCCCGCTGGGTCGCTTCGTTCCACGCCGCGGCGCGGTCGTTGAGCTCGGCGATGGCCCGTGGCCCGGTGCCGTTGGCGTACATCGGTTCGCCAATCACCACCTCGATGGTGCCGGCGCGTTTGCCCCAACCGGTCTTCGGCCAGAACTTGCCGGCATTATGGGCAATCGGCAGCACCGGCAGCCCGGCATTCACTGCCAGCGCGGTACCGCCACGGGAGAACTTGCCCATGGTGCCGAATGGCACGCGGGTGCCTTCCGGGAAGATCAGCACCCAGGTCTTCTGCTTGAGCAGCTCGTCACCCTTGCTGGCTACCTGGCGCAGGGCTTCCTTGGGGTTATCGCGGTTGATCGCGATCGGCCGCAGCATGGCCATGGCCCAACCGAAGAACGGCACGTACAGCAACTCGCGCTTGAGCACCTGGCTCAGCGGCGAGAAATACTGGGAAAGGAAGAAGGTTTCCCAGGTGCTCTGGTGGTTGGACAGGATCACGCAAGGCTCATCAGGCACGTTCTCGGCGCCAGTGATCTTGTAGTCGATACCCAGGATGGTGCGCACCAGGAACAACGCGCAACGGCACCAGTACACGTTGATGAACTTGTAGCGCTTGGGGAACGACAGGAACGGCGCGACGAAGAAGCTCAGCGAGCACCACAGCAGCGAACTGGTGCCCAGCAGCAGGTAAAAAAGAAAGATTCTGATCGCCTGCAGGATCGACATAGTGGCTTGTACCATTGCGGGGCATGCCCGCCTGAGAAAAATGCGCCCGAAGGCGCACTGTTTAAATTAGTTCTCTGGCGATAGCTGCCAGATCGTCGAAAATCAGTGTAGTTTCCGGGACGCCTTTTTCCAGGGTCCGCTCGCCCTTGCCGGTTTTCACCAGCACGGGTTGTGCACCGACGGCCAGGGCGGCCTCCAGGTCACCTTTGCTGTCGCCAACGAACCAGACGCCTTCCAGGCCGACCTGGTAATGCTCGGCGATCGCCCGCAGCATGCCAGGCTTGGGCTTGCGGCAATCGCAGCCTTCGTCCGGCCCGTGCGGGCAATACACGATGTGACCCACCTCGCCGCCCTGCTCGGCCACCAGCGCGCGCAGGCGCGCGTGCATGGCCTCGAGGGTTGCCAGCGCATAGTAGCCACGGGCAATGCCGGACTGGTTGGTGGCCACGGCCACCGTCCAGCCCGCCTTGCTCAACTGCGCGATCGCTTCGACCGAGCCAGGGATCGGCACCCACTCGTCCAGCGTCTTGATGTAGGCGTCGGAGTCGTAGTTGATTACTCCGTCACGGTCGAGAATCAGCAGTTTCAAGGCTTACCCCAGCAGCGAAATGTCGGCCACGCCCAGGAACAGGCCGCGCAGGCGGCTGAGCAGGGCATAACGGTTGGCGCGTACCTTGGCATCCTCGGCGTTGACCATCACCGCCTCGAAGAAGGCGTCGACCGGGTCACGCAGCGCCGCCAGGCGGGCCAGCGATTCGCTGTACTGGCGTGCAGCAGCCATCGGTTGCACGGCCTGGTCGGCCTGCTGGATGGCCGAGTACAGGGAGAACTCGTTGGCGTTGTCGAAGTACTTCGGCTCGACGTGATCGGCGATGGCGCCTTCGGCCTTGCTCAGCAGGTTCGACACGCGCTTGTTCACCGCGGCCAGGGCCTCGGCTTCCGGCAGCTTGCGGAAGGCTTGTACAGCCTGTACGCGTTGGTCGAAGTCCAGGGCAGAACCTGGCTGCAGGGCACGTACCGACAGGTAGGTGGCCACGTCGATGCCTTCGTCTTCGTAACGCGCACGCAGTCGGTCGAAGATGAACTCCAGCACCTGTTCGGCCAGGCCGGCGGCCTTGACCTTGGCGCCGAACTGCTTGACCGCGAACTCGACCGCACCGGTCAGGTCCAGGTCCAGCTGCTTCTCGATCAGGATACGCAGCACGCCCAGGGCGGCACGGCGCAGGGCGTACGGGTCCTTGCTGCCGGTAGGCAGCATGCCGATGCCGAAAATGCCGACCAGGGTGTCGAGCTTGTCGGCGATGGCCACGGCAGCACCGGTGAGGGTCTGCGGCAGCTCGGCGCCAGCACCGCGCGGCATGTACTGCTCGTTCAGGGCCAGGGCCACGTCTTCCGGCTCACCGTCGTTGAGCGCGTAGTAGTAACCGGCCACACCCTGCATTTCAGGGAACTCGCCGACCATCTCGGTGGCCAGGTCGCACTTCGACAGCAGGCCGGCACGGCCGGCGCGCTGGGCGTCGCCGCCGATCAGCGGGGCGATGAACGCAGCCAGTCTGGAAACGCGCTCGGCCTTGTCGTAGACAGTGCCCAGCTGAGCCTGGAACACCACGTTCTTCAGGCGCTCGTTGAAGGTTTCCAGCGGCTGCTTCTTGTCCTGCTTGAAGAAGAACTCGGCATCGGTCAGGCGTGGGCGCACGACCTTCTCGTTGCCTTGCACGATCTGCTTCGGGTCGCGGCTCTCGACGTTGGCCACGGTGATGAAGCGCGGCAGCAGCTTGCCTTCGCTGTCCAGCAGGCAGAAGTACTTCTGGTTGTCCTGCATGGTGGTGATCAGGGCTTCCTGTGGCACTTCGAGGAAACGCTCCTCGAACGAGCACACCAGCGGCACTGGCCACTCGACCAGGGCGGTCACTTCGTCCAGCAGTGCCGGCGGCACGATGGCGCTGCCTTCCTGCTGCATGGCCAGTTCGGCGGTACGCTTGCTGATCAGCTCGCGGCGCTCGGCGAAGTCGGCCAGCACGTAGGCTTTGCGCAGGTCTTCGACGTAGTTGGCCGGGGTGGTGATGACCACGTTTTCCGGGTGGTGGAAGCGATGGCCACGGGATTCACGGCCGGCCTTCTGCGACAGGATGGTGCAGTCGACCACCTGGTCGCCCAGCAGCATCACCAGCCATTGGGTCGGGCGCACGAACTCTTCACGGCTGGCCGCCCAGCGCATGCGCTTGGGGATCGGCAGGTCGTTGAGCGAATCTTCGACGATGGTCGGCAACAGGCCAGCGGTGGCCTTGCCCGGGATGTGCTGGGAGAAGCGCAGCTTGGCGCCGGTCTGGTCGATTTCCGACAGATCCACACCGCATTTCTTGGCAAAGCCCAAGGCAGCCTGGGTCGGCTCGCCGTCTTTGAAAGCAGCCTGCAGGGGCGGGCCGTCGATATTGATGCTGCGGTCAGGCTGCTGCACGTCCAGCTGGCGGATCAGCACGGCCAGGCGACGCGGCGCGGCGTAAACCTGCTTGCCGGTGTAGTTCAGGCCAGCGGCCTGCAGGCCTTTCTCGATACCAGCCAGGAAGGCTTCGCCGAGGCTGGCGAGGGCCTTCGGTGGCAGCTCTTCGGTGCCCAGTTCTACCAGGAAATCTTGAGCACTCATTGTGCAGCCTCCAGCTTAGCCAACACTTCGTCACGCAGTTCAGGGGTGGCCATCGGGAAGCCCAGGCGTGCGCGGGCTTGCAGATAGCTTTGCGCCACGTCCCGGGCCAGGGTACGTACACGCAGGATGTAGCGCTGGCGCTCGGTTACCGAGATGGCGCGGCGGGCGTCCAGCAGGTTGAAGGTGTGCGAGGCCTTCAGGACCATTTCATAGGTCGGCAGCGGCAGGTCCAGCTTGATCAGGCGGTTGGCTTCGCTTTCGTAGAAGTCGAACAGCTCGAATAGCTTCTCGACGTTGGCGTGCTCGAAGTTGTAGGTCGACTGCTCCACCTCGTTCTGGTGGAACACGTCGCCGTAGGTGACCTTGCCGAACGGGCCGTCGGCCCACACCAGGTCGTACACCGAGTCGACGCCCTGGATGTACATGGCCAGGCGCTCCAGGCCGTAGGTGATTTCACCGGTGACCGGGTAGCACTCGATACCGCCTACCTGCTGGAAGTAGGTGAACTGGGTGACTTCCATGCCGTTGAGCCAGATTTCCCAGCCCAGGCCCCAGGCGCCGAGGGTCGGCGATTCCCAGTTGTCTTCGACGAAGCGAATGTCGTGGACCAGCGGGTCCAGGCCGATGGCTTTCAGCGAGCCGAGGTACAGCTCCTGGAAGTTGGCCGGGTTGGGCTTCAGTACCACCTGGAACTGGTAGTAGTGCTGCAGGCGGTTGGGGTTTTCGCCATACCGCCCGTCGGCAGGGCGACGGCTAGGCTGCACATAGGCGGCGTTCCAAGTTTCTGGACCCACGGCGCGCAGGAATGTAGCGGTGTGGAAAGTGCCGGCGCCTACTTCCATATCGTAGGGCTGAAGCACCACACAACCTTGCTCGGCCCAGTAGTTCTGCAGGGCGAGGATCAGGTCTTGGAAGGTACGCACGGCTGGCGTAGGCTGGCTCACGAAATTCACCTGTATCTGGGGATGCGGATGTAAAGAGCGGGAGTATAACCTGATTCGCCTCGCCCTCTACTCATTGGAGCCTTATGCCACGCTGCTTTTGGTGTACCGACGATCCGTTGTACCAGGCCTACCATGACCAGGAATGGGGAACGCCCCAGCGTGACCCGGCGTTGCTGTTCGAGATGCTTTTGCTCGAAGGGTTCCAGGCGGGGCTTTCGTGGATCACCGTATTGCGTAAACGCGAGCGTTATCGCGAGGTGATGCACGGCTTCGATCCGGTGAAACTCGCCGTCATGAGCGACGAACGCATCGAGGAGCTGATGCAGGATGCCGGCATCATCCGCAACCGCCTCAAGCTCAAGGCTGCCAGGCGCAATGCCCAGGCCTGGCTGGCTGTGGACAACCCCGCCGACTGGCTCTGGTCATTCGTTGGTGGTGCGCCGAAGATCAATCACTTCACGGGCCGCAGCGAGGTGCCAGCGGTTACCGATGAAGCCAAGGCGATGAGCAAAGCCCTGCAGAAAGCCGGCTTCACGTTTGTTGGCCCGACCATCTGCTATGCCTTCATGCAGGCCACCGGCATGGTCATGGACCACACCACCGATTGCGATCGCTACGCCGCCTTGTTGCGCTGAGGGGTTACAATGCGCGCCTTGCTGAAATAAGGAATTCGCCTGTGGAAAAGTTCAAGGGCGCCCTGATGGTCGGGGTGCTGCGTCTGTTTGCCAAGCTGCCCTGGGGCGCTGTGCAGCGCGTCGGCGCCGGTATCGGCTGGCTGATGTGGAAGATCCCCAACGGCTCGCGCAATGTCGTGCGCATCAACCTGGCCAAGTGCTTCCCGGAGATGGACCCGGCCGAGCGCGAGCAGCTTGTTGGCCGCGCGTTGAAGGATATCGGTAAATCCTTCGTCGAAAGTGCCTGTGCCTGGATCTGGCCGCCGCAGCGCTCGCTGGAGCTGGTCAAGGAAGTGCACGGCCTGGAAGTGCTGGAGCAGGCCCTGGCCTCGGGCAAGGGCGTGGTCGGCATCACCAGCCACCTGGGCAACTGGGAAGTGCTGAACCACTTCTACTGCAACCAGTGCAAACCGATCATCTTCTACCGCCCGCCGAAGCTGAAGGCGGTGGATGACCTGCTGCGCGAGCAGCGGGTGCAGATGGGCAACCGCGTCGCGCCTTCGACCAAGGAAGGCATCCTCAGCGTGATCAAGGAAGTGCGCCGTGGTGGCCAGGTGGGTATTCCTGCCGACCCGGAGCCGGCAGAGTCGGCGGGGGTGTTCGTGCCGTTCCTGGGTACCCAGGCGCTGACCAGCAAGTTCGTGCCGAACATGCTGGCCGGGGGCAAGGCGGTGGGGGTGTTCCTGCATGCCCTGCGGCTGCCGGATGGCTCGGGCTTCAAGGTGTTCCTGGAGGCGGCGCCAGAAGAGATGTACAGCACCGACGTGACCGTGTCGGCAGCGGCGATGAGCAAGGTAGTCGAGCGCTATGTGCGCGAGTACCCGAGCCAGTACATGTGGAGCATGAAGCGCTTCAAGAAGCGCCCGGCTGGCGAGGCGCGCTGGTACTGATATTTCTGGGGGCGCTTCGCGCCCCTTTCGCGACACAAGGCCGCTCCTACAAGGGATCGCGGTCTCCTGTAGGAGCGGCCTTGTGTCGCGATGGGCTGCAAAGCAGCCCCGGCGATTTCAGACCTTGTTCAGTTTCTTCAGAAACACGGTCATCTCTTTCTCGGCCTGCTTGTCCCCATGGGCCTGCGCCGCCATGATCCCCTCCTCCCAGGCCTTGCGCGCCGCCGCCAGGTCACCCTGCAGCTGATGCGCCTTGCCCAGCAGCTTCCACGCCGCCGAGTACTTCGGGTCCTGTTCCACGCACCGTGCCAGATGCACCGCCGCTTCAGCGCCATTGCCTTCGTCCAGCCAGGCCTTGCCCAGGCCGAACCTCAACAACGGGTTATCCACACCCTTGGCCAGCATCTTCTCCAGCGATTCGCGCATGCCCTGTGCTCCTAGAAGAAACTCAAGCCGACGTGGAACAGCTTCTCCACATCCCGAATATGCTTTTTATCCACAACGAACAGGATCACATGGTCGCCCGATTCGATCATGGTGTCGTCGTGGGCAATCATCACCTCTTCGTCACGAATGATCGCGCCGATGGTAGTGCCCGGCGGCAGGGCGATGTCTTCGATCGCCTTGCCGACCACCTTGCTCGACTTCGAATCCCCGTGCGCCACCGCTTCGATAGCTTCGGCAGCGCCACGGCGCAGCGAGTGCACGCTGACGATGTCGCCCCGGCGCACGTGCGCCAGCAGGGTGCCGATGGTGGCCAGCTGCGGGCTGATGGCGATGTCGATGTCGCCACCCTGCACCAGGTCGACATAGGCCGGGTTGTTGATGATGGTCATCACCTTGCGCGCACCCAGGCGCTTGGCCAGCAGCGACGACATGATGTTGGCCTCGTCGTCGTTGGTCAGGGCCAGGAAGATGTCGGCGTCGGCGATGTTCTCCTCCAGCATCAGGTCCTTGTCCGAGGCGCTGCCCTGCAGCACCACGGTGCTTTCCAGGGTGTCGGAAAGGTGTCGGCAACGGGCCGGACTCATCTCGATGATCTTCACCTGGTAGCGGCTTTCGATAGCCTCGGCCAGGCGTTCGCCGATCTGCCCGCCACCGGCGATGACCACACGCTTGTTGGTTTCGTCGATACGGCGCAGCTCACCCATCACCGCGCGGATGTCCTTCTTCGCGGCGATGAAGAACACTTCGTCGTCGGCTTCGATCACCGTGTCGCCCCGCGGGGTGATCGGGCGGTCGCGGCGGAAGATGGCCGCCACGCGGGTGTCGACGTTGGGCATGTGCGCGCGGATCTGGCGCAGTTGCTGGCCTACCAGCGGGCCACCGTAGTACGCCTTCACTGCCACCAGCTGGGCCTTGCCTTCGGCGAAGTCGATTACCTGCAGCGAGCCTGGGTGCTCGATCAGGCGCTTGATGTAGTTGGTCACTACCTGCTCGGGGCTGATCAGCACGTCGACCGGGATATGGTCGTTGTCGAACAGCTCTTCGCGGGTCAGGTAGGCCGACTCGCGCACCCGGGCGATCTTGGTCGGCGTGTGGAACAGCGAATAGGCCACCTGGCAGGCGACCATGTTAGTCTCGTCACTGTTGGTTACCGCCACCAGCATGTCGGCGTCGTCGGCACCGGCCTGGCGCAGCACCGTAGGCAGCGAGCCGCGGCCTTGCACGGTGCGGATGTCCAGGCGGTCGCCCAGGTCGCGCAGGCGGTCGCCGTCAGTGTCGACCACGGTGATGTCGTTGGCTTCGCTGGCCAGGTGCTCCGCCAGCGTACCGCCTACCTGCCCTGCGCCGAGGATGATGATCTTCATCCGCTACTCCCTACCTTTTGTTCTTATCCGCGCGAAGCGGCGATCTTGATCAGCTTGGCATAGTAGAAACCGTCGTGGCCGCCTTCCTGGGCCAGCAACTGGCGGCCGTGGGGCTGGCGCAGGCCGGCTTCGGTGGCCAGGTCCAGCTCACGGGCGCCCGGGGTGCGGGCGAGGAAGGCATCGATCACTTCGGTGTTCTCGGTCGGCAGGCTGGAGCAGGTGGCGTACAGCAGCATGCCGCCCACTTCCAGGGTCGGCCACAGGGCATCGAGCAGCTCGCCTTGTAGCGTGGCCAGGGCCGGGATGTCGTCGGCCTGACGGGTCAGCTTGATGTCCGGGTGACGGCGGATCACGCCGGTGGCCGAGCATGGTGCGTCGAGCAGGATGCGCTGGAACGGCTTGCCGTCCCACCAGCTGGCGGTGTCGCGGGCATCGCAGGCGATCAGCTCGGCGTCCAGTTGCAGGCGGTCGAGGTTCTCGCGCACGCGGGTCAGGCGCTTGGCTTCGAGGTCGATGGCCACCACGTGGGCCAGGCCGGCTTCGGCTTCCAGCAGGTGGCAGGTCTTGCCGCCCGGTGCACAGCAGGCGTCGAGCACGCGCTGGCCGGGGGCCAGTTCCAGCAGGTCGGCGGACAGTTGCGCGGCTTCGTCCTGAACGCTCACCCAGCCTTCGGCAAAGCCTGGCAGGCCGCGCACATCGCAGGCTTCGGCCAACACGATACCGTCACGGCTGTACTGGCAGGCGCTGGCGCCAACACCTGCCTCGGCCAGCAGTGCCAGGTAGGCATCGCGGCTGTGGTGGCGGCGGTTGACCCGCAGGATCATCGGCGGGTGGGCGTTGTTGGCGGCGCAGATGGCCTCCCACTGCTCCGGCCAGAAGGCCTTGAGCGACTTCTGCAGCCAGCGCGGGTGGGCGGTGCGTACCACCGGGTCGCGCTCCATGCCGGCCAGCAACTCTTCGCCTTCGCGTTGGGCACGGCGCAGCACGGCATTGAGCAGGCCCTTGGCCCACGGCTTCTTCAGCTTGTCGGCACATCCGACAGTCTCGCCAATGGCCGCGTGGGCCGGGATACGGCTGTAGAACAGCTGGTACAGGCCGACCAGCAGCAGCGCCTGCACATCGGCATCGGCGGCCTTGAACGGCTTCTGCAGCAGCTGCGCGGCCAGCAGGTCGAGGCGTGGCTGCCAGCGCGCGGTGCCGAACGCCAGGTCCTGGGTCAGGCCGCGGTCGCGTTCATCGACCTTGTCCAGTTGCGCCGGCAGCGAGCTGTTCAGCGAGGCCTTGCCACTGAGCACAGCGGCAAGGGCACGGGCGGCGGCGAGGCGTGGGTTCATTGGCCCAGCACCTTGCCGCTGGCGAATTTCTCGCGACGGCTGTTGAACAGGTCGCTGAAGTTCAGCGGCTTGCCGCCGGGCAGTTGCAGGCGGGTCAGGCTCAGCGCCTGATCACCGCAGGCGACCACCAGGCCGTCCTTGCTGGCGGAGAGGATCTCGCCGGGGGTGCCTGTCGCTGTGGACAAGTTGGCGGCCAGCACTTTCACGCTTTCGCCATCGAGGGTGCTGTGGCAAATCGGCCACGGGTTGAAGGCACGGATCAGGCGTTCCAGCTCGACGGCCGGGCGGCTCCAGTCGATGCGCGCTTCGTCCTTGTTCAGCTTGTGCGCGTAGGTAGCCAGGGCATCGTCCTGAACTTCGCCTTGCAGCGAACCATCGGCCAGGCCGGCGATGGCCTGGACGACTGCGTGCGGGCCCATCTCGGCCAAGCGGTCGTGCAGGCTGCCGCCGGTGTCTTCGGCGCTGATCGGGGTGACCACCTTGAGCAGCATCGGGCCGGTGTCCAGGCCCGCTTCCATACGCATCACGGTCACACCGCTCTCGGCGTCGCCGGCTTCCACGGCGCGCTGGATCGGTGCGGCACCGCGCCAGCGTGGCAGCAGGGAGGCATGGCTGTTGATGCAGCCCAGGCGCGGGATATCCAGCACCACCTGCGGCAGGATCAGGCCATAGGCGACCACCACCATCAGGTCCGGCTTCAGCGCGGCCAGTTCGGCCTGGGCTTCGGCGTTGCGCAGGGTCGGCGGCTGGAACACCGGGATGTCATGGGCCACAGCCAGTTGCTTGACCGCGCTCGGCATCAGCTTCTGGCCGCGGCCGGCCGGGCGGTCGGGCTGGGTGTAGACGGCCACGATCTCGTAGGGGCTGTCGAGCAAGGCCCTGAGGTGTTCGGCGGCAAACTCTGGAGTGCCTGCAAAGACGATGCGCATGGAGTTCTCGCTTCAAAAAAGAAAAAGGCTTGCCGGAGCAAGCCTTCTGGAAGGTGGGGATCAGGCTTGCTGGCGGTGCTGCTTTTCCAGCTTCTTCTTGATCCGGTCGCGCTTGAGCTGCGACAGGTAGTCGACGAACAGCTTGCCGTTGAGGTGATCGAATTCATGCTGTACGCACACCGCCAGCAGGCCTTCGCACTCCAGTTCGTACGGCTTGCCGTCGCGGTCCTGGGCCTTGACCCGCACACGCAGCGGGCGGTCGACGTTCTCGTAGAAGCCAGGTACCGACAGGCAGCCTTCCTGGTACTGGCCCATGTCATGGGTCAGCTCTTCGACCGTGGGGTTGATAAAGACGCGCGGCTCGCTGCGGTCTTCACTGAGGTCCATGACCACGACCTGCTGGTGCACGTTGACCTGGGTGGCGGCCAGGCCGATGCCAGGGGCTTCGTACATGGTTTCAAACATGTCGTCGATCAGCTGACGCAGGGCGTCGTCGAACACCGTCACCGGCTTGGCGATGGTGCGCAGGCGCGGGTCCGGGAATTCGAGAATGTTCAAGATGGCCATAAGGTCAGGCAGTCACTGTGCGTTCGGTTGAAAACTGAGCACACATAATAAAGGGAAACGGGGATTTCAGCACCTGGCAAAGCTCGGCTAGGGTTTTCAAGGGCCGCTTATAGCCCATTCGATGGACAGGTTGTCAAAGCGTTATCAACAAAGTTATCCACAGTTTGTGCCACGTCGATGGCCCCAATTCGATCAAGGATGATCCCCATGCAGACCTACCATTCGTCGCCTCTTCCGCCTGCCGAACTGGAGGCGCGATTACGCCTGCACCGGCTGCCGGAAACGGGATTGCGTCGCTTTAACACCTTGCTGGAGGCCTTTGGCAGCGCCTCGTCGGCACTGTGCGCACCGGCCGGCGCGTGGCGCGCATTGGGCATACCACAGGCCACCATCGATGCCCGGCGCAGTGCCGAAGTACGTGAGGGTGCACTGGCCGCAATGGCCTGGCTAGAGCTCCCGGGCCAGCATTTGCTGATGTGGGACGGCCCTGGCTACCCGCCACTCTTGGCGGAAATCGATGATGCCCCTCCGCTGCTTTTCGTCGCTGGCGACCCCGCCTTGCTCGAGCGCCCACAGCTGGCAATTGTGGGCAGCAGGCGTGCTTCACCCCCGGCGCTCGACACCGCTGCGGCATTTTCCCGCTACCTGGCGCAGGCCGGTTTCACCATTACCAGTGGCTTGGCCGTGGGCATCGACGGTGCCGCTCATCGGGCCGCATTGCAGGCAGGTGGGGGCACGATTGGCGTGCTCGGTACGGGGTTGCAAAAACTTTATCCACAGCGCCACAAGTCGCTTGCGCAAGCGATGATCGACAACGGCAGCGCGCTGGTTTCCGAGTACCCGCTGGATGCCGGGCCGCTGCCCGGCAACTTCCCGCGGCGCAATCGCATCATCAGTGGCCTGTCGCTGGGCGTGCTGGTGGTCGAGGCCAGCCTGGCCAGTGGCTCGCTGATCACCGCACGCCTGGCTGCCGAGCAAGGCCGCGAGGTGTATGCCATACCGGGCTCCATTCACCACCCCGGTGCCAAGGGCTGCCACCAGTTGATCCGTGACGGCGCGCTGCTGGTGGAGAGCGTGGAGCAGATATTGGAAAGCCTGCAGGGCTGGCAGAACCTGCCGCCTGCGGTTGTGGATAAATTCGACCATCCCCTGCTCGCCCTGCTGCATGCTGCGCCACAAACCAGCGAAAGCCTGGCCCACTGCAGCGAGCTGCCGCTGGCCGACGTGCTGGCGCAGCTGACCGAACTGGAGCTGGAAGGCCGGGTCAGCAATGAAGCCGGGCGTTGGTTTGCCCGCGCGGGCTAAGTACACTGCTCACAAGCAAGGTATATAGGCGGAGTAACAGAAATGGTGAGCAGTTTTCGTGTGCAACAAGCCGCACGTGAGATCCGGGCGGGCGCAGTGATCGCCTACCCGACGGAAGCGGTCTGGGGCCTGGGCTGCGACCCGTGGAACGAGGACGCGGTGTATCGCCTGCTGGCGCTGAAGTCGCGGCCAGTGGATAAAGGCCTGATCCTGGTAGCCGACAACATCCGCCAGTTCGACTTCTTGTTCGAGGACTTCCCCGAAGACTGGATCGACCGCATGGGCAGCACCTGGCCGGGGCCGAACACCTGGCTGGTACCGCACCAGAACCTGTTGCCCGAATGGGTTACCGGGCAACATGACACCGTGGCACTGCGGGTCAGTGACCACCCGGTGGTACGTGAGCTTTGTGCGTTGGTGGGGCCGTTGATTTCCACTTCGTGCAACCCGGGCGGGCGCCCGGCGGCGAAGACCCGGTTGCGGGTGGAGCAGTACTTCCATGGTCAGCTGGATCTGGTGCTGGGTGGCGCATTGGGTGGAAGGAAGAACCCGAGTGTGATTCGTGACCTGGTGACTGGCGAAGTCGTTCGTCCAGGCTGATACCGCCGGCGAGGGCTTCGCCCTCGATCGCCGGCAAGCCAGCTCCCACAGGGATTTCACAAGGCTTGAAGGCAATGCTGGACCTTGTGGGAGCTGGCTTGCCGGCGATTGGGCCGCAAAGCGGCCCCAGAACCCCGCAGATTTTTCTGATTTTGTCTCGAATGGCTGTCCAGCTTGTGGCTTGGGAAATATCCTACGAGCCGCGTCCTCTGCCATCACCTTCTCAGTGGGAACCTCTGCCCTTAGGCTTCAGCCGTCGCCGAATAACTCGGCGATCGGGTGTGGTAACCCGGGTTCTGGGTGATCTTGGCAGTCCATGGCGGCTGTTCGCAGGAGGCTTCGTGCCTGCTGGGTTTTAGATCTCCCACCCGGTTTACCACCCTGCGTACAGCTGCCACCTATTCGTGTGGTAACGACTGGGTGGTGCCATGAAGCGAGATCTAGTGATGAAGAAGATTGTCCCCGATCCACCCCTACCCTGCACATCCACCCGCCCCTTCGGCCGCTGCGACGCCGGCCACGAACCGCTGTTCACCGTAAACCCGAACATTTCCGCCGAGGACGCCTTGGTTCATGTAGCTCTGTATCTGCGAGGCGCCTACGAAACGGGCTCGAAAGCCCTCGAGTACCTGCGCGAAGAAGGCCGTGGCATGTATTGGTCGAGCCTGCATTCCATTGAACTGGCGGAGGGATTGGTGGAGGCGATTCTCGATGGTATCGAGTCGATACCAACCACCCGTCCCCCACAGGCATAGCGCCATATTCAAGGCCGACGCAGTACCTGTGGGAGCGGGCGCGCCCGCGAACACCGGCGCAGCCGGTGCCATGCACCGCGGTGCTTGCTTCGCGGGCATGCCCGCTCCCACAGGGATAGCGCGGTATTCAACGCCGGTGCAGTACCTGTGGGAGTGAACTCAAGGAAGCAGAATTGTGGAACCCACAGTCCGCCGAGCCGACAGCTCCGCCTGTGCCTTGGCCGCCTCACTCAGCGGATACCGCTGCTGGATATCCACAACCAGCTTGCCGCTACCAATCATCGCAAACAGGTCATCGGCCATGGCCTGGGTATTCTCGGCATTGTTGGCATAGGTCGCCAACGTGGGCCGGGTCACATACAGTGAGCCCTTCTGCGCCAGAATCCCCAGATTCACCCCGCTCACTGCCCCCGAGGCATTGCCAAAGCTCACCATCAACCCGCGCGGCTGCAGGCAGTCCAGCGAGGTCAGCCAGGTGTCGGCACCCACACCGTCATACACCACCGGGCATTTCTTGCCGTCGGTCAGCTCCAGCACCCGCTTGGCCACGTCTTCACGGCTGTAATCGATGGTCTCCCACGCCCCCAGCGCCTTGGCCCGCTCGGCCTTCTCGGCAGAGCTCACGGTCCCGATCAGCTTGGCGCCCAAGGCCTTGGCCCACTGGCAAGCCAACGAACCCACGCCGCCAGCTGCTGCGTGGAACAGGATCACGTCACCCGCCTTCACCTCATAGGTCTGCTTCAGCAGGTACTGCACGGTCAAACCCTTGAGCATCACCGCTGCCGCCTGCTCGAAGCTGATGTTGTCGGGCAGCTTCACCAAGTTGGCTTCCGGCAGCGTGTGCACCTCGCTATACGCGCCCAGCGGGCCGCCGGCATGGGCCACGCGGTCACCCACTTTCAGCCGGGTCACGCCCTCGCCCACGGCCTCGACCACGCCAGCCGCTTCCGTGCCCAGCCCCGAAGGCAGGGATGGCGGCGCATACAGCCCGCTGCGGAAGTAGGTATCGATGAAGTTCAGGCCGATTGCATAGTTACGCACACGCACCTGCTGTGGCCCTGGCGGGGCAGGTTCAAACTCCACAAACTGCAGCACTTCCGGGCCGCCATGCTGGCTGAACTGGATACGCTTGGCCATCTCGCACTCCTGTCGTATGGGTCGGGAAAGGTCTTCTATCGGACGCCTTTGCTTGATCGCCGTCAACTGCGGCGCGCGGGCTGGGGGTGGTATGCTACGCGGCGAATTCTTCCCTGCCCGTTCCTGGTGACCCGATGACTAGCCGCACCGAGGCCGTGAAAGCCTACCTGCTCGACCTGCAAGACCGCATCTGCTCTGCCCTCGAAGCTGAAGACGGCGGCGCCCGCTTCGTCGAGGACGCCTGGGTGCGCGAAGCCGGTGGCGGGGGCCGCACGCGGGTGATCGGCGATGGCAAGGTGATCGAGAAAGGCGGGGTCAACTTTTCCCACGTGTTCGGCGCCGGTCTGCCGCCGTCGGCCAGTGCCCACCGCCCCGAGCTGGCGGGCCGTGGCTTCGAGGCCCTGGGCGTGTCGCTGGTGATCCACCCGCACAACCCGCATGTGCCCACTTCCCACGCCAACGTGCGCTTCTTCATCGCCGAAAAGGAAGGTGAAGAGGCTGTCTGGTGGTTCGGCGGCGGCTTCGACCTGACACCGTACTACGGCAATGAAGAAGACTGCATCCACTGGCACCGTGTGGCCGAGCAGGCCTGCGCGCCGTTCGGCGCCGACGTGTACCCGCGCTACAAGGCTTGGTGCGACCGTTACTTCCACCTCAAGCACCGTGGCGAGCCACGTGGCATCGGCGGCCTGTTCTTCGATGACTTGAACGAGTGGGACTTCGACACCTGCTTCGCCTTCATCCGCGCCATCGGCGACGCCTACGTCAACGCCTACCTGCCGATCATCCAGCGCCGCAAGGACACCCCTTACACCCCGCAGCAGCGCGAGTTCCAGGAATACCGCCGTGGCCGCTACGTGGAGTTCAACCTGGTCTACGACCGTGGCACCCTGTTCGGCCTGCAGTCCGGTGGCCGCACCGAGTCCATCCTCATGTCGTTGCCGCCGCAGGTGCGCTGGGGCTATGACTGGAAGGCCGCGCCCGGCAGTGAAGAAGCGCGCCTGACCGAGTACTTCCTGCAGGACCGCGACTGGCTCGGCCAGTAAGCCTGTGGATAATCAAGGAGCCGTCATGGACCAGTACGTCGTTTTTGGTAACCCCATCGGCCACAGCAAGTCGCCGCTGATCCATCGCCTGTTCGCCGAACAGACCGGCCAGGACCTGGAATACGCCACCCTGCTGGCGCCGCTGGACGAGTTCAGTGACTGCGCGCGCGGCTTCTTCAAGCAAGGCCGCGGTGGCAACGTCACCGTGCCGTTCAAGGAAGAGGCCTTCCGCCTGTGCGACAGCCTGACCCCGCGTGCCCGGCGCGCTGGCGCGGTGAACACGCTGAGCAAGCTGGCCGATGGCAGCCTGCAGGGCGACAACACCGATGGCGCTGGCCTGGTGCGCGACCTGACGGTGAATGCCGGGGTCGAGCTGGCGGGCAAACGCATTCTGATCCTGGGTGCTGGTGGCGCGGTACGTGGCGTGCTGGAGCCGATCCTGGCGCACAAGCCGCAGTCGCTGGTGATTGCCAACCGGACCGTGGAAAAGGCCGAGCAGCTGGCGCGTGAGTTCGATGAACTGGGGCCGGTGGTGGCCAGCGGGTTTGCCTGGTTGCAGGAGCCGGTGGATGTGATCATCAATGCCACTTCGGCGAGCCTGGCCGGTGAGTTGCCGCCGATTGCCGACAGCCTGGTCGAGGCGGGGCGCACGGTTTGCTACGACATGATGTATGGCAAGGAGCCTACGCCGTTTTGCCAGTGGGCAGAGAAGCTGGGGGCGGCCAAGGTGCTGGATGGGCTGGGGATGCTGGCTGAGCAGGCGGCTGAGGCGTTCTTTATCTGGCGTGGGGTGCGGCCGGATACGGCGCCAGTGTTGGCTGAGTTGCGCCGGCAGCTGGCTCGGGGCTGAGATTGTTGGGGGCCGCTTTGCGGCCCATCGCAGGCAAGCCAGCTCCCACAGGGATATCACAAGGCCTGAGGCCGGCGCTGTCCCTGTAGGAGCTGGCTTGCCTGCGATGGGCTGCAAAGCAGCCCCAATATCTCAGCCTCACTCCTCAAACCGGATCGGGCACAACTCCACCCCTTCCAGCTTCTGCAATTCCTCGATCACCTGCGGCCTGGCCCGGTGCAGGGTCAGACTCCCCCCCGCCCGCCGCAACCGCCGCGCCTCGCGGTGCAACATATCCACACCCGAGTAATCGATGAAGTTCACCTGCCGCGCATCGATCACCACATGCGGCCCCTGGCAGCGCTGCAAGCGCACCTGCAGGTAATGCGCCGCACCAAAGAAGATCGACCCGCCCACCCGCAGCACGTCCGCCTCCCCTTCGCGGCTCTGCTGTACCCGTGGCCGTGAAGTGCGCTTCAGATAGAAGAACAGCGACGCCAGCACTCCGGCATAGATCGCCGTCTGCAGCTCCAGCAACAAGGTCGCTGCCGCCGTCAGCGCCATTACCAGAAACTCCGAGCGGCTGACCCGGAACAGCGCACGAATCCCCCGGTGGTCCACCAACCCCCAGCAGATCAGCAGGATGCTGCCGGCCATGGCCGGAATCGGCAGGTGCGCGATCAGACCGGCCCCGGCAACGGCGAACACAGCCACCCACAGCGCCGAGAATACCCCGGCCATGGGCGAGCGGGCGCCGGCGTCGTAGCTCAGCCCGGAGCGGGTGAAGGAGCCGGAAGACAGGTAGCCAGAGAAAAACGCACCGACGATGTTCGACAGGCCCTGTGCGCGTATTTCCTGGTCTGCGTCGATCAACTGCTCCGAACGTGCCGACAACGAGCGGGCGATCGACAGGCTGGTGACCAGCCCGAGCATGCCCACTGCCACGGCGCTGGGTAGCAGGCGCAGGATCAGTTCCACATCCAGCAAGGGCAGTGGGCTGAAGGGTGGCAGCTGGCCGGTGAATGCCGGCACACGCGGCACATGGCCAAAGAACCCGGGCAGCAGCCAGGCCAGCAGGCTTACCAAAATCAGGCTTATCAACAGGCTGGGCCAGCGTGGGCGCCAGAGCTTGAAGGCCACGCCGATCACCACTGTGGCCAGGCCCAGAATCAAGGACGGCAGGTCGACCTCGCCGGCATGGCTGGCCAGGTCCTGCACGGTCTTCAACGCCGTAGCCTGGCTTGGCAGGTCCATGCCCAGCAGGTTGGGCAGCTGGCCCAGGGCAATGACGACAGCGGCGCCCAGGGTGAAGCCGAGCACCACGGAGTGGGAGACGAAATTGACCAGTGCGCCGAAGCGCAAAAGGCCCAGCAGCAACTGGAAGATGCCGCCGACGAAGGTCAGCAGCAGCACCAAGGTGACATAGTCGGCGCTGCCGGCCACGGCCAGCGGGCTGATGCTGGCGTAGAGGACGATAGAGATGGCAGCAGTCGGTCCGCAGATCAGGTGCCAGGACGAGCCCCACAGGCAGGCGATCAGCACTGGCACGATGGCGGCGTACAGCCCGTACTCGGCCGGCAGGCCGGCGATCAGGGCATAGGCGATGGATTGCGGCAGGGCGAGGATTGCACCGCTCAGGCCCACCAGAAGGTCCTGGCGCAGGCTGCGGCCCGATTGGCGGGGGAGCCAGGAGAGGAAGGGCAGCAGGTGAGTGAGGCGATGCATGGGTTATCCACATTCCTTACTGTTTCGCCAATCCCTGTGGGAGCGGGCGCGCCCGCGAAGAAGCCGCCGCGGTGGATGGCACCGGCTTCGCCGGTGTTCGCGGGCATGCCCGCTCCCACAGGGATAGAGGTTTTGCTTGTGAGGTTACAGTTTGGCTTTGACGGCCTCCAGCGCATTGCCATCGGCCTTGGTCGTCACCCCGGCCAACCACCCTTCCAGCAACTCGGGGTGCGCCTTCAGCCAAGCCTTGGCCGCATCATCGAAGCTCATCTTCTTGTCCACAACTTCGGCCATGATGGTGTTTTCCATGTCCAGCGTGAACTTCAGGTTACCCAGCAGCTTGGCCGCATTCGGGCAGGCTTGTGGATAACCCTTGCGGGTCAGGGTATACACCTCGCCCTTGCTGCCAAACCACTTCTCCCCGCCGGTCAGGTAATGCATCTTCAGCTTCACGTTCATCGGGTGCGGGGTCCAGCCGAGGAAAGTGATGAACTGCTGTTTCTTCATCGCTCGGTCGACCTGCGCCAGCATCGCCTGCTCGCTGGACTCCACCAGCTTCCACTGGCCGAGGTTGAATTCATTCTTGTCGATGATTTCCTTCAACGACAGGTTGGCCGGTGCCCCGGAACCGATCCCGTACAGCTTCTTGTCGAACTGGTCGGCGTGTTTCTGCAAGTCGGCGAAATCCTTCACCCCGGCATTCCACACATAGTCGGGCACTGCCAGGGTGAACTCGGTTCCTTCCAGGTTGCGTGAAAGCTGCTGCACATCGCCGTTGGCGATGAACTTGTCATGAAAGCCCTGCTGTGCCGGCATCCAGTTGCCGAGGAAGGCATCGACGCGGCCATCCTTGAGGCCGCCGTAGATGATCGGCACGGCCAGGCTGTCGATTTTCACCTGGTAACCCAGGCTTTCCAGAAGCAGGCGGGCCAAGGCGTTGGTCGTGGCGATGTCGCTCCAGCCGGGGTCGGCCATCTTCACGGTGGTGCATTGCGCGTCGCTGTCGGCGGCGTGGGCCGTGGCGGTACCCAGGCTCAGGGCCAGGGCGAACACGGCGGCGGAGAACTTGTGCATGGCGGCCTCTTTTCTCAATCCAGGGGGGCGGGCTGTGGATAACGTGCCTTGCGCTCGAGGTCGTCGAGATCGATGTGGTTGCGCATGTACTGTTGGCTGGCATCCACCAGCGGTTGGTGGTCCCAGCTTTTCAGCTTGCCGATGGCCAGCGCCTCGGCCACCAGGCGGCGGCGCCGCTGGCTGGCAAGAACCTGCTGGCGCAGGCTGGGGATATCCCAACGTTGTTGTGCTTCATCGACAAATGCCTGCAGCAGCGCCTGGTGTTCCGGGCTGCCGGTGAGGTTCTCCCGCTCGTGCGGGTCGCGGCTCAGGTCATAGAGTAGGCATGGGTCGTCTTCGCTGTACACGAACTTGTACGGCCCGCGGCGGATCATCATCAGCGGGCCGACGGTGCCTTCGGCCATGTATTCGCCGATCACTTCGTCATGGCCGCCCTGCCCTTGCAGGTGGCCGACCAGCGAGCGGCCATCCAGGTGCAGGTGGTTATCCACAGCACCTCCGGCCAGCTCGACCAGGGTCGGCAGCAGGTCGCAGGTGGACACCGAGGCGCTGACCCTGGCTGGCGCGAAGTGCTTCGGCGCGTGCACCAGCAGCGGCACCCGCGCCGACATCTCGAACCAGTGCATCTTGTACCAGAGGCCACGCTCGCCAAGCATGTCGCCGTGGTCGCCGGAGAACACGATCAGGGTGTCGTCGGCCAGGTTGCATTCCTCCAGGGTCTGCAGCAGCAGGCCGATGTTGTCATCGATGTAGCTGCAGGCGCCGAAGTAGGCACGGCGGGCGTCACGGATCTTGTCCACAGGCAGCGGCTTGTTCCACAAGTCGTAGACCTTCAGCAGGCGCTGCGAGTGCGGGTCGAGTTCTGCCTGGTCGAATTCGGCGCGGGGCATGGGGATATCCACACCCTCGTAGCGATCCCAATAGCGCCGGGGGATGGTGTAGGGGTCGTGCGGGTGGGTCATCGACACGGTCAGGCAGAACGGTCGGCCATCGTTTTCGCGCACATGGTCGTACAGGTATTGGCGCGCCTTGAACACCACCTCCTCGTCGAAATCCAGCTGGTTGGTGCGCACGCACGGGCCGGCCTGCAGTACCGAGGACATGTTGTGATACCAGCTCGGGCGCACGTCCGGTTCATCCCAGTTCACTGCCCAGCCGTAGTCGGCCGGGTAGATATCGCTGGTCAGGCGTTCTTCGTAGCCATGCAGCTGGTCCGGGCCGCAGAAGTGCATCTTGCCCGACAGCGCGGTGCGGTAGCCAAGGCGGCGCAGATAGTGGGCGTAGGTCGGCACATCGGCGGGGAAGTCGGCGGCGTTGTCGTAGGCGCCGATGCGACTGGGCAACTGGCCGCTGACCAGGGTGAAGCGCGACGGCGCGCACAACGGGCTGTTGCAGTAAGCCGAGTCGAACACCACCGCCTGTTCGGCAAGGCGGCTCAGGTGCGGCATCTGGATCGGCGAAGAGGCGTAGATCGGCAGCAAGGGCGCGGCCATCTGGTCGGCCATGATGAACAGGATATTCGGGCGCGTCATGGTGGCTTCCATCTTTGAGGGTTATGCGAACCGCTTGCCTATCAAGATGCGACTGTGGATAACATGGGTAAAGCCCACGGTGGGCAATGACTGGGATTAGCCACGCTTATGTTTGACCACCTTGCCGAGCTGTCGCTGGATACCTTGCGCGTGTTCGAGGCCGCCGCACGGTTGCGCGGCTTTACCGCCGCGGCGCTGGAGCTGGGTACCACGCAGCCAGCGGTGAGCCAGCAAGTAAAACGGCTGGAGGCACAGTTGGGCACGCGCCTGTTCGACCGCATTTACCGGGGTATCGAGCTGACCGAGGCTGGCCAGGTGCTGTTCGAACAGGTGCATCAGGGCCTGCAGGCCATGGAGGACGGCATCGCCCAGGCCAGTGGGCGCGGCCAGCGCGAAGTGCTGCAGGTGGCTACCGACTTCGCCTTTGCGGCGTTCTGGCTGATGCCACGGCTGCAGCGTTTTCACGAGGCTTATCCACAGGTGGACGTGAGCCTGGTGACCGGTGAGCGCAGCCAGGGCATGTTGCGACCGGACATCGATGTGGCGGTGCTGTTTGGCGACGGGCGTTTTCACCAGGGCGAGAGCCGCTGGCTGTTCGATGAGGAGGTTTTCCCTGTGTGCAGCCCCCGGCTGATTCATGGCAAACCCTTGTCAGCCGTGGCTTTGCAACGATTGCCCTTGCTGCACTTGAAGGGCGAGCAGGCTAGCCGTTGGTTTGACTGGGCGGGGGTGTTTCGCGGGTTTGGCGTGGCCAGCCCGCCGCCGGCCGGGCAGTTGCGGTTTGATAACTATACGTTGCTGATCCAGGCGGCGATTGCCGGGCAAGGGGTGGCGATTGGCTGGGGGCACCTGGTGGATGGGCTGGTGGAGCAAGGGTTGCTATGCCGGCCGTTGGAGGGGAGTTTGCGCTCGGCGCGCGGGTATTACGCGGTGCTGCCACCACGCAAGCGGCGTGGGGCGTTGATCGAGCGGTTTGTGGATTGGCTGGAGCGCGAGCGCAGCCTGTGACATCCCCGGGGCCGCTTTGCGGCCCATCGCCGGCAAGCCAGCTCCCACAGGTGCTGTACAAGCCTGGGGCATGGCGCCGTCCCTGTGGGAGCTGGCTTGCCGGCGATGGGCTGCACAGCAGCCCCGGCAATCTAGACCACGAAGTTCAGATGCTCGCCCCGGTGCAAATCCAGCTCCAGCATATCCACCATCCCTGCCGCGACCCTGGCCAGGTGCCGCAACGGCTCGGCCAACCCCGGCTCCAGCGTACCTTCGGTGCTGCGAAAATGCTCCATCCCCAACCCGGCCAGTTCCTGCGGGGCATTGATCAGCGTCCAGTGCAACGCACTGCGCTGTAACCCGTCCACCACCTGGTCCACACACTCCCGCTCCGCCTCGCTGTACTTGCCCGGCTAATCCAGCACATCGAAATCGCCCACCAGCAGCAGCCGGCGTATAGTCGTACGCTTCAGCCCCGCCACCAGCGCCTCGCTCATGCGGGCTTGCCCGGGCAGATCGCCCGGCGCCAGCGTCGACAACAGGGCAATTACTGCCGACCCGCCTGCCGCGCCCTGCTCCGCCTGGTCGGCATCGCCCAGCCCGCCTATCTTGAAATGCAGGCCGGGGCGCGGCGCGTGGCGGTTGAGGTCGTCGACCACGGCGGTGACTTCGTGCTGGCGCGACAGCAGCTCTACCATCAGGGCGTTGCCCAGGCTGCTTTCAGGCCCGAACAGGACCAGTTTGAACACTGGGGTTTCGGCGTTTTTCACTGCATCACTCCCTTTGCAGGTGGTGATGGTTGGACCGCAATCAGGAGTTATCGTGCAGAGGATCAAGGGTTACCACGCCCACGTTTACTACGACGCAGCGACCATGGACCAGGCCCGTGAACTGTGCGAGGAGGCGGCGCGGCTGTTTCCCGTGACCATGGGGCGCATGCACCAGAAACCGGTGGGGCCGCACCCGGACTGGAGCTGCCAGCTGGCCTTCGAGCCGGAGTTTGTGGGGGTGGTGCTGCCGTGGTTGGCGCTGTATCGGAAGGGGTTGGTGGTGTTCATGCACCCGCTGACCGGTGATGAACTGGCGGACCACCGTGACCATGCGATCTGGATGGGGGCGGTGCGGCCGCTGGATCTGTCGATATTTGGGGGCTAGATCTTCATGGTCTGTACTGGCCTCATCGCCGGCAAGCCAGCTCCCACAGGGATATCACAGGGCCTGAGGGCGGCGCTGTACCTGTGGGAGCTGGCTTGCCGGCGATGAAGGCGACGCGGTTTAACGGCGGGCGCCGCGCACCCCTTCAGCCAGTGCCGAGCACAGGCTCAATACATCGTTCACGGCCTGATCGGCATCTTTGGCCTGGGCAATCTTGTCGACCAGTGCCGAGCCCACCACCACGCCGTCCGACAGGCGGGCAATGGCCGCAGCCTGCTCCGGCGTACGAATGCCGAAACCAACGCTGATCGGCAGATCGGTATGCCGACGTAGGCGGGCAATGGCTTCGGTCACGTGCTCGGTGGTCGCCGAGCCGGCGCCGGTCACACCGGCCACCGACACGTAGTAGACGAACCCGGAGCTGCGCTCCAGCACGCGCGGCAGGCGCGCGTCGTCTGTGGTCGGGGTGGTCAGGCGGATGAAGTCGATACCCGCTGCCTGGGCCGGGGTCGCCAGTTCGGCGTCGTGCTCTGGCGGCAGGTCGACGATGATCAGGCCATCGACACCCGCTTGCTTGGCTTCGGCCACGAACTTCTCCACGCCAAAGCGGTGGATCGGGTTGTAGTAACCCATCAGTACGATCGGTGTGGCCTGGTTATCCACACGGAATTCGCGAACCATCTGCAGGGTCTTGGCTAGGGTCTGGCCGGCTTCCAGGGCACGCAGGGTGGCCAGCTGGATGGCCACGCCGTCGGCCATCGGGTCGGTGAACGGCATGCCCAGCTCGATCACGTCGGCACCGGCTGCCGGCAGGCCCTTGAGGATCTGCAGCGAGGCGTCATAGCCCGGGTCGCCCGCGGTGACGAAGGTGACCAGTGCCGAGCGGCCTTCGGCCTTCAGCTCGGCGAAGCGTTGTTCAAGACGGCTCATGCCTGTTTCTCCTGGGCGGCCATGTGGTTCATGACGGTTTGCATGTCTTTGTCGCCGCGGCCCGACAGGCACACGACCATCAGGTGGTCCTTGGGCAGCTTCGGTGCGCGCTTGATCGCTTCGGCCAGGGCGTGGGAGCTTTCCAGGGCCGGGATGATGCCTTCCAGGCGGCAGGTGGCGTGGAACGCATCCAGCGCTTCGTCGTCGGTGATGCTGACGTACTCGACACGCTTCACTTCGTGAAGGTAAGCGTGCTCCGGGCCGATGCCCGGGTAGTCCAGGCCGGCGGAAATCGAGTGGGCGTCGGTGATCTGGCCGTCTTCGTCCTGCAGCAGGTAGGTGCGGTTGCCGTGCAGCACGCCCGGTACCCCGCCGTTCAGGCTGGCGGCGTGTTTGTCGGTGTGCACGCCATGGCCACCGGCTTCGACGCCGATGATCTGCACGCTTGGCTCTTCGAGGAACTCATGGAACAGGCCCATGGCGTTGGAGCCGCCACCGACGCAGGCAACCAGACTGTCTGGCAGGCGGCCTTCCTTCTCTTGCAGCTGGGCGCGGGTTTCCTTGCCGATGATCGACTGGAAGTCGCGGACCATGGCCGGGTACGGGTGCGGGCCGGCCACGGTGCCGATCAGGTAGAAGGTGTCTTCGACGTTGGTGACCCAGTCGCGCAGGGCCTCGTTCATGGCGTCCTTCAGGGTGCCGGTGCCGGCGGTGACCGGGACGATCTCGGCGCCCAGCAGCTTCATGCGGAACACGTTGGCCTGCTGGCGCTCGATGTCGGTGGCGCCCATGTAGATCACGCAAGGCAGGCCGAAGCGGGCAGCGACGGTGGCGGTGGCCACGCCGTGCATGCCGGCGCCGGTTTCGGCGATCAGGCGCTTCTTGCCCATGCGCTTGGCCAGCAGCACCTGGCCAATGCAGTTGTTCACCTTGTGCGCGCCGGTGTGGTTGAGTTCTTCACGCTTGAAGAAGATCTTCGCGCCTCCGCAGTGCTCGGTCAGGCGCTCGGCGAAGTACAGCGGGTTGGGGCGGCCGATGTAGTCGCGCTGGAAGTAGGCCAGCTCTTCGAGGAACTTGGGGTCTGCCTTGGCCGCTTCGTATTCGCGGGCCAGGTCCAGCACCAGTGGCATCAGGGTTTCGGCCACGTAGCGGCCGCCGAACGAGCCGAACAGGCCGTTGGCGTCGGGGCCGGGGCGGTATTGGGACTGGGTCATGGGGCGCTCCAGGGCGTAATGAATGAGTGATGGGCTTTACTCTAACCACGGCAAGCCCGGCTGAAAACCGATAAGATTGCGCAAACTTGTCAGAAAAACTCACAGGTAAAATGGCCCACGACCTCCCTCCCCTAAACGCCCTGCGGGCCTTCGAGGCTACCGCACGGCTCAACAGCGTCAGCCAGGCGGCCGAAGCGCTGCACGTCACCCATGGCGCCGTCAGCCGGCAGATCAAGGTACTTGAAGAGCACCTGGGCGTCGCGCTGTTCGTGAAGGACGGGCGTGGCATCAAACTCACAGATGCCGGCGTACGTCTGCGCGATGCCAGTAGCGAAGCCTTCGACCGCCTGCGCAGCGTGTGCGCCGAGCTCAGCCACGATGTCAGCGAGGCGCCGTTTGTGCTGGGCTGCTCGGGCAGCCTGCTGGCGCGCTGGTTCATCCCGCGGTTGGGGCGGTTGCAGGCGGATTTGCCTGAGCTGCGCCTGCACCTGTCGGCCGGTGAAGGCGATCTGGACCCGCGGCGGCCAGGGCTGGATGCGCTGCTGGTGTATGCCGAGCCGCCATGGCCGGCGGACATGCAGGTGCATGTGCTGGCCGAGGAGCGCATCGGGCCGGTGCTCAGCCCGCATTTCGCCGGTTTCGAGCGCTTGCAGGGCGCGCCGGCCAAGGCCTTGCTGGGCGAAGCCTTGCTGCATACCACCTCGCGTCCGCAGGCTTGGCCGACCTGGGCGCTGGAACAGGGGTTGGAGCCGGCGACCCTGCACTATGGCCAGGCTTTCGAGCACCTGTATTACCTGCTGGAAGCTGCGGTGGCCGGGTTGGGTGTGGCGATTGCGCCGCAGCCGCTGGTCGCTGATGACCTGCGGGCGGGCCGTTTGAATGCGCCATGGGGCTTTTCACCTACCCCTGCGGCATTGGCGCTGTGGGTGCCCAGGCGCGCCGCGGACGGGCGCGCCGAGCAGTTGGCGCAGTGGCTAAGGGCAGAACTGGCGCGACAGGGCGCTTAGTTGCGTTTGCACATCAGGTACGCCGCCAGCAGGCCTAGCGCGCCAATGGCGACGCCGGCGGTGGTGTACGGGTGTTCCTGGGCATAGTCGCGGGTGGCGATGCCGGTCTGGCGGGTGCGGTGCTTCACTTCCTCGTAGGCATCGCTCAACAGGTGGCGCGAATGACGCAGGGCACTCTCGGCGTTGCTGCGGATTGCCTTCACCGATTTCTGGGACTCCTCCGACGCATCATGCTTGAGGTTTTCCAGGCTTTTCAGAAGGCTCTCGATCTCCGCTTCCATGCTTTCCAGGGACGTTCTACGCAGCGAATTGCGGTGCATGTTGACTCTCCTTTGCAGTATGGACTGTAAGGATTGCGACCGTGGGCCCGCGGGAAAGTGCGATCGAACTTTCGCCAATGGTGACCGCTCGCAGGTAAACCAGGCCTGCGCTGCTAGGCTCAATCTCACCATCATCCGAGGAGAGCGCTCATGACCGATCATCACACCTACAAGAAGATCGAACTGGTGGGGTCTTCGACCACCAGCATCGAAGAGGCGATCAACAATGCCCTGGCCGAAGCCGGCAAGAGCATCAAGCACCTGGAGTGGTTCGAAGTGATAGATACCCGTGGCCATATCCGTGACAACAAAGCGGCGCACTTTCAGGTCACGCTGAAGGTCGGCTTCCGTATCGCCAATAGCTGAAACACTGCCGGGCTGGATGAGCCCGGCATGATGGGGTATTTAGGGAGGGGGCGCCTTGGCGGGCGCCCTTTCTGATTTCATCTGCACAAGGAAAGCGAGTGATGAACAAACTGATTCTGGCGCTGGGCCTGATGACCCTGGCCGGTGGTGCGCTGGCGGCGGGCAAGCCGTGCGAGGAGCTCAAGGCAGAGATTGCGGCCAAGCTGGATGCCAAGGGTGTTACCGGCTACAAGCTGGAGATCGTCGACAAGGGCGACCCGGCCGGCAAGGTGATTGGCAGCTGCGAGGCTGGTACCAAGGAGATTGTGTACCGGCGCGGCTAATGTGCTGGCTTCTTCGCGGGCTCGCCCGCTCCCACAGGTACTCCACAGGTTCCAGCATCTGTGCATTCCCTGTGGGAGCGGGCAAGCCCGCGAAGAAGATCACGCGGTCTTGAGAGCCTGCGCCATCAGTTCATAGGACCGAATCCGGTCCGCATGCTCATACAAATCACAGGTAAAGATCAGTTCATCTGCCCCGGTCTGCTCCAGCAGCACTTCCACCTTGGCCCGCACCTTCTGCGGACTGCCGATCATCGCCAGGCCGAGGAAGCTGCCCACCGCATCCCGTTCATGGGGTAGCCACAGCCCGTCCATGCTTTCCACCGGCGGCTTCTGCATCAGGCTCTGCCCGCGAATCAGCGCAAGGATGCGCTGGTACACCGACGTGGCCAGGTACTCGGCCTTTTCGTCGGTTTCCGCCACCACCATGGGGATGCCCAGCATCACATACGGCTTGTCCAATGTGGTCGAGGGCTTGAAGTGGTTGCGGTACACGCGGATCGCCTCGTGCATGTAGCGCGGCGCAAAGTGCGAGGCGAAGGCGTAGGGCATGCCGCGCATGCCGGCCAGTTGAGCGCTGAACAGGCTGGAGCCGAGCAGCCACATCGGTACGTCGGTGTCGTGCCCTGGCACGGCGATCACTTTTTGATCATCGGTACGCGGGCCAAGGTAGCGTGACAGTTCCTCGACATCGTCCGGGAAGTCATCCGGGCCGCCGGCGCGGTCGCGGCGCAGGGCGTAGGCGGTCATCTGGTCGGAACCTGGCGCGCGGCCCAACCCCAGGTCGATGCGCCCCGGGTACAGGCTGGCCAGGGTGCCGAACTGCTCGGCGATCACCAGCGGCGCATGGTTGGGCAGCATGACCCCGCCAGAGCCCACGCGAATGCTCGAGGTGCCCCCGGCCAGATAGCCGATCAGCACCGAAGTCGCCGAACTGGCGATGCCGTCCATGTTGTGGTGCTCGGCTACCCAGAAGCGGTTGTAGCCAAAGCGCTCGACGTGCTGCGCCAGGTCCAGCGAGTTGCGCAGCGACTGCGCCGGGCCGGCGTCGGCGCGTACCGGCACCAGGTCGAGGGTGGAAATCTTCAGGTCACGCAGCTGCGTCATGGAGCCTCCGCAAAGGTGTTTGGCCACAGGCCTTTTCAACTCTGTATGGGCACATTCGACGGATTCAATGCTTGCCGTGCGATTGCTCTGAACTTGCCGTAGGCGGCTGACCTCTGAAGCCATAAGCATGTAACCCGAGACCAGGAGGCATCATGAAAAAGACAGCATCGGCGATCTGGCAAGGTGGCCTGAAGGACGGCAAAGGCCTGCTTTCTACCGAAAGCGGCGCGCTAAAGCAGAACCCCTACGGCTTCAATACCCGTTTCGAGGGCTCGCCCGGGACCAACCCGGAGGAGCTGATCGGCGCGGCGCACGCCGGCTGCTTCTCGATGGCACTGTCGATGATGCTGGGCGAAGCGGGGTTCACCCCGGACAGGATCGACACCGCTGCCGAAGTGACACTCGACAAGCAAGCTGATGGCTTTGCCATTACGGCGGTGCATCTGGTGCTCAGGGCCAAGGTGCCTGGGGCGAGTGAAGCGCAGTTCTTGCAGATCGCCGACAAGGCCAAGGCCGGGTGCCCGGTGTCCAAGGTGCTGAACGCGAAGATCAGCCTGGATGCGGCGCTGGTGGGTTGAAGCAGTGCAATGAGGGCGGTTTGTTGTAGTCTAAACAGCGTCGGCAGCACGCTGCCCTTTCAGGAGCCGTTTCATGATTCGCGTAGCAATCACCGTGTTGGCTTCCCTGGTCGCCACATCTGCGTTGGCGGCGGTCAAGCCGTGCGAGGAGCTCAAAGCCGAGATCGAGGCCAAGATCCAGGCCCAGGGTGTTTCGTCCTATACCCTGGAGATCGTGCCCAACAGCGAGGTCAAGGACCAGAACATGGTCGTCGGGACCTGCGATGGTGGGACCAAGAAGATCATTTATCAGAAGAATGATCGGTAGGTTCAGGATTTTGGGGGCCGCTTTGCGGCCCTATCGCGACACAAGGCCGCTCCTACAGGGATCGCGTATCTCCTGTAGGAGCATGCAGCCCCCAGGTCAAGGAATGCAAAACACCTCGCTAGGCTCGTTCACCACCACCTTGCGGCTGCCGTCATACAGCAGCACCTGCGGTTCCATCACCGGCGCCCGTGCCTCCAGGCGATAGCGTTCACCGGCCTTGAAGTTGTCAAAGCGCACGGTCAGGTAGCAGGTACGGTCCCTGGGCTGGGTCATGAGGCCGCCCCCATATATCTCGTAATCGAAGCGCACTACCAGTTCGTGCTTGCCTGGCGTCACCTGGAAGTAGCGGCCATCCTCCAGGCGCTTGCCGTCGAGGCGGTCGGCCATGATCACCCTGCCGGGAGTCATGGTGTACAGGTCGACCCAGGCCTGCTTGGGGTCGACGGGCGGCAAGGGGCTGGCGCAAGCCCCCAGTGCACTGAGGGCGATCAGCATCATGGGCTGGCGCATGGCAAGACTCCCACTTGCGATTCATAGGCTACAAGCATAGCGCCGTTTGTGCGTTTCAGGTGCGCTGGCAGCCTGCAGGCAAGCCCTGGCCAACCAGTTTTTGCTGATGGTCGTAGAGTTTGATCCAGGGGCGGAAACCGATGCTGCCAGCCTGCAGCTGGTAGCGCTGGCCGGCACTGAAATCCTTGAAGGTCAGCTTGACCTGGCAATCCCGCCACAACGGCTCCTCGACCGGGCCGATATTGCTGGGGGTAACCGGAAACTGGTAGCGCACGGTCAGCTCGTGGCTGCCGGGCTGTACTTCGAAGTAACGGCTGTCGGCCCAGTCGCGCTCATCTACCTGCACGGCGTGCAGCGAGGTGTTGTCGTAGGGCGTGAGGTCGATCCAGGCCTGGTTCGGGTCCGGGTCTGGCAAGGTCGAACAGGCGGATATCAGCAACAGTGAGCCGGTGACCAACAGTGCACGCATGGCGAAACTCCCCCTTGGCGAGATAGTCTTGGAGTGAATCGGCCTTGAGCGAGTCAGACAGTCCCGGATGCTTCGACTTATTCTTATGCAGCGCTCAGGCCCTGGGCCACTCGACCTTGTTTTCACCCGTTTGGTTCCCCTGCTGGCGGTGCTCCTGCTGAACGGTTGCAGCAGCGCCGCCTACTATGGGCATTTGGCCGAGGGCCAGTGGCAGCTGCTACGCGCACGGCAGCCAGTGGATCAGGTAGTGGCCAACCCGGCCACTTCAGCGCAATTGCGCGCGCGCCTGGAGCACGCCAAGCAGGCGCGGGCATTTGCCAGCCAGCAGCTGAAGCTGCCGGACAACCGCAGCTACCGGGTGTACGCCGACCTTGGCCGGCCCTATGTGGTATGGAATGTGTTCGCCACCCCCGAGCTGTCGTTGCAGCCAGTGACGCACTGCTTCCCGATCGCAGGGTGTGTGGCCTATCGCGGCTATTACCAGCAAGGCGCGGCGCGTGGGGCGGCGGCGTTGATGCGCCAGGACGGCATGGATGTATACGTGGGCGGCGTGGAGGCCTATTCGACCCTGGGCTGGTTCGACGACCCGATTCTGTCGTCGATGGTGGGTTGGAGCGACGAGCGCCTGGCCACGCTGATCTTCCATGAGCTGGCCCACCAGCGCTTCTATGTGCAGGACGACACCGAGTTCAACGAGTCGTTTGCTTCCTTCGTCGAGCAGGAAGGCACGCGGCAATGGCGCGTGGCGCGGGGCCTGGCTGCCTCTGGCGGGGAGCAGGGGCAGCAGCGTGAGCAATTCGTACGGTTGGTGCTTGCCAGCCGCGAGCGGTTGCAGGCGATTTATGCCGGGCCTCTGGATGATGCGCAGAAGCGGGCGGCCAAGCAGGCGGAGTTCGAGCGGCTTAGGCGGGAATACCGACAGGTGCGTGATGCCCAGTGGGGTGGTGACAAGCGCTATGACGCCTGGGTGTATGGGCCGATGAGCAATGCCAAGTTGCTGCCGTTCGGGCTGTATGACCAGTGGGTACCGGCGTTTGCGGCGGTGTTCCGTGAGGTTGACGGGGATTGGCAGCGTTTTTATCAACGGGTCGAGCAATTGGGGCGGTTGCCGATCGATGAGAGGAAGGCGGCGTTACGGCGGTTGATGGTTAGCCGGTGAGATTTTGGGGCCGCCTTGCGGCCCATCGCCGGCAAGCCAGCTCCCACCTCGACCGCATTGACCTCAAGCCATGTGCTACCCCTGTGGGAGCTGGCTTGCCGGCGATGGGCTGCAAAGCAGCCCCAATGGCCATCAAGCCTTGAGAAATGCCTGATGCATCTCGGCCAAAGTAGCAAAGTGGTAGGCTGGCTCTTCCGCCATCAGTTCTTCCTGGCTACCAAACCCGTACCCCACCGCCACCGCCTGCAAGCCATTGCTGCGCGCACCGATCAGGTCATGCTTGCGGTCGCCGATCATCAGCGTCTGCGCCGGGTCCAGCCCTTCTTCATCAAGCAGGTGGCGAATCAGCTCGACCTTGTTGGTGCGCGTGCCATCCAGTTCACTGCCGTAGATCACCTTGAAGTGGTGGTCGAAGGCGAAGTGCCGGGCGATTTCACGGGCGAACTTCCACGGCTTGGAGGTGGCGATGTACAGCGTGCGACCCTGGCCGTTCAGGGCCTCGAGCAGCTCCGGTACACCTTCGAACACCAGGTTTTCGTACAGGCCGGTGACGCTGAAGCGTTCCCGATAGAAGTTCACCGCCTCCCAGGCCTTGGCTTCGTCGAAGCTGTAGAACTGCATGAAGGCCTGCAGCAGGGGTGGGCCGATGAAGTGCTCGAGGCGGGTCAGGTCCGGCTCGTCGATGCCCAGTTTGGCCAGGGCATACTGGATCGAGCGGGTGATGCCCTGGCGCGGGTCGGTCAGGGTGCCGTCGAGGTCGAAGAGGATGTTTTGCTGGTGCATTTGCGGGGTTCCACTTGAGTGCTGCGTGGCCTTCTTCGCGGGCTTGCCCGCTCCCACAGGTACGGCACTGGCCTTGAAGGCTTCGCTAGACCTGTGGGAGCGGGCGCGCCCGCGAAGGGGTTATTCCGGTTGATCGTAGCCTTCGGCCAGGTGCTGGTCCTTGAGCTTCACGTAGTTACTGGCGCTGTAGGCAAAAAATGCGTGTTCCTGGTCGTTCAGCAGTCTGGCCTGTTTCACCGGGCTGCCCATGTACAGGTAGCCACTGACCAGGCGCTTGCCCGGTGGTACCAGGCTGCCGGCGCCGATGATCACTTCGTCCTCGACGATGGCGCCGTCCATGATGGTGCTGCCCATGCCGACCAGGATGCGGTTGCCCAGGGTGCAGCCATGCAGCATGACCTTGTGGCCGATGGTCACTTCGTCACCGATGATCAGCGGGAAGCCGTCCGGGTTGAACGGGCCGGCATGGGTGATGTGCAGCACGCTGCCGTCCTGCACGCTGGTACGCGCGCCAATGCGGATGCGGTGCATGTCGCCGCGTATCACGGTCAACGGCCAGACGGAGCTGTCTTCACCGATTTCCACGTCGCCCAGCACTACCGCCGATCGGTCGACGAAGGCCCTGGGCCCAACTTTCGGAGTGTGTTGCTGGAAGCTTCGGATAGCCATGATAGCGTCTCTCATCTGTGCCGATAGGCAGGCTGCCTGCTGCGGTCGGCGTCGATTGTAATTAAGATGGGGCAGTGTTTCTTCTGCCAAGGTATCCAAACCGTGAGTGCGAACAACCCGCTTCTGCAGTCCTACGATCTGCCGCCCTTCTCGCAAATCCGTGCCGAACACGTATTGCCGGCGATCGAAGCGATCCTGGCCGACAACCGTAAAGCCATTGCCGAGATCCTCGAAAAGCAGGGCAAGAACCCTACCTGGGCTGGCTTGGTGCTGGCCATGGACGAGCTGAACGACCGCCTGGGCGCCGCCTGGAGCCCGGTCAGCCACCTCAATGCGGTGTGCAACAGCGCGCAGCTGCGCGAAGCCTACGAGTCGTGCCTGCCAGCGCTGAGCGCCTACTCTACCGAACTGGGCCAGAACCGTGCGCTGTTCGAAGCCTACCAGGCGCTGATCAACAGCCCCGAGGCCGCCGGTTTCGACGTGGCGCAAAAGACTATCCTCGAGCACGCCCTGCGTGACTTCCGCCTGTCGGGTATCGACCTGCCGGCGGATAAACAGCAACGCTACGCCGAAGTGCAGAGCAAGCTCAGCGAGCTGGGCAGCCGTTTCTCCAACCAGCTGCTCGACGCTACCCAGGCCTGGACCAAGCACGTTACCGACGAAGCCGCGCTGGCCGGCCTGACCGACTCGGCCAAGGCGCAGATGGCCGCCGCCGCCCAGGCCAAGGGCCTCGACGGCTGGCTGATCACCCTGGAATTCCCCAGCTACTACGCGGTGATGACCTACGCCAGCGACCGCGCCCTGCGCGAAGAGCTGTACGCCGCCTACTGCACCCGCGCCTCGGACCAGGGCCCGAATGCCGGCCAGTTCGACAACGGCCCGGTGATGCAGGAAATCCTCGGCCTGCGCCAGGAACTGGCCGAACTGCTGGGCTACAAGAACTACGCCGAGCTGAGCCTGGCCACCAAGATGGCCGAGTCCAGCGACCAGGTGCTGAGCTTCCTGCGTGACCTGGCCAAGCGTTCCAAGCCGTTCGCCGCCCAGGACCTGGAGCAGCTCAAGGCCTACGCCGCCGAGCAGGGCTGCCCTGAACTGGCCAGCTGGGACGCCGGCTACTTCGGCGAGAAGCTGCGCGAACAACGTTACAGCGTGTCGCAGGAGGCCCTGCGCGCCTACTTCCCGATCGACAAGGTGCTGGGTGGCCTGTTCAGCATCGTGCAGCGCCTGTACGGCATCGAGATCGCCGAACTCAAGGGCTTCGACAGCTGGCACCCGGATGTGCGCCTGTTCGAGATCAAGGAAAACGGCCAGCACGTCGGCCGCTTCTTCTTCGACCTCTACGCCCGCGCCAACAAGCGTGGCGGCGCCTGGATGGATGGCGCGCGTGACCGTCGCCGCACAGCCGCTGGCCAGTTGCAGAGCCCGGTGGCCAACCTGGTGTGCAACTTCACCCCGGCCGCGCCCGGCAAGCCGGCGCTGTTGACCCACGATGAAGTCACCACCTTGTTCCACGAGTTCGGCCACGGCCTGCACCACATGCTGACCCGCATCGAGCATGCCGGTGTATCCGGCATCAACGGCGTGGCCTGGGACGCGGTCGAACTGCCGAGCCAGTTCATGGAAAACTGGTGCTGGGAGCCGGAAGGCCTGGCACTGATCTCCGCCCACTACGAAACCGGTGCCCCACTGCCCCAGGACCTGCTGGACAAGATGCTGGCGGCGAAGAACTTCCAGTCGGGCATGATGATGGTGCGCCAGCTGGAGTTCTCGCTGTTCGACTTCGAGCTGCATGCCACCCATGGCGACGGCCGCAGCGTGTTGCAGGTGCTCGAAGGCGTGCGCGACGAGGTGTCGGTCATGCGCCCACCGGCGTACAACCGCTTCCCCAACAGCTTTGCGCACATCTTCGCTGGTGGTTATGCCGCGGGCTACTACAGCTACAAGTGGGCCGAAGTGCTGTCGGCCGACGCCTTCTCGCGCTTCGAGGAAGAAGGCGTGCTGAACGCCGAAACCGGCCGTGCCTTCCGCGAGGCTATCCTGGCACGCGGTGGTTCGCGCGAGCCGATGGAGCTGTTCGTCGACTTCCGTGGCCGTGAGCCTTCCATCGATGCCTTGCTGCGCCATAGTGGCCTGAGCGAGGACGCTGCTGCATGAGCGAGGTAGCCGTGAACAAGACCAAGAAACGCTTCATTGCCGGGGCGGTATGCCCGGCGTGCAGCGAGACCGACAAGCTGATGATGTGGAACGAAGACGGCGTACCGCACCGCGAGTGCGTGGCCTGCGGCTTTACCGACACCCTCAACGAGCAGGGCTTGTCGGTGCCGAAGGAGCTCGGCACCCGGGTCAACCATCTGGAGCCGAAAGCCGCGCCGGCCAAGGTACAGACGGTGCAGTTCTTCCCCAACCCGAAGCTTAAGAAACCGGCTGAATAAAGCCGTCGTGCCGCCCGGGCGCCGTGCCCGGGCCGGCATGCTCCGGGTGGTAGATAGTCAGGCCACCTGCTGCACGCTGGCCATGCAAGCTCGCCTGCTCTTCTCTACGAGCAAGGTGTTGCACCATGGACAACCCCCTTCTGCAAAATAGCCATATCCCCGTCGATTATCCGTCGATCACGCTTCAAAACATGCAAGTTGCCTTCGACCACGTGCTGTTGGCGCACGAGCAAGGCATCGAACGCATCATCCGCGACCAGCAGGCACTGCCCACCTGGGATGACATGGTGCTGGCGGTGGACGGGCTGGATAGTCAGCTTCTGACGGTGTTGTATGCCGCCTCGCCATTGGTTGGTCGGGATGAAGCCTGGGCTGGTGCCATTTTCGACTTCTTCGCCAAGGCTACGGAGCGGTTCGAACAGAAATTCACCAACTCCGCACTGCAGGCCCTGTATGAGCGCTTGGCCAACAGCGACATCGGCAAGCAGCTGGATGCCCAGAAACGCGCCACGTTGCGCTGGCATCTGCACAAGTTCGCCTCCAGTGGCGCATCGCTCGACCCCGCAGGCAAGGTTCGCCTGGCCGAACTGCTGAAACAGATCGGCACTGCGCGGGAGGCGTTTCGCAGCAACATCAACCGGCCAGGGCTGAGCATCACGGATGAATCCGAACTGAGCGGTGTACCTCAACGCATCCGTGACGAGCTGGCTACAAGGGCACAGGAGGCGGGTGAGCCGGGTTGGTTGATTGCATGCGAAAGCGCGACCACCGAGGCCGTGCTCAAACATGCTGACAACCGGCAACTGCGTGAGCGCGTATACCGGGCTTACAACACCCGAGGCGTCGGCCTTGGCCAACAGCAGGATAATCGCTCGCACCTGGAGCAACTGGCGAGGCTGCTGGAAGAAAAGGCCCACCTGCTCGGCTTTGCCAGCCATCTGGAGCAGAGCCTGCAGATGAAGAGCGCAGGTTCGGTTGCCCAGGTGCGCGGCTTTCTTCATGATCTGGCCGACCATGTGCGGCCGGCCGTGCTGCAGTGTCGTGCAGATATGCAGCGCCAGGCCGCAGCCAAAGGGCTGAGGAATGTCCAACCCTGGGACATTGCGTACCTGCAGGCCTCGTCGCGCGAGGTGCTTTCCACCGAAGCCTTGCGCGAACACTTCCCGCTGAATGCCGTGGTCAGCGCATTGCAGCAGTTGGCGGAAAAACTGTTTGGCGTAACGCTGCTGGCCAAGCCGCTGGCAACCTGGGATGACAGCGTGCAACCGTTCGAGGTGTGGCAGGACAACGCCTTGATCGGTTTCCTGTACCTGGACGCCGTACAGCATGCCGGCAAGCAACCTGACTCGGTGTTCACCACCTACATTCGCAACCGCCGGGTCGATGCCGAGGGCATCTTCCAGGCAGCCTCGGTGGTGGTCTACAGCGACGTGCCTGCAGCGCTGCCGGGTAGCCAGCCGTTGCTGGACCATCTGTCACTGCGCAAGCTGTTCCATGAGTTTGGCCATGCCTTGCACCATTTGCTGGTGCGCACGACCAACCACGTGATGTCCAACGTCACCGAACTCGGTACCGATGGCGTGGAGCTGTTCGGCAAGCTGTTCGAACGTTGGGTCTGGGACGCGGATTACCTGGTGGAGATCTCTTCGCCGCTCCAGGATGGCAGCAAGCTTTCCCGGCCCCGGGTCGATGAGTGCCTGCGCCGCTTGCGGCAGCAAGGTGTGGAAGAAACCGCGCGCGAACTGAGCATGGCGCTGTTCGACCTGGACCTGCATGGCATGCCGAACGATGGCCGGTCCCTCGAGCAGCGCCTGGGCGATGCCCGTGAGCATTGTGGCTACTGGCCCCTGGCCGATTTCGAGCACCCGGCGCATGCCTTCGACCATCTGGTAAACGGCTACGATGCCGGTTACTACGCCTATCTGTGGTCGGACGTGCACGCCTTCGACCTGTTCACCCGCTTCGAGGCCCAAGGCCTGCTGGACCGGGCCACAGGCCAGGCGCTGCAGGAGGCATTGCTTGCCCCAGGGGCATCGCGACCGTTGCATGAAGGTATCGAGGTGTTCCTCGGCCGGCAGTCGAGCCAACTGCCTTTTCTGCGTTGGCATGGCTTGAAGTGAAGGTGCGCTGACCGGAGGTGCTGGAAAGAATCAGGCAGGCAATATACTGTATATGAATACAGTATCCGGGGTAGGCCATGATTCCTCCAGCACCGCAAAAGGGCCGTGGCACGGCGCACAATCCGCACAACCGCTTTGCCCCCAGCCATTCGGTGGCGGAGGATGACGGCTGGTACCAGGAGGTGCCGCAAACCCAGAGCACCGAGGTGCGGGTAGAGACGGCCAAGTCGGTGATCAGCCGCAACACCTCGCCCGACCTGCCCTTCGACCGCTCCATCAACCCTTACCGTGGCTGCGAGCACGGTTGCATCTACTGCTATGCCCGCCCTTCCCACGCCTACTGGGACCTATCCCCCGGCCTGGATTTCGAGACCAAGCTGATTGCCAAGACCAACGCCGCCGAGGTGCTCGCGCAACAACTGAGCAAACCGGGTTACGTGTGCGCGCCGATCAACCTGGGTTCCAATACCGACCCGTATCAGCCGATCGAACGTGAACAACTGCTGACCCGACGCCTGCTCGAAGTGCTCCTGCGTTTTCACCACCCGGTGACTATCGTCACCAAGGGGTCGCTGGTGTTGCGCGACCTTGACCTGCTGGCCGAGATGGCTCGCCAGCGCCTGGTGCGGGTGATGATCAGCCTGACCACGCTGGACGATGACTTGAAACGGGTGCTGGAACCGCGTGCGGCGTCACCCAAGGCGCGCTTGCGGGCGATCCGCGTGTTGCGCGAGGCGGGAGTGCCGGTGGGCGTGTTGTGTTCGCCGATGATTCCGATGATCAACGACAGTGAACTGGAGCGGCTGCTGGAGGCGGCGAGGGAGGCAGGTGCACAGAGCGCAGCCTACATGATGTTGCGCCTGCCGCTGGAAGTGGCACCGTTGTTCGAACAATGGCTGCAGGACCATTACCCGCAGCGGGCGGCGCATGTATTGAGCCTGATCCGCCAGAGCCGCGGCGGCGAACTGTATGACAGCCGGTTTGGTGCACGCATGCGCGGTGAAGGCGTGTTTGCCGAGTTGCTGGCGCAGCGCTTTGCCAAGGCCATGAAACGGCTGGAGTTCGAGGGGCGAGAAGCGCAGGCGCTGGAGTGTTCGGCGTTTTGCCCGCCGGGTGGGCAGATGGCGCTGTTCTGATGTTGGACCCATTGCACGGCCCTTGTGGGAGCGGGCGCGCCCGCGCACACCGGCGCAGCCGGTGCCAGTACCGAGTTGCCTCCTTCGCGGGCACGCCCGCTCCCACAGGTTCCGGGTTCCCGCATGGGGCGCATTGCCAGCCCTCAATGCAACTAATCCAAGTTGATAATTGCAGTAATGGCTCTTGGCAGTTGATGTTTTTTTGCTATTATCCAATACCCGCCTTTTCTATCTGGAACACCCGTTCTAGAGCCTTCGAATTAAGTTTCAGTTAAGTTTTCCCCGCTAGCGTAGGAAATCAGTCTTCACCGACTGTGATCTATGGCCCGTGCGTGTCATCTAAATCCCTGCATAGCCAGAATCTTTCACCGGTAAAATGGATTTACCTACACACCGTCAAGAGGATGAATCATGCCCGTCAAGGACCCATCCAAGGTCGTACCGCAGATCCCCGCGGAGAGCGCCGATGCCGCCCTGAAGCACATCGTCGACGGCTTCCTGCGTTTTCACCATGACGTTTTCCCCGAGCAGCAAGAGCTGTTCAAGAAGCTTGCCACCGCGCAAACCCCGCGTGCCATGTTCATTACCTGCGCCGACTCGCGCATCGTTCCCGAGCTGATCACCCAGAGTTCGCCTGGTGACCTGTTCGTGACCCGTAACGTCGGTAACGTGGTACCGCCTTATGGCCAGATGAACGGCGGCGTTTCCAGCGCAATCGAGTACGCCGTGCTGGCGTTGAAAGTGCATCACATCATCGTCTGCGGCCACTCCGACTGTGGCGCCATGCGTGCGGTACTCAACCCGCAATCGCTGACCAAGATGCCGACCGTGTCCGCCTGGTTGCGCCACGCCGAAGTGGCCCGCACCGTGGTCGAGAACAACTGCTCGTGCGGCAGCGAACACGAAACCATGCAAGTGCTGACCAAGGAAAACGTCATCGCCCAGCTGCATCACCTGCGCACCCACCCTTCGGTGGCTTCGCGCCTGGCAGCCGGTGAGCTGTACATCCATGGCTGGGTCTACGACATCGAGACCAGCAAGATCGAAGCCTACGACGCCGCCAGCGATACCTTCATGCCCCTGGCTGCTGGCGAGCCGGTCCCCTGCGCTACTCCGAGAGGCCGCTACTAAGCGACCCATCCACCCGCTTGAACCTTGATAGCCGGCTGCACCCTGCAGGGGTGTGGCGCGGCCTTCGGCTGCCTTGAATTCCCTGACTGCCTGCCGGCACGCCCGCTGGCGGCCCGCGCCTGCGCGCTCGTCAGGGGCAAACGTGCCCACGGCCAGCGGAATGGCTGTGTGACAGAGAAAGGAGAAACACGGTGAACATTACACAGTTGAAAGCGGCCCTGCCGCGTGAGTTGCTAGCGTCGGTGGTGGTCTTCCTGGTGGCCCTGCCGTTGTGCATGGGCATTGCGATCGCTTCGGGCATGCCGCCGGCCAAAGGCCTGATTACCGGCATTATCGGCGGCATTGTCGTAGGTTTCCTTGCCGGTTCGCCGCTGCAGGTCAGTGGCCCGGCCGCCGGCCTGGCGGTATTGGTGTTCGAGCTGGTACGCCAGCATGGCATGGCCATGCTCGGGCCGATCCTGCTGCTGGCCGGCTTGCTGCAGTTGCTGGCCGGGCGCCTGCGCCTGGGCTGCTGGTTCCGGGTTACCGCGCCGGCGGTGGTGTACGGCATGCTGGCGGGGATTGGCGTGCTGATCGTGCTGTCGCAGGTGCATGTGATGTTCGACACCGCGCCGCAACCATCCGGCATGCAGAACCTGCTGGAGTTCCCGGCGACCGTGGCCGCGGCCCTGCCACAGGAAAGCGCCGGCTCCGGTTGGATGGCCGGTGCGCTGGGCCTGGGCACCATCGCCATCATGTGGGGCTGGGAGCGCCTGCGGCCGCAGCGGCTGCGCTTCGTCCCGGGTGCCCTGCTGGGCGTGTCGGCCATGACGGCCATCAGCATGTGGCTGGCCTTGCCGGTGAACCGCGTACAGGTGCCGGCCGACCTGTCCGAGGCCATCGACTGGATCCGCCCTGGTGACTTGATGCAACTGGCCGACCCTACCCTGTTGGTCGCCGCTTTTGCCCTGGCCTTCATCGCCAGCGCCGAAACCTTGTTGTCGGCTGCTGCGGTTGACCGCATGCACAGCGGCCAGCGTTCGGACTTCGACCGTGAGCTGTCGGCCCAAGGCATCGGCAACATGCTGTGCGGGGTACTCGGCGCGTTGCCGATGACCGGGGTGATCGTGCGTAGCTCGGCCAATGTGCAGGCGGGTGCGCAGACCCGGGCTTCGGCGATCTTCCATGGCCTGTGGCTGCTGGCGTTCGTGGTGGCGCTGAGCAGTGTGCTGCAGCAGATCCCGGTGGCGAGCCTGGCGGGTGTGCTGGTGTTTACCGGGATCAAGCTGGTGGATTTCAAGGCGTTTCGTGGGTTGGGCCGCTATGGCCGTATGCCGATGTTCACCTACGCGGCGACGGCGCTGGCGATCATCTTTACCGACCTGCTGACTGGCGTATTGCTGGGCTTTGCCCTGACCTTGCTGAAGCTGGCACTGAAGGCGGCGCGGTTGAAGATCAACCTGGTCAGCCTGGAGAAGGCTGGGCACATGGAATTGCGGCTTAGTGGCGCGGCCACCTTCCTCAAGGTGCCGGCGCTGACCCAGGTGCTGGATAGCGTGCCGGCGGGGACCACGCTGCATGTGCCGTTGGGTAACCTCAGCTATATCGACCACTCGTGCCTTGAGCTGCTTGAAGATTGGGGTCGCAGTAATTCGGCAAATGGGTCGCGGTTGCTGATCGAGCAGCGGCGCTTGAAGCGGCGGATCGAGGGGCGGATGCGGACTACCGCCGGGGTTGGGGCCTAGAGCCGGAATCTTTGCTGCGTGAGCCGGCCCTTTCGCGGGCACGCCCGCTCCCACAGGTAATCCACAGTCATCAAGGCATGTGCTTTCCCTGTGGGAGCGGGCGTGCCCGCGAAGAGGCCGGGCCAGGAACCTCAGGCCGGCTGGTCCAGCTCCACCCCCAGCTGCCGTGACAGGCACGGCCAGCGCTTCCACGCCGCGCCTGTTTCCGGGCTGCTCAATTTCTCGCGGTAGGCCTCCACCGATTCCACCGCGAAGCTTTCATCATTCAACATTTCATCCACCGAGTGGTGCACCACTTCATCCAGCTGGTTGGCAAACGTCTCGCCAATCAACTGGTGGGCAATCAGGTTGGCGACGGTGGTGTCGACCGGGATCAACGGTTGCTGGAAGTGACGGATGTACAGGTCGTTCACCTCTTCCACCAGGCGGTGCGCCAGGTAGGCCTCATCCAGCAGGCAGTCCAGGCCCACATGCCCTTGCATCACGCTGGGCGGCTGCAGGAAGTAGGCTTCGGCGATTTTCAGTACAGGTTTGATCTGCGATTCGATCCCGGCCTCGCGGGCGACCTCATGGGCGGCCTCCAGCAGTTCCGGAACCTGTTCGATGTAGGCGCTGACGAAGCGCGCCAAAGTACCCTGGGCGTCCTGCTCAGGCAGTTGGATCGAGGGGTGCAGGTGGGGCAGTTGCAGCTCGAGACGCTTTTTCAGTTGGCCGGTCTGGCCTTCGTGTTGATGGGCTTGGCTTACCTGCTCGCGTACAGCAGCGATGTTCATGACAACTCCAGGGACATTACGTTTCAAACGGAAGACACTAAATTAGCTCGGTATACAGAATACCTAAGACGTATTTGTTATAAGTCGCACAAACGTGTGCATGCTCAGGCATATCGAAATGCCATTATTGCGCCATACCCTATCAAGCGCGCGGTTTTCGGGACGTTCGGCCCTTTCATGAAGTTCATTTCACGGCCTTCGTTGCGTGCCGTTGGTCGCTGTCTATACTCCCGGTGAACGTGATTCGTTGATGAGGCCCAACTGCTTTTAGCAGGGGCTCGGTCGTCGAAGCCAGGCAGTCTTGACCACCGTTCCCTCTTGCCGCAGGCCACGCCTCCGGGACTACAAGAACGAGAAGGGGAACCCGCAATGATGCGACATCCACATGTCTGGATGGGCCTCCTGTTGTGGTCGGTTTTTGGTCAGGCGAACGCCGCCTGGACCGTGAACATGCACCCAGGGGCGACGGAAGTCTCCAACGCCGTCTTCGACCTGCACATGACCATCTTCTGGATCTGCGTGATCATCGGCATCGTTGTCTTTGGCGCGATGTTCTGGTCCATGGTCATCCACCGCCGTTCCACCGGCCAGCAGGCTGCGCATTTCCACGAGCACACCTGGGTGGAAATCCTCTGGACCGTGGTCCCCTTCCTGATCCTGGTGGCCATGGCCATCCCGGCCACCAAGACCCTGATCGACATCTACGATGCCAGCGAGTCGGACATCGATATCCAGGTTACCGGCTACCAGTGGAAGTGGCACTACAAATACCTGGGCCAGGACGTGGAGTTCTTCAGCAACCTGGCCACCCCCACCGAGCAGATCCACAACAAGGCACCCAAGGACGAGCACTACCTGCTCGAAGTCGACCAGCCGCTGGTGCTGCCGGTGGGCGCCAAGGTGCGTTTCCTGGTGACTGCCGCCGACGTCATCCACTCCTGGTGGGTGCCGGCCTTCGCGGTCAAGCGTGATGCCATCCCCGGCTTCGTCAACGAAGCCTGGACCCGTATCGAGAAGCCCGGCATCTACCGCGGCCAGTGCACCGAGCTGTGCGGCAAGGACCACGGCTTCATGCCGGTGGTGGTCGAGGTCAAGTCCAAGGCCGACTACGACACCTGGCTGGGCGAGCGCAAGGCCGAAGCTGCCAAGCTCAAGGAGCTGACCAGCAAGGAATGGACCCTGGAGGAGCTGGTGGAACGTGGTGACAAGGTCTACCACACCACCTGCGTGGCCTGTCACCAGGCCGAAGGCCAGGGCCTGCCGCCGATGTTCCCGGCGCTGAAGGGCTCGAAGATCGCCACCGGGCCGAAGGAAGCCCACCTGGGCATCGTCTTCCACGGCAAGCCCGGTACTGCCATGGCCGCGTTCGGCAAGCAGCTCTCGGAAGTCGACATCGCCGCCGTGGTCACCTACGAGCGCAACGCCTGGGGCAACAACAAGGGTGACATGGTCACGCCGAAGGACGTGCTGGCGCTGAAGCAGGCAGAAGCGCAATGAACCGGGTTACTCGCGGCAATCAATGGATTGCAGGAGACAGGACATGAGTGCAGTGATCGACGACCACGCCCACGGCCATGACCATGCGCACGGCCCGGCCAAGGGCCTGATGCGCTGGGTGCTGACCACCAACCACAAGGACATCGGCACGATGTACCTGTGGTTCAGCTTCATCATGTTCCTGCTCGGCGGTTCGTTCGCCATGGTGATCCGCGCCGAGCTGTTCCAGCCCGGCCTGCAGATCGTCCAGCCGGAGTTCTTCAACCAGATGACCACCATGCACGGCCTGATCATGGTGTTCGGTGCGGTGATGCCGGCCTTCGTCGGCCTGGCCAACTGGATGATCCCGCTGATGATCGGCGCGCCCGACATGGCTTTGCCGCGGATGAACAACTTCAGCTTCTGGCTGCTGCCGGCGGCTTTCCTGCTGCTGGTCTCGACCCTGTTCAGCCCGGGCGGCGGGCCCAACTTCGGCTGGACCTTCTACGCCCCGCTGTCCACCACCTACGCGCCGGCCAGCGTCACCTTCTTCATCTTTGCCATCCACCTGATGGGCATCAGCTCGATCATGGGCGCGATCAACGTGATCGCCACCATCCTCAACCTGCGCGCCCCGGGCATGACCCTGATGAAGATGCCACTGTTCGTCTGGACCTGGCTGATTACCGCATTCCTGCTGATTGCGGTGATGCCGGTGCTGGCCGGCGTCGTGACCATGATGCTGATGGACATCCACTTCGGTACCAGCTTCTTCAGTGCCGCCGGCGGTGGTGACCCGGTGCTGTTCCAGCACGTGTTCTGGTTCTTCGGCCACCCTGAGGTGTACATCATGATCCTGCCGGCCTTCGGCGCGGTCAGCTCGATCATCCCGGCGTTCTCGCGCAAGCCGCTGTTCGGCTACACCTCGATGGTGTACGCCACCGGCGCCATCGCCTTCCTGTCGTTCATCGTCTGGGCCCACCACATGTTCGTGGTCGGTATTCCCGTGGTCGGCGAGCTGTTCTTCATGTACGCCACCATGCTGATCGCCGTGCCTACCGGGGTGAAGGTGTTCAACTGGGTCAGCACCATGTGGGAAGGCTCGCTGACCTTCGAAACGCCGATGCTGTTCGCCATCGCCTTCGTCATCTTGTTCACCATCGGCGGTTTCAGCGGGTTGATGCTTGCCATCGCTCCGGCAGACTTCCAGTACCACGACACCTACTTCGTGGTGGCGCACTTCCACTATGTGCTGGTGCCTGGGGCGATCTTCGGCATCTTCGCCTCGGCCTACTACTGGCTGCCGAAATGGACCGGCCACATGTACGACGAAACCCTTGGCAAGCTGCACTTCTGGCTATCGTTCGTCGGCATGAACATGGCCTTCTTCCCCATGCACTTCGTGGGGCTGGCCGGCATGCCACGGCGAATCCCCGACTACAACCTGCAGTTCGCCGACTTCAACATGGTGTCGTCGATCGGCGCGTTCATGTTCGGCGCCACGCAGATCTTCTTCCTGTTCATCGTCATCAAGTGCATCCGCGGCGGCGCGCCGGCACCGGCCAAGCCATGGGATGGCGCCGAGGGCCTGGAGTGGTCGATCCCTTCGCCTGCGCCCTACCACACCTTCCAGACGCCACCGGAAGTGAAATAGGAACCGTGCCATGAACGGCCTTTCGCTGAAACGCCTGGTATTGCGCCTGTTGATGTTGACGGTGGTGATGTTCGCCTTCGGCTTCGCCCTGGTGCCTATCTATGACGTGATGTGCAAGGCCTTCGGCATCAACGGCAAGACCGGAGGGCAGTACGAAGGCAGCCAGGTCAGCGACCCGACGCGTTCGGTGCGGGTGCAGTTCATGTCGACCAATGCCAGCGACATGGTCTGGGACTTTTATTCCACCGCCGACCAGTTGGAGGTCAACCCGGGTGCGGTGAACCAGATGATCTTCATCGCCCACAACCCGACCGACCGGCCGATGAGTGCGCAAGCCATCCCCAGCATCACCCCGGCCGAGGCCGCGGCGTACTTCCACAAGACCGAGTGCTTCTGCTTCACCCAGCAGGTGCTGCAGCCCGGCGAACGCATCGAGATGCCGGTGCGCTTCATCGTCGACCGCGACCTGCCGGCCAGCGTGAAGCACCTGACACTGGCCTACACCTTGTTCGACATCACCGCTCGCCACCCGCCGGTCGCGCATGTCGCGACCCAGGACGTCCAGGGCGCCCGTTAAGGGAAGGAGAACAGCAATGGCAAGTCATGAGCACTACTACGTTCCGGCGCAGAGCAAGTGGCCGATCATCGCCACCATCGGCATGTTCATCACGGTGTTCGGCCTGGGTACCTGGTTCAACGACATGAAGGCCGGCCACCCCGAGTCGCACGGGCCGCTGATCTTCTTCATCGGCGCGTTGTTCCTGGCCTACATGCTGTTTGGCTGGTTCGGTTCGGTGGTGCGGGAGAGCCGCGCGGGGCTGTACAGCCCGCAACTGGACCGCTCGTTCCGCTGGGGCATGAGCTGGTTCATTTTCTCCGAGGTGATGTTCTTCCTGGCCTTCTTCGGTGCGCTGTTCTACGTGCGCGTGCTGGCCGGGCCGTGGCTGGGCGGTGAAGGGGCCAAGGGTGTTGCGCACATGTTGTGGCCGACCTTCGAATTCACCTGGCCGCTGCTGCACACGCCCGACCCGAAACTGTTCCCGCCGCCCAAGGAAGTGATCGACCCGTGGCACCTGCCGCTGATCAACACCATCTTGCTGGTCAGCTCCAGCGTGACCATCACCATCGCCCACCATGCCCTGCGTCGCGGCCACCGTGGCCCGCTGAAATTCTGGATGGCGCTGACCATCGTCCTGGGCGCCAGCTTCATCGCGTTGCAGGCCTACGAGTACCACGAGGCCTATACCAAGCTGGGGCTGACGCTGGGGTCGGGTATCTACGGCGCGACGTTCTTCATGCTCACCGGCTTCCACGGCGCGCACGTGACCTTGGGCACGATCATCCTGATCGTGATGTTCGTGCGCATCTTGCGCGGGCATTTCAACCCGGAGAAACACTTTGGTTTCGAGGCGGCCAGTTGGTACTGGCACTTCGTCGATGTGGTGTGGGTGGGGTTGTTCATCTTTGTCTATGTGCTGTGAATAGAGAACCCTGTGGGAGCGGGCGCGCCCGCGAATGCGTCGGTACATTCAACATCGCATTCGCGGGCATGCCCGCTCCCACAGGGTCAGGTGAAAACTTCAGAAAGGGGCATGAGATACGAGCTGACCGCTGATGAAGCCCCAGGCGACAAGGCCGATGGTCAGCGCCGCCAGGGTCACTCGCACGGTCAGCGCTTTCAATAAACGGGTCGAGTTTTCATCGTCCTTGACCAGAAACACCAGGCCGCTGAACAGGCTGGCAATCGTGGCCAACAGCATCAGGACAATCGCGGCCTTGAGCATGGCGATACTCCGGGGGGATGCGGTGATGTGGATAAGTATAGCGATCGGCCCGACGAGGCTCCGATGAGGCCGTTTCGTCCGGGCTGGGTACCAACCCTTGTGGTGCTTGCGCTGCTGCCGGGGCTGATCGCGCTTGGCTGCTGGCAACTCGGCCGTGCCGAGGAAAAGCGCGTGCTGCTGGCCGCCTATGCCGAGCGGCGGGTCGAAGCGCCCGTGGCCACGGCCCAGCTGACAGCGAACCAGGACAATGCCTTCCGCCGCGTGCATCTCTATGGCCGCTTCGACGCCGAGCACAGCCTGCTGCTGGACAACCGCATGCGTGATGGCCAGGCCGGTGTCGAGCTGCTGCAACCCTTCCATGATCAGGCCAGCGGCGTGTGGCTGCTGGTCAACCGCGGCTGGCTGCCCTGGCCGGACCGCCGCGTGCCGGTGCATTTCGATACCCCTGCCCAGGCGTTGGCGCTGGACGCTTCGGTGTATGTCGCGCCTGGCAGCACGTTCCAGCTGCACCCCGACCCTGCAGGCGGCCAATGGCCGCACCTGCTGACTGCCGTGGATGCCGCGCAGCTATGGCAACAGCTCGATCGCGAAGGCTTCGCCCATGAGCTGCGCCTGGAGCCCGGCCCGGCGACCTATCGCCTGGACTGGCCGGTCGTTGCCATGGGCCCGGAAAAACACCTGGGTTACGCCGTGCAGTGGTTTGCCCTGGCAACCACTTTGGTACTGCTCTACCTCTACTTCGGCTGGCACCACAACAAGGAGAAACGCCATGGCCACCGCCACTCCACTGGAAGTGCCTGAACGTAGCAAACCCAGAGCCCGCGGGCGTTTGCAGCTGCTGTTGATTCTGCTGGTGGTGCTCGGGCCGATGGTTCTGGCCACCAGCATGTACAAGCTCAAGTTCTGGGTGCCGGACGGCCGCAGCTACCACGGCGTGATGATCGGCAACGGTGAGAGCCTTTCCGATATCGGCGTGGCGGGCCAGGACGAGCGCTGGCAGCTGCTGGTGAGCACACCCACAGCCTGTGCCGAGGATTGCCAGCGGCTGGTGTACCTGGCCCGGCAGATCCAGGTCGGCCTGGGCCGTGATGCCAGCCGTGCCAGCCATGCCTTGGCGGCCGCCCAGCCGGCAAGTGCCGACTACCAGGCGTTGCTCGGCCGCGAATACCCACAGTTGCAGCGTTACCCGCTGGATGCGCAACGCTACCTGCAAAAGGTCGGCGAGGCCGGCCCGCAGCTGTGGATCGTCGACCCACACGGCAACCTGGTGCTGCGCTACGACGCCAAGGTCAACGGCAAGCATGTGCTGGACGACCTGCGCCACCTGCTCAAGCTGTCCAACATCGGCTAGGAGCCTGCCATGGCCAGACCCGGATTCCGCCTTGCTGTGTTCGCCACCTTGCTGGCACTGCTGGTCGTCCTGCTCGGTGCCTATACCCGCCTGACCCACGCCGGCCTCGGCTGCCCGGACTGGCCGGGTTGCTACGGCTTCATCAGCGTGCCCAAGAGCGAAGCGCAGCTGGCTCATGCCGAGCTGCATTTCCCCGAACACCCGGTGGAAGCCGCCAAGGGCTGGGCCGAGATGGTCCACCGCTATTTCGCCGGCACCCTGGCGATGGTGATCGCCCTGCTCGCCTTGCAGGCGCTGCGCCGGCATGCCCGCGATGGCCAGCCTTACCGCCTGCCCTTGCTGCTGCTGGGCGTGGTGCTCGCCCAGGCAGCCTTCGGCATGTGGACGGTCACCCTCAAGCTGTGGCCGCAGGTGGTCACCGCGCATCTACTCGGCGGCTTCACTACCCTGAGTTTGTTGTTCCTGTTGTCCCTGCGTCTGTCCCGGGCCTTTGCGCCCTTGCCAAAGCTGCCATTGAGCCTGCGTCGGATCGCTGCGCTGGCCTTGCTGGTGGTGATCGGCCAGATCGCCCTGGGCGGCTGGGTCAGTGCCAACTACGCGGCCGTCGCCTGCATCGACCTGCCCACCTGCCACGGCCAGTGGTGGCCGGCGGCGGACTTCAGCAACGGGTTCCATCTGACCCAGCACGTCGGGCCCAATTACCTGGGCGGGCAACTGGACAGTGATGCGCGCACGGCCATCCACATCAGCCACCGCTTGGGCGCATTGCTGGTGACCTGCGTGCTGCTGATGCTCAGCTGGAAGCTGCACCGCTGCGGCCTCCCTGGCCTGGCGCGGCTGGTGCTGCTGGCGCTGGTGGTGCAAGTCGGCCTGGGCATCAGCAATGTGCTGCTGCACCTGCCGCTGGCCGTAGCCGTGGCGCACAACGCTGGTGGGGCGCTGTTGCTGCTGAGCATGGTGCTGGTGAACTACCGCATCCGTGTGGTCGACAAAGTTCGCGTGGGTGTCGGCCATGGCTGGCGCCTGCGGCCCGTGGCTGGCGTGGGCATTTCCCACCACATGAGGAATGATTCGTGGCGACGCTTCTGAGCACACAGAGGGCCAGTTGGCGTGATTACCTGGAGCTGACCAAGCCCAAGGTGGTGGTGCTGATGCTGATCACCTCGCTGGCGGGTATGTTCCTTGCCACCCGTGCGGGTGTCAGCTGGAGCGTGCTGCTGTTCGGCAACCTGGGCATCGGCTTTTGTGCAGGCGGCGCGGCGGTGGTCAACCATGTGGTGGACCGACGCATCGACGCGCTGATGGCGCGTACCCACAAGCGGCCGCTGGCCCAGGGCCGGGTCGAGCCGCTGCCGGCGCTGCTGTTCGCCCTGGCGCTGGCGCTACTGGGCATGGCCCTGCTGCTGGTGTTCACCAACGCCCTCACCGCCTGGCTGACACTGGCTTCCCTGCTCGGCTATGCGGTGCTCTACACCGGTTTTCTCAAGCGCGCCACGCCGCAGAACATCGTCATCGGCGGCTTGGCTGGCGCCGCCCCGCCGTTGCTGGGCTGGGTGGCGGTCAGCGGCCATGTCAGCGCCGAGCCCCTGTTGCTGGTGCTGATCATCTTCGCCTGGACCCCACCACACTTCTGGGCCTTGGCCATCCACCGCAAGGAGGAATACGCCAAGGCCGATATCCCGATGCTGCCGGTGACCCACGGCGAGCGCTACACCAAGCTGCATATCCTGCTGTACACCCTGGTATTACTGGCGGTGAGCCTGCTGCCGTACGCCATCCACATGAGCGGCCCGCTGTACCTGGCCTGCGCCCTGGTGCTGGGCCTGCGCTTCCTGCAATGGGCCTGGGTGTTGTACCGTGGCAGCCGGCCGCACGCAGCGATCGGCACCTTCAAGTACTCTATCGGCTACCTGTTCGCGCTGTTCATCGCGTTGCTCCTCGACCACTACCTGTTGCTGAACCTATGACCCGAACCCAGAAAACCGTCTTCATCCTCGTTGCCCTGGTCGCGTTGATCCTGGGCCTGACCGTCAACAAGGTGCTCAATGGCCGCGACCAGCCCAACCCCACCGAGCTGATCGATGCCGGCATCATCCTGCTGCCGCAGAGCCGTACCGTGGCCGATGTGACCATGACCAACCAGGACGGCCAGCCGGTGCAACTGGATGACCTGAAGGGCAAATGGTCGCTGCTGTTCTTCGGCTACACCTACTGCCCGGACATCTGCCCGACCACCCTGGCCCAGCTGCGCCAGGTGAAGAGCGAGCTGCCCAAGGAGGCCGTCGACCGGCTGCAGGTGGTGCTGGTGAGCGTTGACCCGAACCGCGACACGCCGAACCAGCTGAAGCAGTACCTGGGTTATTTCGACAAGGATTTCGTCGGGGTGGCGGGGTCGATCGAGGATACCCAGAAGCTGGCCAATGCCTTGAGCATTCCGTTCATTCCGGCCGATACCAGCAAGCCGGGGTATACCGTGGATCACAGCGGCAACCTGGCGGTTGTGGGGCCGGATGGGCGTCAGCGCGGGTTCATTCGGGCGCCGTTCAACAACCAGAAGCTGGTGGCGCAGTTGCCCGGGCTTGTGAAGCGGGATTGAGATTTTTGGGCCTGCTGCGCAGGCCTATCGCGACACAAGGCCGCTCCCACAAAGTCCGGCGTACGTCTCGGTCCTCATGGTTTGGCTGCCAGGGCAAATCGCCGGCAAGCCGGCTCCCACAGGGACCTCACAGGGCCTGAGGCTGGCGCTGTACCTGTGGGAGCTGGCTTGCCGGCGAATGGGCCGCAAAGCGGCCCCGGGGATTTCGGATCAGAACGCCGGAACCACAGCGCCTTTGTACTTCTCGTTGATGAACTGCTTCACCTCAGGCGAGTGCAGCGCAGCAGCCAGCTTTTTCATGGCGTCCGAGTCCTTGTTGTCCGGGCGGGCAACCAGGATGTTCACGTAAGGCGAGTCGCTGCCCTCGATGACCAGGGCGTCTTTCTCCGGGTTCAGCTTGGCTTCCAGCGCGTAGTTGGTGTTGATCAGGGCAGCATCGACCTGGGTCAGCACGCGCGGGATGGTGGCTGCTTCCAGCTCACGGAACTTCAGGCTTTTCGGGTTCTCGGCAACATCCTTCACGGTGGACAGGATGTTCTTGTTGTCCTTCAGCTTGATCACACCGGCCTTGTCCAGCAGCAGCAGCGCGCGGCCGCCGTTGGTGGCGTCGTTGGGGATGACCACGGTGGCGCCGGAGGACAGCTCGTCCAGCTTCTTGATCTTGGTCGAGTACACGCCCAGCGGTTCGATGTGCACGCCGGCAACGCTCACCAGGTTGGTGCCCTTGGCCTTGTTGAACTCATCCAGGTACGGCTGGTGCTGGAAGAAGTTGGCGTCCAGGCGCTTTTCGGCCACCTGCACGTTCGGCTGGATGTAGTCGGTGAATTCCTTGACCTTCAGCTCCACGCCCTCTTTCGCCAGTGCAGGTTTGACGAAGTTGAGGATCTCGGCGTGCGGTACCGGGGTAGCGGCAACGGTCAGGGACTCGGCGTGGGCCGAGAAGGCCGCGACAGCGGCGACAACAGCAAGCAGCTTCTTCATTGATCACTCCTTGTGAGGGCCGCGACGGCCCCCGAACGGGTCGGCCGGGCCGACCCCATTGGGGTTACTTACGGGAAAAATGCACGACCAGTTTGTCGCCCACGCTCTGCAGGACTTGAACCAGTACCAGCAACAGCACCACGGTGACGACCATCACGTCGGTCTGGAAACGCTGGTAGCCGAAGCGGATGGCCAGGTCGCCCAGGCCGCCGGCACCGACCACACCGGCCATGGCGGTGTACGACACCAGGGTGATGGCGGTGACGGTAATGGCCGCGAAGATGCCCGGGCGGGCCTCCGGCAGCAGTGCGCTGGTGATGATCTGGCGGGTGGTGGCGCCCATCGACTGGGTGGCTTCGATGATGCCGCGGTCCACTTCACGCAGGGCGGTTTCCACCAGGCGCGCGAAGAACGGCGTGGCACCTACCACCAGCGGCGGAATGGCGCCGGCAACGCCCAGCGAAGTGCCGGTGATCAGCACGGTGATCGGGATCATCACGATCAGCAGGATGATGAACGGCAGCGAGCGCAGGATGTTGACGATCAGCGACAGCAGCGCATACACACCCTTCTGCTCGAACATCTGTTTCGGCCCGCACAGGAACAGCAGCACGCCCAGCGGCAGGCCGAGCAGCACGGTGAAGAACAGCGAGCCGAACAGCATGATCATGGTGTCGACGCTGGCCAGCCAGATTTCGGCCCAGTCGACGTTGGCAAAGAAATTCAGGGCGTCCATCAACGCAGTACCTCCATATGTACGTCAGCTGCCTTGAAGCGGGCAAACGCCGCTTCCATGTCACCGCCGATCAGGGCGAGGGTGAGCTGGCCATAGGGGACATCCTTGATGCGGTCGATACGCCCGGCGAGGATGCTGTAGTCCACGCCGGTTTCGCGGGCCACGGTGCCCAGCAGCGGCGCATAGGTGGCGTCGCCCTGGAAGGTCAGGCGCACGATACGGCCCGGCACATGGGCGAAGTCGTCCCGCTGCTCGCCTTCGTCGACCTGCTCGTCTTCCTGGACGAAGCGCTTGGTGGTGGGGTGCTGCGGGTGCAGGAACACCTCGGCCACCGAGCCCTGCTCGACGATCTGGCCGGCGTCCATCACTGCCACGCGGTCGCAGACCCGGCGGATCACGTCCATTTCGTGAGTGATCAGCACGATGGTCAGCTTCAGCTCACGGTTGATTTCGGCCAGCAATTGCAGGACCGAGGCGGTGGTTTGCGGGTCGAGGGCGCTGGTGGCCTCGTCGCACAGCAGGATCTTCGGGTTGGTGGACAGGGCGCGGGCGATGCCCACGCGCTGCTTCTGGCCACCGGACAGCTGCGCCGGGTACTTTCTGGCGTGGTCGGAAAGGCCGACGCGGGCCAGCAGCTCGGTCACGCGCTTGTCGATTTCGCTGCGCGACAGCTCGCCGGCCAGGGTCAGTGGCAGGGCAACGTTGTCGGCGACGGTCTTGGAGGCCAGCAGGTTGAAGTGCTGGAAAATCATCCCGACCTGCTGGCGGAAACCGCGCAGCTGGCTGGCGTTGAACGCGGTAACGTCTTCGCCGTCGACGATGATCTTGCCGCCGGAAGGCTCTTCCAGGCGGTTGATCAGGCGCAGCATGGTGCTCTTGCCGGCGCCGGAATGGCCGATCAGGCCGAACACCTGGCCATCTTCGATGGTCAGGCTGGTCGGATTCAGTGCGGGGATTTCCCTACCGGCGACGCGGTAGGTCTTGTGTACCTGTTGGAACTCGATCACGTAGCGAACCTTGTGGGGCGCATGGAATTTGGGTCAGCGGTTGGCTGGGGTCGCGCATTTTAGCCTTTTCCCATAGCTGTTCTTAGCATTTATTTCGTAATGCACCAATCCTTCGGGCATATCGCGACAACCGGTAATCCTGATTGAACGCTCGGCAAAGCCTCCCGGTCACTACTTGCACAAGCCCGAAACGGGTACGCCTGAAGACTGACGAGGAGAGCCGACCATGCCCAGCAAGAACACGGACGCGCCGAAGCACAGCGAAGCCGCTGGCACCCAGACCCCGGACCGGGCCAACACCAACGCCAAGTTACAGAGCCTGGAGGCTGACCGTAGCGATGCGACGGGTCATGCGCTGCGCACCAACCAGGGGGTGCGCATCGCTGACAACCAGAACACGCTGAAGGCCGGAGATCGAGGCCCCTCGCTTCTCGAAGATTTCATCATGCGCGAGAAGATCACGCACTTTGACCACGAACGCATCCCTGAGCGCATCGTGCATGCGCGAGGGACGGGGGCGCATGGCTATTTCCAGAGCTATGGCAACCACGCAGAGCTGACCAAGGCGGGCTTCCTGCAGGACCCGGAGAAAATCACGCCCGTGTTCGTGCGATTTTCCACGGTACAGGGCCCGCGTGGCTCAGCCGACACCGTGCGTGACGTGAGGGGCTTTGCGGTCAAGTTCTACACCGATGAAGGCAACTTCGACCTGGTGGGCAACAACATGCCGGTGTTTTTCATCCAGGATGCGATCAAATTCCCGGATTTCGTCCACGCCGTAAAGCCAGAGCCGCACAACGAGATCCCGACCGGCGCTTCGGCCCATGACACCTTTTGGGATTTCGTCTCGCTGGTACCGGAGTCGGCCCATATGGTCATGTGGGCGATGTCGGACCGTGCTATCCCGCGCAGCTTGCGGATGATGGAAGGTTTCGGGGTGCATACCTTCCGCCTGATCAACGCCCAGGGCGTAGCCAGTTTCGTCAAATTCCACTGGAAGCCGCGCCAGGGTGTGCACTCCTTGCTATGGGACGAAGCGCAGAAGCTGGCAGGCAAGGACGCTGATTTCCAGCGTCGCGACTTGTGGGAGGCTATCGAGACGGGCGATTACCCTGAATGGGAATTGGGTGTGCAGATTGTGCCGGAAGCCGACGAGCACAAATTTGATTTCGACCTGCTGGACCCGACCAAGATCATCCCGGAAGAACTGGTGCCGGTTACACCTTTGGGCAAGATGATCTTGAATCGCAACCCGGACAACTTCTTTGCTGAAGTGGAGCAGGTGGCGTTCTGCCCGGGTCATATCGTGCCTGGTATCGACTTTACCAACGACCCCTTGCTGCAGGGGCGGCTGTTCTCCTACACCGACACGCAGCTTAGCCGCCTGGGCGGGCCCAACTTCCACCAGATCCCCGTCAACCGCCCCGTCGCTCCTAACCACAACAACCAGCGTGACGCCTTGCATCAGCATGTGGTTCACAAAGGTCGCGCATCCTACGAGCCCAATTCCATCGACGGTGGCTGGCCGAAGGAAACGCCACCAGCCGCGCAGGATGGCGGCTTCGAGAGCTACCAGGAGCGTATCGATGCACACAAGATCCGCCAGCGCAGCGATTCGTTCGGCGACCATTTTTCGCAGGCGCGGTTGTTCTTCCAGAGCATGAGCCCGACCGAGCAGCAGCACATCATCAAGGCCTACAGCTTTGAACTGGGCAAGGTGGAGCGGGAGACGATCCGTGCTCGGGAAGTGAATGAGATTCTCGCCAACATCGACCTGAAGCTGGCGGCTGCGGTTGCTGCCAACCTCGGTTTGCCTGCTCCGAGCGCGGGCACTGTTCAAGTGAAGGGAAGCCAGCTTGCGCAGTCGCCTGCCCTGAGCCAGATGAACCACCCGGGCTCGGTTGGCATCAAGGGGCGCAAGATTGCCGTGCTGGTAGCAGATGGCGTAGACGCTGCCAGCGTGGACAAGTTGGTCAAGGCCCTGGAAGCACACAGTGCCCGGCCATTGCTCCTGGGGCCGACCTCAGCACCGGTGAAGGCTGCGGACGGCAAGCAACTGCCGGTGGATGCTTCCATGGAGGGGATGCCATCGATCATGTTCGACGGAATTGTCGTGCCGGGTGGCAAGGCTTCGACCGATGCGCTGGCGACCAGCGGGTTGGCCAAGCATTTCCTGCTGGAGGGCTACAAGCACCTGAAGGCGATGGTGTTGACCAAAGAGCTTTTGGGCAGCTTGGGGCTGAAAGAAGACAAGGGGTTGCTGCTGGGGGATGAGCAGAAGACCGTGGATGCCTTCGTCAAAGCGGTAGAAGGGCATCGGGTGTGGGAGCGGGAGGCGGCTGCGGAGGCTGTGCCTGCCTAAGGGGCCGCTTTGCAGCCCATCGCCGGCAAGCCAGCTCCCACAGGTACTGCACCAGGCTTGAAATTGGTGCGGTCGAGGTGGGAGCTGGCTTGCCGGCGATAGGGCCCGGGAGGCTTATTGCTGATGCGGAACCAGAACTACCTGCGCCGGCAGCGACCGCTGAATCTCGTGCTTCTGCTTCAGCTCGAACCCGCTGTCGATCTTGCGCACGCGCTTCTCCAGCAAGGTCTTCAGCCAAGGCGCATCCTCGGTGCGCGGCACCTGGAACACCACATCGCACTGGTAGCTCACCACATCGGCGGCAATGTCATCCAGCTGGCGACGCATGGCGCGGCTGTCGGTGGTCTTCAAGGCCACGACGGTGCTCGGTGCAGCCGGGTCGATGATGCGCGCCTTGGGCTTGGCCTCGGCCGCTTTCAGCGCCGCTTCAGCCTTCTCCAGTTCGGCCTTGCGCGCCTGGGTCACGGCGTCGCCACCAGTCACCGCCGGGGCTTGCGGCATCAGCGCGCGGGCACGGGCCAGGGCGGTGGCGGCAGCGTTCACATCACCCTTCTGCAGGAAGATCTGGCTGCGTTGCAGGTAGGCTTCGGCAAGCTGGCGCTGGTATTGCTCCAGGCGCGCGTCATCCGGCGCCTGGGCCTGCAGGGCTGCCAGCTGGTCTTCGGCGGTGGCCAGCTCGTTGCTGGCGATGTTCTGTTGCAACTGCTGCCAGGCATCGGCTTGGGCAGGTGCGGTGGCCTGTTCGACCGGCGCGCTGGAACACGCAGCCAGGAACAGGGAAAACGCGGCAACAAGCAGATAACGGGAGGCGAACGGCTTCATTCCTGCGACTCTCTATTTGCGCAAAAAGCGAGCAAGTCTACACCCAGGTGCGCACGCTCGAAAACAAGTCTTACAGACCCTTTACGTGCGAAAAGGTTGCAGGGCGCGCCTTCACGCGCCCTGTTTTTCAGCGTTTTGGCAGGGCCAGGCTCAGCAAGAATAGCACCGCCGCGCAGACCACGATCGACGGGCCGGCGGGGGTGTCCTTGAACCAGGACATGGCCAGGCCACCGCATACCGCGGTCACGCCCAGCAGGCTGGCGCCCAGGGCCATCTGCTCGGGAGAACGGGCGTGACGTTGCGCCGCAGCGGCAGGAATGATCAGCAGCGAGGTGATCAGCAGCACGCCGACGATCTTCATGGCCACGGCAATCACCACCGCGATCAGCAGCATCAGCGCCATGCGCAGCCCGGCCACCGGCAGGCCTTCGACCATGGCCAGCTCTTCGTGCACGGTGACTGCCAGCAACGGCCGCCACAGCGCAGCGAGCAGCAGCAACACCAGCGCGCTGCCGCCGAGGATCCAGGCCAGGTCGGTGGTGCTGATGGCCAGCAGGTCGCCGAACAGGTAGGCCATCAGGTCGATGCGTACATCATGCATGAAGCTCAGCACCACCAGGCCCAGCGACAATGTGCTGGGGGCGAGTATGCCGAGCAGGGTATCGGAGGCCAGCGGTTGGCGTTGCTGCAAGGTCACCAGCAAGATCGCCAGCAACAGGCAGCCCACGGTTACCGCCAGCGCCGGGCTGACGTCCAGGGCAAAGCCAAGGGCCACGCCGAGCAGGGCGGCGTGGGACAGGGTGTCGCCAAAATAGGCCATGCGCCGCCACACCACGAAGGAGCCCAGTGGGCCGGCCACCAGCGCCAGGGACAAACCGGCAAGCAGGGCGTAGAGAAGAAAATCAGCCATGCTTGCAGTGCGCTCCGTGAACATGGGTGCCAGGGGCGACCACCGAGCCATGCAGGTCGTGGCTGTGGTCGTGATGGTGGTGGTAGATGGCCAGGCTGGGTGCGGCGGTCTGGCCGAACAGCTCGACGAATGCCGGGTCGCCGCTTACCTGCTCGGGGTGGCCCGAGCAGCACACGTGGCGGTTCAGGCACACCACCTGGTCGGTGGCGCTCATCACCAGGTGCAAGTCGTGGGAAACCATCAGCACGCCGCAGCCGTGGCGGTCGCGCAGGCGGGTAATGAGGTTGTACAGCTCGGTCTGGCCGACCACGTCTACGCCCTGCACCGGCTCGTCGAGCACCAGTAGCTGGGGTTCGCGCAGCAGGGCGCGGGCCAGCAGCACGCGCTGCATCTCGCCGCCGGAAATGGTCTGGATCGGGCTGTCGATGACCTGCTCGGCACCCACTTCCTGCAACGCCGACAAGGCTGCCGCGCGGTCTACACCGGGCACCAGGCGCAGGAAGCGCAACACCGACAGCGGCAGCGTGGCATCGACCTGGATCTTTTGCGGCATGTAGCCAATGCGCAGTTTCGGCTTGCGCCATACCTTGCCGCGGTGCGGCTTGAGCAGGCCGAGCACGGCGCGCACCAGGGTGGTCTTGCCCGCGCCGTTCGGGCCGATCAGGGTGACGATCTGGCCAGGTGCGACCGACAGGTCGATGCTGTCGAGCACCGCCTCGCCACCGAAGGTGACGCCGACCTGCTCCAGGCGGATCAGTGCATCGCTCATGCCGCGCTCCGGCAATTGCTGCACAGACCGACCACTTCCACCGTCTGGGTCTCGACCGTGAAACCCACGCCCTTGGCGCTGCTGATGATGGCGTCGCTGATACTGTCCTGTTCCAGCTCGATGGCCACATGGCAGGCCCGGCAGATCAGGAACTGCCCCTGGTGCAGGTGTTCCGGGTGGCTGCAGCCGATGAAGGCGTTGAGCGAGGCGATGCGGTGCACCAGGCCGTTTTCCAGCAGGAAGTCCAGCGCACGGTACACCGTGGGGGGCGCGGCGCGGCGGCCGTCCTGCTCACTGAGCACGGCGAGGATATCGTAGGCGCCCAGGGGCTTGTGGCTTTGCCACACCAGTTCCAGCACTCGACGGCGCAGCGCGGTCAGGCGCAGGCCCTGGCGGGTGCACAAGGCGTCGGCTTCAGCCAGTGCGCTGTGTACGCAATGGGAATGATCGTGAGGACGGTTGGCCAGCGGCGTGATGGACATGGGCAGCGACGGTTCTGGATGGAGACGTTATTATGTTACCTGTTTCTGACGACTCGAGTATTCACCGTGTCCCGATTCCTAGTCCTTTTTGTCGCTTTCATCGCATTTTCCGCCCAGGCCGACGTGCGCGTGCTGACCAGTATCAAACCCCTGCAGCAGATTGCCGCCGCCGTGCAGAATGGTGTTGGCAACCCCGAGGTATTGCTGCCGCCGGGTGCTTCGCCGCACCACTACGCGCTGCGCCCGTCCGACGTACGGCGGGTGGGCGATGCCGACCTGCTGTACTGGATCGGCCCGGACATGGAGGGCTTCCTGCCGCGGGTACTGGGCAATCGCAGCAAGGCCACGGTGGCCGTGCAGGCGCTACCGGGCATGAAGCTGCGGCATTTTGGCGAGGACAGCCATTCCCACGAGGAAGAAGACCACGACGACCATGATCATGACCACCGCCCGGGCAGCCTGGACGCGCACCTGTGGCTATCGTCGGTCAACGCGCGGGTTATTGCAGCGAAAATGGCGGCTGACCTGGCGCAGATCGATCCGGCCAATGCGGCGCGCTACCAGAGCAACCTCAAGGCCTTCGACGAACGCCTGAACGCACTGGATGGGCGGATCAAGGCGCGGGTGGCCGGGATTGCCGGCAAGCCTTACTTCGTGTTCCACGAAGCGTTCGACTATTTCGAGGCCGAGTATGGCCTGAAGCACACCGGGGTGTTCAGCGTGGCGTCCGAGGTGCAGCCGGGTGCGCAGCACGTGGCAGCCATGCGCAAGCGCCTGCAGGAAGTGGGCAAGACCTGTGTGTTCAGCGAACCGCCGCTGCGGCCGAGGCTGGCCGAGACCTTGACCGCCGGGCTGCCGGTTCGCCTGGCCGAGCTGGATGCCCTGGGCGGTACCGACCCGGTGGATGGCAAGGGCTATGAGCGCTTGCTGGAGAAGCTGAGTGGCGACCTGGTTGGGTGCCTGGAGCAGTTGTAAGCCTGTACCGGCCTCTTCGCGGGCACGCCCGCTCCCACAGGTACAACGACAACCTTGAGGTTTGTGTTATCCCCGTGGGAGCGGGCATGCCCGCGAAGAAGCAGAAGCTGGACTAGAGGGCAAACGGCAGGTGCAAAGCCACCTGCTGACGCTGCGCCAAACGCACTTCGAACTCGCTCGGGTCGTGGATCATCACATCCATCCCGGCAAACGATTCCGCTGCAATCAGGCGCGACAGCCAGAAGCGCACGCAGCCTACCCGCAACATCTCCGGCCACAGCTCGGCTTCGGCCGCGGTGAACGGCCGCAGTGCCGCATAGGCCGCCAGCAATGCCTGGGCGCGTGGCACGTCGATCGCGCCGTGTTCATCCAGGCACCAGTCGTTCACGGTGATGGCGATGTCATACAGCATCGGCCCGGAACAGGCGTTGTAGAAGTCGATCACACCGGTCAGGTGGGTGCCCTCGAACATCACGTTGTCGCGGAACAGGTCGGCATGCAGGTTGGCCCGTGGCAGGGCCAGGATCTGTGCCTTGTGCGCGCTGATTTCATCCAGCGCCGGCTGCAGCAGCGCGGCTTGCTCGGCGGTAAGGCGCGGCAGCAGCTCGGCACCCGAGGCCAGCATCCAGTCCAGGCCGCGGTCGGTGCGGCGCTCGATGATGTGCTCGCGGGTAGCCAGGTGAATGTGCGCCAGCAGCTCGCCAACCTGGGCGCAGTGCTGGGCGTTCGGTGCCTTGATGTGCTTGCCCGACAGCCGTGGCTGCAGCAGCGCCGGCTTGCCGCACAGCTCGCGCAGGCCATTGCCGTCGCGGTCGCGTATGGCATAGGGCACCGGCATGTCGGCTGCGTGCAAAGTGTCCAGCAGCTCGATGAAGAACGGCATGTCCTCGCTGGGCCCGCGCTCGATCAGCGTCAGGACGAACTCCCCCTGTTCGAGGCTGACGAAGAAATTGCTGTTCTCTGTGCCGGCGGCGATGCCCTGGAAATCGAGCAGACGACCCAGCGCGTACGGCGCCAGAAAGGTTTCCAGCTCAGGCCGGGTCACGGGGGTGAAGACTGACATGATGAAAAAATGCCCATACGGGCACTTCCGCCGGGAAGTGCCGGGTTGATGTGAACGGTGCGCGTCAGATTACCACTCGAAGATCTTCCAGGACGGAATCAGCATGTCCGGCTGGTCGGATCGAATGAAATTGCCATCAGAGCCATCGGCGCGTACCAGGAAATAAGGCTTGCCGTTTTTCGGCGTGATCTTGATCGCATACAGGAACCCGTTCTGCCGGTACTCCTGGATGGTTTTGTCGCCTTCCGTGCGAATGGTCACCTCGGGATCGGCCGAGGGGGCGTCGTCCGCCGCCAGGGTGACGACAGGCATGGTGGCCAACAGACCGAGCAGTAACAGGCGATTGAGTGTACGCATGATAACCTTGTCCCTTTGTCGTCAATGATTCTGGCTATTCTAGCGCCGGACCCGTCGAAAAGGTTGATTCTGCTCATGAGCCAAGCGCCCCTCGTCCTGGTGGACGGTTCCTCCTACCTGTACCGCGCCTTCCACGCGCTGCCGCCGTTGACTACCTCCAAAGGCATGCCGACCGGCGCGGTGAAGGGGGTGCTGAACATGCTCAAGAGCCTGCGCAAGCAATACCCCGACAGCCTGTTCGCGGTGGTGTTCGACGCCAAGGGTGGCACCTTCCGCGATGCCATGTTCGCCGAATACAAGGCCAACCGCCCAAGCATGCCGGACGACCTGCGGGTGCAGATCGAGCCGCTGCACGCCAGCGTCAAGGCGCTGGGCTACCCGCTGCTGTGCGTCGAGGGGGTCGAGGCCGACGACGTGATCGGCACCCTGGCGCGCAGCAGCGCCGCGCTGGGCCGCCCGGTGATCATCTCGACCGGTGACAAGGACATGGCGCAGCTGGTGGACGGGCACATTACCTTGGTCAACACCATGACCGGAAGCGTGCTGGACGTGGCTGGCGTGCACGAGAAATTTGGCGTCGGCCCGGAACATATCATCGACTTCCTGGCGCTGATGGGCGACAAGGTCGACAACATCCCCGGTGTGCCGGGCGTGGGCGAAAAAACCGCGGTGGGCCTGCTGACCGGTATCGGCGGCGGCCTCAGCGACCTGTACGCCAACCTGGACAAGGTCCCGACGCTGGCCATTCGCGGCGCCAAGACCCTGCCGGCCAAGCTGGAAGAGCACCGCGACGCGGCGTTCCTGTCTTATGAGCTGGCTACCATCAAGGTCGACGTGCCCCTGGATATCGAAGTAGATGCCCTGGTGTGCGGCGAACCTGATCGCGACGCGTTGCTGGCGCTGTACACCGAGATGGAATTCAAGAGCTGGGTCGCCGAGGTGCAGCGTGACGCTGCCAAGGCCGGTGACGACATCGCGCCGATCGCGGAGCCGGTGGCCAAGACCGAGCCCAGGTACGAAACCATTCTCGACCAGGAACGTTTCGACTTCTGGCTGGAGAAGCTGCGTCAGGCGCCACTGTTCGCCTTCGACACCGAGACCACTGGCCTGGACGCACAGCAGGCGCAGCTTGTCGGCCTGTCGTTCGCCGTCGAGCCGCATGAAGCGGCCTATGTGCCGCTGGCCCACGACTATGAAGGCGCGCCGGTCCAGCTGGACCGCGCCGCCGTGCTGCTGGCGCTGAAGCCGCTGCTGGAAGACCCGGCCAAGGCCAAGGTCGGGCAGAACGCCAAGTACGACATCAACATCCTCGCCAATGGCTCGCCCGCCATAGAAATGCGCGGCGTTGCCTACGACACCATGCTCGAGTCGTACGTGCTGAACTCCACCGCCACCCGTCACGACATGGACAGCCTGGCGCTGAAGTACCTCGACCACACCACCATCGCCTTCGAGGACATCGCCGGCAAGGGCGCCAAGCAGCTGACCTTCAACCAGATCCACCTGGACAAGGCCGGCCCCTACGCTGCCGAAGACGCCGACATCACCCTGCGCCTGCACCAGGCGCTGCAGGCGCGCCTGGCGCAGACGCCGAGCGTGCAGCCGGTGCTGATGGACATCGAGATGCCGCTGGTGCCGGTGCTGGCCAAGATCGAGCGCCAGGGGGCGCTGGTCGATGCCGCGCTGCTGCAGGTGCAGAGCGGTGAGCTGGGGGTGAAGATGGCCGAGCTGGAGCAGCGTGCCTATGAGCTGGCCGGTGAGGAGTTCAACCTCGGCTCGCCCAAGCAGCTGGGCGCGATCCTCTACGACAAGCTGGGCATGCCGGTGCTGAGCAAGACCACCAAGGGCCAGCCATCCACGGCAGAAGCGGTGCTCGACGAACTGGCCGAGCAAGGCTACCCGCTGCCGGAGGTACTGATGCAGTACCGCAGCCTGAGCAAGCTCAAGAGCACCTACACCGACAAGCTGCCGGGGCAGATCAACCCGCGCACCGGGCGTATCCACACCTCCTACCAGCAGGCGGTAGCGGCCACCGGCCGGCTGTCGTCCAGCGACCCGAACCTGCAGAACATCCCGATCCGCACTGCCGAAGGCCGGCGCATCCGTCAGGCCTTCGTCGCCAGCCCGGGCTACAAGCTGCTGGCGGCGGACTACTCGCAGATCGAGTTGCGCATCATGGCCCACCTGGCCAAGGACGAAGGCTTGCTGCATGCCTTCCGCAACGACCTGGACGTGCACCGCGCCACGGCGGCGGAAGTATTCGGCGTAGCCCTGGAAGACGTCACCACCGACCAGCGCCGCAGTGCCAAGGCCATCAACTTCGGCCTGATCTACGGCATGAGCGCCTTTGGCCTGGCCAAGCAGATCGGCGTCGACCGCAAGCAGTCGCAGGATTACATCGACCGCTACTTCGCTCGCTACCCGGGCGTGCTGGCCTACATGGAGCGCACCCGCGCCCAGGCGGCGGAGCAAGGCTTTGTCGAAACCCTGTTCGGCCGCCGCCTGTACCTGCCGGATATCAATGCCAAGAACCCGGCCCTGCGCAAAGGCGCCGAGCGCACGGCGATCAACGCCCCGATGCAGGGCACTGCGGCCGATATCATCAAGCGGGCCATGGTCAATGTGGATAACTGGCTGAGCGAGAGCGGGCTGGACGCCCGGGTGATCCTGCAGGTACACGACGAACTGGTGCTGGAAGTGCGCGAGGACCTGGTGGAGCAGGTGAAAGATGAAATTCGCCAGCACATGAGCAAGGCCGCGCAGCTGGATGTACCGCTGCTGGTCGAGGCAGGAATTGGTGCGAATTGGGACGAAGCTCACTGATCGGGCGGGGAAAGCTGTGTAGGATCCGTGATGTAGGGATGCGGATCCTGGCACCGCTCAGTGCCAGTGGTGCTGAGGCTTCATGAAACTATCGCAAATAGTTTTCAGGGCTTTGGAACTAAACCGGTGAAGCGGAACTCAGAGTAACTGAATGGCTGGTGAAGCCTTTCGATGCTCCTATGTTGTGTTAAGTGTTGGCAGATATCTGGACCCCGCCCTAGCGGTCCGGACTTGGACCCCGAACTTCCCCCTCCCCATACGAAGTCCGGGGTTTTTTTTGCCCGGAATTTGCCTCGGCCGTGTTGGCCTCATCGCCGGCAAGCCAGCTCCCACAGGGGTATCACTGCCCTCAAGGCCTGTGCTGTACCTGTGGGAGCTGGCTTGCCGGCGATAGGGCCCTCAAGCAGCTGGCTTGTCTTCCAGCTCCATCCAGTCCGCCAGCACCCGGTAGGCCTCTTCCACGCCCAGGCGCTTGGGCGCCGAGAACAGCTGGATGGTCACGCCGTCGCCCCAACCCTTGCGGATTTCCGACTGCACCTTGAGCAGAGTGTTCTTGCCCGCGCCGTGGGTCAGCTTGTCGGCCTTGGTCAGCAGGATGTGCATCGGCATGCTGCTGGCCTTGGCCCAGTCGAGCATCATCTTGTCGAAGTCGGTCATCGGGTGGCGCACGTCCATCATCAGGATCACGCCACGCAGGCACTCCCGGCTGCCCAGGTAGGCTTCCAGGTGTTTCTGCCAGTGCTGCTTGAGCGGAATCGGGACTTTTGCATAACCGTAGCCTGGCAGGTCGACCAAACGCCGTTCATCGTCCAGACTGAAGAAATTCAACAGCTGGGTGCGCCCGGGGGTTTTCGAGGTGCGCGCCAGGCTGGCATGAGTCAGGGTGTTGAGGGCGCTGGATTTGCCGGCGTTGGAGCGGCCGGCGAAAGCCACCTCGTAACCCTGGTCGTCCGGGCATTGTTCGACCTTGGCAGCGCTGAGGGCGAATTTGGCTTTCTGGCAGAGGCCGAGGATGGGGTTCTTGACTTGCATGGGATATCCGATGTGGGTGTTGCCTGACTCTATAGGCCCGAGCCTGGCAAGCGGTGTCGTTTCCGTTTGGATGGCGGAAGTATATAATGCCCCAGTTTTTGTGTGCTCATTCTCCCGGCGAAGGAGAACGGGCATGGGGTGTCGAACAATAGCTCGCGCAACAGAACGCAGCGCGGCCCCCAACCCTGAAGGTCGTTCCGCATGGCGAAATGGCTGCTTGCTGTCGGTATGTTCCTGCCGTTTTTCAGCGCACAGGCTACACAGGATCCCGAGGTGTTGTACAACCGCACGTGTGCGGCCTGTCACACCGGGCAGTTGCCACAGGCACCCAGGCAGGGTGACCGGGCAGCATGGGAGCCAAGGCTGGCGCAAGGCATGGATGTACTGGTGAAGCACGTGACCCAGGGTTTCAAGGCTATGCCGCCGCGTGGATTGTGCATGGACTGCAGTGCCGAGGACTACCGTTTGGTCATCCTTTGGATGAGTGGCAGTCCCGATACATAACATTTCACCCTTAGCCGTGTTGGATTAGCTGATGAACAAACTAGTCGTGAGTCTGCTGTTGACCTTGGGTGTCGCAGGTGCGGCCACTGCTGCGCAACCCGTCAAAGGCGATGCCGCCGCCGGCCAGGCCAAGACGGCCGTCTGTGGCGCCTGCCACAACCCCGACGGCAACAGCCTGGCACCGAACTTCCCGAAACTGGCCGGCCAAGGCCAGCGCTACCTCGAAAAACAATTGCACGATATCAAGTCGGGCAAGCGTACCGTACTTGAGATGACCGGCATGCTGGCCGCATTCAGCGACCAGGACCTGGCCGATATCGCCGCCTACTTCTCCAGCCAGAAAGGCAGCGTGGGCGCGGCCGATCCCAAGCTGGTCGAACGTGGCCGGGCGCTGTTCAACGGCGGCGACCTGGAAAAAGGCATGCCTGCCTGCACCGGCTGCCACTCGCCGAACGGCGCGGGTATCGCCCTGGCCGGCTTCCCGCACCTGGGCGGGCAACATGCACAGTACGTGACCAAGCAGCTCACCGACTTCCGCGAAGGCAACCGCACCAACGATGGCGATGCCATGACCATGCGCACCATCGCCGGCAAGCTGAGCAACCACGACATCGAGGCGCTGGCCAGCTACATCCAGGGCCTGCACTGAGGCCCTTCGGCCGCTTGTGATGGCCCTATCGCCGGCAAGCCAGCTCCCACAGATGCTGCAATGGCTTGAGGTCGATGCGCTCGAGGTGGGAGCCGGCTTGCCGGCGATAGGGCCATCACAGGCGGCGCATTAACCTTCAGTTAATGTTGTAGGCCAATGATGAAAGGGCGGGCGGACCGCCCTTTTTTCCGTCCGCAGCCGTTACACTACAGAACTCGGCCCCTTCCCGGCCTGTCTCAGTGCAGGTCGCGTCGTGGCGACCAATGACTGCCCAGGAGTAAAGCATGCGTAAACTGATTCTCAGCGCCGCGCTGGTCGCTGCCAGCGTATTCGGTATGACTGCCGTCCAGGCCGCCGAGCCTGTCGCCGGCAAGGAATACCTCGAGCTGAGCAACCCTGTTCCGGTTTCCGTGCCTGGCAAGATCGAAGTGGTCGAGCTGTTCTGGTACGGCTGCCCACACTGCTACCACTTCGAGCCGACCATCAACCCGTGGGTCGAAAAACTGCCCAAGGACGTCAACTTCAAGCGCGTACCAGCCATGTTCGGTGGCCCATGGGACGCCCACGGCCAGATGTTCCTGACCCTCGAAGCCATGGGCGTCGAGCAGAAGGTACACGCCGCGGTGTTCGATGCCATCCAGAACCAGAAAAAGCGCCTGACCGACCCGCAGGACATGGCCGACTTCCTCGCCACCCAGGGCGTGGACAAGGACAAGTTCCTCGCCACCTTCAATTCGTTCGCCATCAAGGGCCAGGTCAACCAGGCCAAGGAACTGGCGAAGAAATACGAGATCACCGGCGTACCGAGCATGGTGGTCAACGGCAAGTACCGCTTCGACCTGGGTACTGCCGGCGGGCCGGAAGGCGTACTGAACGTTGCCGACCAGCTGATCGCCAAGGAGCGCGCCGCTAAGTAAGCGGCGTAACCCATGCGCCGCTTCAGAACCGCGCGTGGCATTGGCCTGCACCAGCCGCAGGTCAACGAGCATCACCTGCAGGCCCCTGGCCTGCCCGAGGATGGTCGTCTGCGGCTGCTCAGTTTCAACATCCAGGTGGGCATCAGCACCGAGCGCTACCGGCATTACGTGACCCGCAGCTGGCAGCACTTGCTGCCGCACAACGGGCGTGCCGGCAACCTGCAGAAGATTGGCCAACTGCTGGGTGACTTCGACCTGGTGGCCTTGCAGGAGGCCGATGGCGGCAGCCTGCGCTCGGGCTATGTCAACCAGGTCGAGCACCTTGCCCACCTGGGTGCCTTCCCCTATTGGTACCAGCAACTCAACCGCAACCTTGGGCGTTTTGCCCAGCACAGCAATGGCGTGCTCAGCCGCCTGAAGCCACAACTGCTCGAGGATCACCCATTGCCCGGCCCGGCTGGGCGTGGTGCGATTCTGGTGCGCTTTGGCGAGGGCGAAGATGCGCTGATCGTGGTGATGATGCACCTGGCCCTCGGTGCCAAGACCCGCGCCCTGCAACTGGGTTACATCCGCGAGCTGATTGGCGGTTACCGCCACCAGGTGCTGATGGGCGACATGAATACCCATGCCACCGACCTGCTGGAGCACTCGCCGTTGCGCGACCTGGGCCTGATTGCCCCACAAGTCGAGGCCACCTTCCCCAGCTGGCGTCCACAGCGTTGCCTGGACCACATTCTGCTCAGCCCAAGCCTCACGCTGGAGCGTGTCGAGGTGCTGGCGCAGCCAATTTCCGACCACCTTCCCGTTGCTGTCGAGATTCGATTGCCTGATGCATTGACTGTGGATACGCTGCCGGTCCTGAGCTAATTGCCATCACCGTTTGCGGACCCGGGCATGACTGAAGACGCTGAGCGCTGGAAAGAAAAATACCTGAAAAGCATCGAGCAGCAGGAAAAGCTCGAGCGCCGTTGGGACGCCCGTCTCGACCTGCTGCGTCGCGGCCTGGTACGCAGCACCCTGGCTGCCGAAGGCAGTGACAAGGTGGTGGACCAGTGCATGAAGGAAATGCGCGAGGTTATCCGCAGCGACAACATGGACGCTGGCCTTGCCGGGCTGATTCCGCGTCTTGAGAAGGCGGTGCTGGACTCCGAACAGCGCCGGGAAGCTCGCATGAATCAGGTCAGCGATGCGCTGACCGCGCTGGTCGACCAACTGCAAGGCCTGCCATTGCCGAACGATGTGTCGCGGCCGTTGAAAAAGCTGGCGAAGAAGCTCGACGGTGGCGTGGCCCAGTCACGCGACCTGCCACCGTTGCTGGGCGAGTTGAGCGGCTTGCAGGGCCGCGCGCTGTCAGCCCTGGGCAAGTCGGGGGAGGACGCCCGGCCCGGCTTCTTGCAGCGCTTGTTCGGCAGCCGCGAGGATGACGCGCAAGGCGAGCCAGCGCTTGTGCCGCTGACGCTGCCGGTTGCCGAGGCGCAGCCCTTGGCAGCACCGGCCAACGTCGGTGCTCCGCAGCCCGACGACGTGGACGCGCTGCAGCCGCTGCCAGCCTCATCAGCATCTGTTGTCGAGGCGCCCGTAGTGCCAGAGCCCGCGCTGGAGGCACCTGGCCCGGCGCTGATCGAAACGGCCGAACTGTCACCAGCCCCGCTGCCGCAGCCGCTACCGGACGATGTGCCGGCACCGGAAGCTGTCGCCAGCGAGCCTCCGGCTGAAGCAGGACCGGCGCAAACACTCGAACAAACCTTCGGCGAAGACGGCCCCTATGCCCTGCCCTACGCGGTGGAGCCGCCCTACAGCCAGGTTGCCGAGCACATCGAGCACACCCTGATCGGCCTGCTCGATGACCTCAGCCTGCCGGAGCGACACAAGGCCCAAGCGCTCGAGATGCGTGAACGGGTCGCCCGCGGCTTGAACTGGTATGAGCTGATCCCGGTGCTGGATGACCTGGCTGTGCTCATGCTGGCGATCACCGACAGCGGCCAGCACGAATTCGAAACCTACCTGCAGCAGCTCAACGAACGCCTGGAAGGTTTCCAGAGCCACCTGCACGAGGCCAGCGCCGGTCACGCCGACAACAGCTCGGCTGCCCGCGAGCTGGATACCCAGCTGCGTGAGCACGTCGACGGGCTGCAGAGCAGTGTGCAAGGTGCCGCCGACGTCGACAGCCTCAAGCACATCCTGGAAAACCGCCTGGAAGGCCTGTTGGTGACCATGGACGAGCACAAGCACGAGCGTGATCGCCGCGAACAGGAGCTGGCTGGGCGCCTGCAAGGGCTGTCGGAGCGGGTGGCGAACATGGAGCAGGAGGCGCTCGGCTACCGCGAGCACCTTGAAGAGCAGCGCCAGAAGGCCTTACTCGACCCCCTCACCGGCTTGCCCAACCGTGCGGCCTGGAGCGAGCGGGTCGAGCGCGAAATGCTCGAATGGCAGGCACACGGCGGCCACCTGGCGATGGCGATCCTCGACCTGGACCATTTCAAGCGTATCAACGACAGCTATGGGCACCTGGCCGGGGACAAGGTACTGAAGATTGTCGCCGACCAGTTGCGCAAGCGCCTGCGCAGCGGTGACTTCATCGCCCGCTTCGGCGGCGAGGAGTTTGTGCTGTTGCTGCCGCAGACCTCGCCGGCCGCCGCTGCCCAGATAGCCGAGGTGCTACGGGCCACGGTCGAGGCGTGCCCGTTCCACTTCAAGGGCGAACGGGTGGTGATCACCACGTCCATCGGCCTGGGTGCATTCCGTTCCGGCGAGCGCGGCGACCAGGTGCTCAAGCGCGCCGATGCGGCGCTGTACCGGGCCAAGGAGTCGGGGCGCAACCGCGTCGAGCAGGCATAGCCGGCAGCCGCTGACTCGCGGCAAGCACGGCCCTTGGGGAGCACGTTATACTGTAGCGCTCATACGCTGAGGCTACTGACGTGCTTTCCACGCTTAAAAAAACCCTGATTTCCTTTCTGCTGTTGTCTGTCGCCGGTTGCTCGACAGGCCTGCGCATCGACCGTAGCCACCCTTCGGTCAACCAGGACAACCGCATCCAGTTCGTGGTCTTGCATTACACCAATGCTTCGCTGGAGCGTTCCCTGGCGTTGCTGACCCATGGCGAAGTCAGCAGCCACTACCTGATTGGTGACGGCCCGGCGACGGTGTATCAGCTGGTGGATGAAAACCGCCGCGCCTGGCATGCCGGTGATAGCCAGTGGCAGGGTCGGACCTGGCTGAACTCCTCGTCCATTGGTATCGAAATCGTCAACCCGGGCTTCACCGACACGCCGAATGGCCGGGTCTGGCACCCTTACAGCGAAGCGCAGGTCCAGGCGCTGATCGCGCTGCTCAAGGACATCGTCAAACGCAACAACATCGAGCCACGGCACATCATTGGCCACAGCGATATCGCGCCGCTGCGCAAGCTTGACCCGGGGCCGCTGTTCCCGTGGAAGCGCCTGGCCGACGCCGGATTGGGTGTCTGGCCGGATGCAAATGCCGTGGCACGGCAGCAAGCCTATTTCAGCGTCAACCCGCCGAGCGTTGGCTGGTATCAGCAGGAGCTGGCGCGGTTTGGCTATGCGATCGAGCAGACCGGGGTACTGGATGTTGCCACCCGCCATGTGATCGCCGCGTTCCAGATGCGTTTCCGCCCGCAGCGCTTCGATGGCATGCCGGATGCGCAGACGGCCGCGATGCTGCAGGTGCTCAACCGGATGCGTTGAGCTGCCAAGGTGGGACGGGCTCTTGTGTAGGAGCGGCCTTGTGTCGCGACGGGCTGCACAGCAGCCCCAGGATCTTGGTTCCAGCACAAACTGCCGGGGCCGCTTTGCGGCCCTATCGCGACACAACGCCGCTCCTACAGCAGGCCCCGGCGATTGTAGCGAAACGCCAAACGGCGAGGTGATTCCTGATTCAGTTGCTATACCTTAGTTATCAACTGGATGCCTTCGATGTCAGCCTTCATCGCCTTGATGCGCCAAATTTTTTACCGTCCCTGGATGCTGGCCACATTGGCAGCACTGGCCAGTGCGGCACTGTTGCTCTCTGCCAGCATCGGCATTGCCCTGCAACAGATGAAGCAAAGCGAGAGCGCACAGATGAATGCCCAGGGCGAGCGCTTTCTCGAGCGCCTCGAGCAGGTGTTCGGCCAGTTGCGCGAAGGGGTCGACCTGCTGCAGGCGCAGCCCTTGCGCGGCTGCAGCCCGGCGATGCTGACGGCATTGCAGCAGGTAGGCCTGAGCTCACGCTTCATTTATGAAGCGGCATACGTGGATGGGGATATCGCCTGTTCGAACCGCGGTGATGAGCGGGCGTTCGAACCCTTGCGGGTCCCCGACATCCAGGGGCCGACCTACAGCTACTGGCTGAACACAACGACCGAGCCGAACGAAAACCTGGCCGCGTTGATGCTGGGGCGGGGCAAGTTCGTGGTATCCACCTCTCGTGGCCACCTGACCGATGTGGTCGACCTGCCCCCTGGCGGCAGCCTTGTGGTGGTGCTGGACAACGGTACCCGGGCCATCCCTGTGCTGGGCCCACCACAGGTATGGCCGCCACCCTCGGCCTGGTCGACCAGCCACAAGTCGCTGCTCGAGCTCAGCGACCGCCTGATCTACCGTATGCCGACCAAGTCACCGGACTACCAGCTGGTGCTGATTGCCCCGCGGGCGAGCCTGCCGTTGAGGATGAATGGCATGCTCTGGCTCCTGTTCCCCGGCAGTGTGCTGGCGGCCTGCTGCATTGGCTGGCTGGTGCTGCAACTGATCCTGCAGCGGCGGTCGATGAGCTCGGAATTGCAGAATGCCTTGCGCCGCGGCGAACTGCAGGTGCTCTACCAGCCGATTTTCGAGCTCGACAGCCGGCGCTGTGTCGGAGCCGAGGCCCTGGTGCGCTGGCGTCGCCCGGACGGCACCCTGACCAGCCCGGACCTGTTCATCCCGCTGGCGGAAAACACCGGGCAGATTCGCCAGATCACCGACTTTGTCCTGCAGCGTGTGCTGGAACAGTTAGGGCAACTGCTGCGCTCGCACCCCAACTTGTACATTTCGGTGAACCTGGCAGCTTGCGATGTGATGGTGCCGCGTATTGGCCGGGTAGCTGCGCGCTTGCTGGCAATGCACCGGGTGGCGGCCAGCCAGATTGCCTTCGAAGTGACCGAGCGCGGCCTGATCGATGTGGTGGTGGCGCGCGACAATCTGCAGGCGTTGCGTGCAGTAGGGCATCAGGTGCTGATCGACGATTTTGGTACGGGTTATTGCAGCCTGGCCTACCTGCAGACCCTGCCGGTGGACTGCCTGAAGATCGACAAGGCCTTTATCGATGCCCTTGGGCATGACGCCGCCAGCAGCGGTGTTGCCCCGCATATCATCCGCATGGCCCACGACCTGCACCTGCGGGTGATTGCCGAAGGCATCGAGTGTGAAGACCAGGCGGTGCTGCTGAACAGCGAAGGGGTCAATTATGGCCAGGGCTGGCTTTTTGCCCGGCCACTGAATGCCCGGCAGTTTGCCGAACTGGTGACCCGCGGACGGCTGCCGCGGCGGGTTGAGCATTGAGTGATCCTGCACCGGCCTCATCGCCGGCAAGCCAGCTCCCACAGGTATTGCAATGACCTCAGGTGCGGTGCGATCCCTGTGGGAGCTGGCTTGCCGGCGATGGGGCCAGGACAGGCAACATTCAGACCGGCAGTGCCATGTAGAACTGGGTCCCCTGCCCCGGTCGGGAAAACACGCCCATGCGCCCGCCATGCAACTGCACGATTTCTTTGCACAACGCCAGCCCCAGCCCCGCGCCGCCTTTCTTGCGCCCTACCTGCACGAAGGGCTCGAAGATGCGCCCCTGTTGCCCATAGGCAATGCCCTCTCCGTTGTCCTCGACACTGATGATCACCCGCTCCGCATGCCGTCGTGCATGCAAGCGGATACGCCCGCCGCTGGCGGTATGGCGGATGGCGTTGTGCAACAGGTTGTCCAGCACCCGGTCGAGTTGGGAGACGTCGGCCTGGATACGCGGCAGCGGCGGCTCCAGCTCCGTGATCAGCTCGATCTGCTTGTTCACCGCCGGCTCGGCAAAGCGCTGTTGTGCACGCTCCAGCAATTCGTCGATGGCGCAGGGAGCCAGCTCGAGCTTCTGCATCCCGCTCTGGTAGCGGCTGAAGTTGAGCAGGTCGTTGATCAACTGGGTCAGGCGCTGCATTTCCTCGCCGATGGTTTCCAGCAGGTCATGTTCGCGCGCCTCGGGCGGAAACTTGAGCCGCTCGCGCAACAGGCCGAAGGCCATGTGCATGCCGGTCACCGGGGTGCGCAGCTCGTGGGAAGCACGCAGCACGAATTCGCTGCGCACGCGTTCGAAGGCTCGCTGCTCGGTTACATCGTGCAGCACCATCACCGCGCCCAGGATAGGCCCTTGCGGGTGGCTGACCGGAGTCAGGCTGTAGGCGAGCAGGCGCGTTTCGTCATCGACCTCCATGTTCAGGTCGTCCGGCTGGCGGTCGAGGTTGCCGCCGCGCAGTACCTGGCGTAGCTGCTGTTCCAGCTCCGGGCGTTGCAGGGCTTCGGCCAGGCTGCTGCCCACGCGGCTATCGGTCCAGCCCAGCTGGCGCTGCGCCACCGGGTTGAGGTGCTCCAGCCGGCCTTGGCGGTCGATGATCAGCAGGCCATCGTCAATGCTGTCCAGTACCGCCTGCAAGCGTTGCTGGCCGGCCAGCAGTTCATCGACGTTGGTGGCCTGGTGCTTGCGCAAGGCATCGGCCATCAGGCCGAAGCGGCGGGTCAGCTGGTTAAGTTCGGTGGCTTGGGTGACCGGCAGGGTTACGTCGAAATTACCCTTGCCGAGTTGGTCGGCCGCTATGGCCAAGGCTTCGATCGGCTGGCCGAAGCGCCGGGCAATGTTGTGCGCGGTGATGAAGCCCAGTACCAGCACCATCAAGCCCATCAGGCCAAGTACGCCGCTGACCAGCAAGGCGTGGTCGCGGGTGTGCTCCTCGCTGCGGGTGATGTGCTCCAAGGCCTGCTTGTGGGAATCGATCAGGTCGGTGCGGACCTGGTTGAACGCGGCCCCCAGTGGTTGTTCAACCCCCATGCTGCGCGAAGGCGCCGGGCTGTCGCGGTAGGCCTGGAGGAAAGCCTGGTAATTGCTGCTGGCCTTGCTGAAGCCGGTGCGCTCGCCACCTTGGTCCAGCCCTTGGTTGAGTAGGGTCTGGAAGTTGTCCTGCAGCAGCCGCAGGTTTTCCGGGGCGGTCTCGTCATCGAGCATCAGGGTCAACTGTTCGCCAAGGTTCTGGCGCAACTTCAGCCCGATTTCCAGGGCGTGGGTGGTATCGCGCACCAGTCGCTGTTGCACCGTGGCCATCTGCAGCACGCTGACCAAGCCCAGCAGCAGCCCGAGCAGGGCCACGGTGACCAGCGCCGAAATGCTGAGGAAAAGCCGCGTGCGCAGCTTCATGGGCGGCCACCTCATAGGTTGTACTGCTTGCGCTTGCGGTACAGGGTGGAGGCATCGATCCCCAGGGTCTTGGCGGCTTGGTCCAGGGTGTCGCTTGCGGCCAGCACCGCACCGATGTGGGCGCGTTCCAGCTCATCCAGGCTCAGCGCGGCGCCAACCCGCGGGGCATTGCCTGCGGGCTGCTCGCCCATGCCCAAGTGGCTGATTTCCACGCGTTCCTGCGGGCAGATGATGCTGGCCCGCTCCACCACGTTGCGTAATTCGCGAATGTTGCCGGGCCAGCGGTAGTTGAGCAGGGCCGTACGGGCTTCGTCACTGAAGCCGCGGGCAGGCCGGGAGTATTCCTTGACGAAGCGGGCGAGAAAGCGGTCGGCCAAGGTCAGGATGTCTTCACTGCGCTCGCGCAGGGGCGGCAGGTGCAGGGTGATGACGTTCAGGCGATACAGCAGGTCTTCGCGGAAGCGGCTTTCACGCACCATCTCTTCGAGGTTGAGGTTGGTGGCGGCGAGAATCCGCACATCGGCGCGACGGGTGACCGGGTCGCCGACGCGCTCGTATTCCTTGTCCTGGATGAAGCGCAGCAGTTTGGGCTGCAAGGTCAGTGGGAAATCGCCGATCTCGTCGAGGAACAGCGTGCCCCCATCAGCCTGGTTGACTCGCCCCAGGGTGCTTTCGCTGGCGCCGGTGAAGGCGCCGCGGGTGTGGCCGAACAACTCGCTTTCCATCAGCTCGGCGTTCAGTGACGGGCAGTTGATGGTCACGCAGGATTTGCGCGCGCGCTTGCTCCAGCCGTGGATGGCCCGGGCCAGCTCACCTTTACCTGTGCCCGACTCGCCAAGGATGAGGATGTTGGCGTCGGTGGTAGCGACCTGGCGGGCGGTTTCCAGTACCGCCATCATGGCCGGGCTGTGCGAGTCGAGGCCGTCCTTGGGTTTGCGTACTTCACCTTCCAGGGCCTCCAGGCGCGCGGAAAGCTGGCGCACTTCCAACTGCTTGGAGGTAGCCAGGCGCAGCTGGTCGGGGCTGCACGGTTTGACCAGGTAATCGGCGGCGCCTGCCTGGATCGCGTCTACCGCCGTATCGATCGCCGAGTGTGCGGTGACGATCACCACCCGCATCCATGGGGCCTGGATACGCATCTGCGCCAGCACATCGAGGCCGTTGTCCTCGCCCAGGCGCAAATCGAGGAAGCACAGGTCGAATACCTGGCGCTGCAGCAGGGCTTCGGCCTGAGCAGCGCTGTTGGCCGTCGCCACGCTATAGCCCTCGTCCTCCAGGCAGTAGCGGAAGGTGCGCAGGATCGCGGACTCGTCATCCACCAGCAGAATGCGGCCTTGGTTGTCCTGGGCTGACTCCATGTGCTGCGCTCCTTTAGGAAAGATCTTCATTTAGTGTGGGAAAAATCGGGCAAGTTGCATGGTCCATTGTGAAGGAACCTGTCCTTTGCATGCTAGCCAATGGCCAATCAACGCCTGGAAGGCCTCGATATCCCGATGATTTCCTTAGAGGTCTGCGGTGGCACATTGGTTGCGAGGATTTTTAGCTTTTGCTCTACAAAAGGAGGCACTGCCATGTCCTTTTCCATTCGCACCGCCGTGTTGGCAACCACCCTGCTGCCGATGTTCACCCCGGCATTCGCCGGCCCGGTGCAGGACGCCCGCCTGGAGGGGGCCCTGCAAACTGCCCTGTCGCTGAACCGCATGCTCGACCCGTTCCGTATCCAGGTCGAGGTGGACGGCAAGCAGGCGCGGCTTTCCGGTGAGGTGGAGAACGACGTCGAACGCCAGCTGGCCGAGCATGTGGCGCTGGCTACCCGTGGCATCGAGCAAGTCGACAACCAGCTGCGGGTCAATGCCCAGCTGGTGGAGCGCCCGCTGGCGCTGCGTGCCTATGCCCAGCGCCTGGAGGATGCCACCCTGGCCGCGGTGATCCGTGCGCGGCTGTTATGGAGCCGCACCACCGAGAAGGCGCCTATAGACGTACAGAGCAGCGAAGGTGTGGTGACCCTGCGCGGCAAGGTCGACAGTGCCGAGGCCAAGGAGCTGGCCGGCGTGGTGGCGCGTACCACCGAGGGTGTGCACCTGGTCAACAACCTGGTCAGCCTCGATAGCGCCGCCATGGCCAAGGCCCGGGAAACCCCGGTGGGGACGCCGACTGGGCCGCAACCGAGCGACAGCTGGATCATCGACAAGATCCAGAACAGCTACCGCTTCAGCCGTAACCTCGATGGCCTGAACCTGAAAGTGGCCAGCGAGGAGGGTTTGGTGCGGCTTTCGGGCGAGGTGGTCAGCAGCGAGCAGAAAACCATTGCCGTGGAAATCGCCCGGCAGATCATCGGCGTGCGCGGGGTGGATGCCGACCTGCTCAAGGTGGCGACCAAGGTCGAGGGCTGATCGTGCAATTCGCACGACTGCCAGGGCGGCATCGTGCAGGATACGTCCTTGCCGGTTTTGCAGAATTCACATAACTATATGATTTAAATGGAGTTTATTTGATTCGTAAGGCTGGCATGCAGGCTGCAATTACCTGTTCAGGTTTGAACAAGAATTACAGCAGGAGGAGCCGGCATGACCCGCCAATCCGTCAACCGCTTGCAGAGCGCTGCACTGCCCCTGAGCCAGGTGCTTTCACTCGGCCTGGCGCTGTTGCTGACCTTGGCCGCTGGCCTCTTCTATTACAGCTGGCAGACCGCGCGCCTGACCGAGCAAGTGGCGGCGCAGACCGCCCTGTTGACGCAGATTCAGGCAACCCGTGCCAATACCTTGGTCAAGGCCGCCGACCCGCTTCCAACTGGCCAGGCCACCGCGTCACCGGCCACCCTGGAAAGGGTCGTACCCCAGGACCGCTGGGTGTTCTGACCGCTGGCCTTAACGATTTCAAAAAAGAAAGGAGAACCACCATGCTGAGTTGGGCTATCACTTTCCTCATCATCGCCATTGTCGCCGCCGTACTGGGCTTCGGTGGTATCGCGGGCGCTGCCACCGGTATCGCGAAGATTCTGTTCATTGTCTTCTTGGTGCTGTTCGTAGCCTCCTTCTTCTTTGGACGTGGACGAGGTTGAAGATGGGCAGGAAGCGTTGGACATCCCTGGCTGCCGCCCTGTTACTGGGCGGCAGTGCGGCGGCGATGGCGGCCAATGACGGCCAGGTCCGAGTCGACCAGCTGCTCGGCTCGGACCCGGAGTACCGGGAAACCTGGCAGGACACGATTGAAGGCGAGGAACGTCTGCCTGATTGGGTGGTCAATCTGACCGGCAGTGCCCAGCAGCAGATGTCTGCCGTTACCGAAGACGGCGACAAGTACCTGGTCGGCCCATTGTGCGAACGCCAGGACAACTGCACCTACAAGCGCCTGATCGTGGCGTTCAGCTGGGACAAGGACGATGCCTACGGGATGCTCGTGGAGGTACCCGAAGGTTTGCCGAGCGACAAGTCGCCCACCCGTCACGCGCAGTACCGCTGGCTGGGTAAGCCGGACGACGGCATGAAGGCGATGCTGCAGGAGCAGCTCAAGCGTGACCCGAACTGGTACTGAGCATTTGCACCCGGTACGGAGAAAAGGTCATGCACTGTCACGAAATAGAAGCTGAACCTTTCTATATTTTCAGCCTTCTATGATGCGCCGCCCCGAGGAGGGGCTGCTCATGACCAAGGGGCCGGGCTGTTCTGATTGTTGCAGGATCGGAGTGGCCTAGGGGTACAGGGAGTGCCTCCAGCAATGGGCCGGGTCAGGAAAGGCGGAATCGGAAGTTTCAGGTCGGCGATGCCATAGGGGCATCTGGCCAGACCTGACTTCCGAGGAGCCATGTAGGAAACGTCTCTTCCCTGCGCGATTTTCTCTTCGAGACACATTTTGTCTCGACCGTACATCAATTTTTTTTCGATCAACCTGGCGCTCGTTCAAGTGGCATTTCGGCCATTCGGATTGTCGAACAAGCCATCGCCCCTGTTCTTCTTACCCTGCCAAATCTGCCTAAATATGGCGGTTTGGTCTTGTTCGGGATTCCGAACGTTGTAAATCAAGCACTTGCGAACCTCCCGTTTTGGTCAAAAATGTTATGCATAAACGGCATGGGGTATGCGCTTCCGGCATTAGATTTCCCCCTTTGCCATCGCAATAGTTGCCGCCTTTTTCGCCGGCCCGAGCGCCCTGTCGCTCGCCTGCGGTGTCCTTACATGAAGGTGCCGGACGGAAGCATCTGCTGCTCGTGACCTTGCCAACGGCTCTGTTACGCGCGTTTCCGTTGGGTGCCCATGACCACTAGAACAAAGGGTAAAGACATGAAGAAGGCAAAACTGAGCCTCGCCTGGCAGATCGTCATCGGTCTGGTCCTGGGTGTTGCAATCGGCGCGCTACTGAATCATTTCAGTGCAGAAAAGGCATGGTGGATCAGCAACGTCCTCCAGCCCGCTGGTGACATCTTCATTCGCCTGATCAAGATGATCGTCGTCCCGATCGTGATTTCGTCGCTGATCGTGGGTATCGCCGGGGTTGGCGACGCGAAGAAACTGGGCAGCATCGGCCTGAAGACCATCATCTACTTCGAAGTGGTGACCACCATCGCCATCGTCGTGGGCCTGGTGTTGGCCAACCTGTTCCACCCGGGCGCCGGCATCGACATGAGCACCCTGGGTACCGTGGACATCTCCAAGTACCAGGCTACCGCGGCCGAAGTGCAGCATGAGCACGCGTTCATCGAAACCCTGCTGAACTTGATCCCGTCGAACATCTTCGCAGCGCTGATGCGTGGCGAAATGCTGCCGATCATCTTCTTCTCGGTAATGTTCGGCCTGGGCCTGTCGAGCCTGCAGGCAGAGCTGCGCGACCCGCTGGTGCGTACCTTCCAGGCGGTTTCCGAGACCATGTTCAAGGTCACCCACATGATCATGAACTACGCCCCTATCGGCGTGTTCGCCCTGATCGCCGTGACCGTCGCCAACTTCGGTTTCAGCTCGCTGCTGCCGCTGGCCAAGCTGGTGCTGCTGGTGTACTTCGCCATCGCCTTCTTCGCCTTCATGGTGCTGGGCCTGGTTGCCCGCCTGTTCGGCTTCTCGGTGATCAAGATCATGCGCATCATGAAAGATGAGCTGATCCTCGCCTACTCCACCTCCAGCTCGGAGACCGTGCTGCCGCGTGTGATCGAGAAGATGGAGAAGTACGGTGCACCGAAGTCGATCTGCTCGTTCGTGGTACCGACCGGCTACTCGTTCAACCTCGACGGCTCGACCCTGTACCAGAGCATCGCGGCCATCTTCATTGCCCAGCTGTACGGTATCGACCTGTCCTGGAGCCAGCAGCTGCTGCTGGTGCTGACCCTGATGGTCACTTCCAAGGGTATCGCTGGCGTACCGGGTGTTTCCTTCGTGGTGCTGCTGGCCACCCTGGGCAGCGTGGGCATCCCGCTGGAAGGCCTGGCCTTCATCGCCGGTGTCGACCGCATCATGGACATGGCCCGTACCGCCTTGAACGTTGTGGGTAACGCCCTGGCAGCCCTGGTCATTGCTCGCTGGGAGGGTATGTACGACGCCGCCAAGGGCGAGAAGTACTACGCCTCGCTGATGGCCGGCAAGCAGGAAGCGGCCATGGTTGGCGAAGCTGCCAAGCGCTGAGCCTGACTGCTGTTTGACCAAAAGCCCCGACTTGTCGGGGCTTTTTGTTGCCTGTGAGATTCCAGGCTGCTCGCGGACCCTTTTCTCGAGGCCTGCGCGATCCCTGTGGGAGCGGGCTTGCCCGCGAACACCGGCGAAGCCGGTGCCATCCACCGCGTTGCCTACTTCGCGGGCACGCCCGCTCCCACAGTGTCCTGTGTCAGGTCTGCGGTCTCCAGCCTTACGCCCCGATACGCTATCATTCGGGCATTTTTCAGGGGGAACACACGGATGCTCAACGGCCTTTGGCTTGGCTTTTTCCTGGTGGCGGCAGTGTCCGCCCTGGCCCAATGGCTGGTAGGCGGCAACGCCGGCATCTTCGCGGCGATGGTCGAGAGCATCTTTGCCATGGCCAAGCTGTCGGTCGAGGTGGTGGTGCTGCTGTTCGGCACGCTGACCCTGTGGCTGGGCTTTCTCAAGATCGCCGAGAAGGCTGGCATCGTCGAGTGGCTGGCCAAGGTGCTCGGCCCGCTGTTTGCCCGACTGATGCCGGAAGTCCCGCCCGGCCACCCGGCCCTGGGCCTGATCACCATGAACTTCGCCGCCAACGGCCTGGGCCTGGACAACGCCGCCACGCCGATCGGCCTGAAGGCCATGCGCGCACTGCAGGAGCTGAACCCCAGTAGCACCACGGCGAGCAATGCGCAGATCCTGTTCCTGGTGCTCAACGCCTCGTCGCTGACGCTGCTGCCGGTGACCATCTTCATGTACCGGGCCCAGCAAGGCGCGGCGGACCCGACCATGGTGTTCCTGCCCATCCTGTTGGCCACCAGTGTCTCGACCCTGGTCGGCCTGCTGTCGGTGGCGGTGATGCAGCGCCTGCGCCTGTGGGACCCGGTAGTGCTCGCCTACCTGATCCCCGGTGCATTGCTGCTGGGCGGGTTCATGGCCTTTCTCGGCACCCTCTCGGCGGCCGCGCTGGCGAGCCTGTCGTCGATCCTGGGCAACCTCACGTTGTTTGGCGTGATCATCCTGTTCCTGGTGATCGGCGCCTTGAAGCGGGTGAAGGTGTATGAAGCCTTTGTCGAAGGCGCCAAGGAAGGCTTCGATGTGGCCAAGGGCCTGTTGCCTTACCTGGTGGCGATGCTGGTGGCGGTGGGTGTATTGCGGGCCTCAGGCGCCCTGGAGCTGGCCTTGGACGGTATTCGCCATGCGGTGACCTGGCTGGGCCTGGACACCCGCTTCGTCGAAGGCCTGCCCACGGCATTGGTCAAGCCGTTCTCCGGCAGTGCGGCGCGGGCGATGCTGATCGAGACCATGCAGACCCACGGTGTGGACAGCTTCCCGGCGCTGGTGGCGGCGACGATTCAGGGGAGTACCGAAACCACCTTCTACGTGCTGGCGGTTTACTTTGGTGCGGTGGGTATCCAGCGCGTGCGCCATGCCGTCGGTTGCGCATTGCTGGCGGAGTTGTCCGGTGTCATCGCAGCGATCTTCGTCTGCTACTGGTTCTTCGCCTGACCTTTTTTGGGGCCGCTTTGCGGCCCATCGCCGGCAAGCCAGCTCCCACCTTGACCTCACAGACTTCAAGGCATGCGAAGTACCTGTGGGAGCTGGCTTGCCGGCGATGAGGCCCTGACAGGAGATAGAACCGGGCCTGACTCAACGGACTGATGGTGGCTGTGCACTACCCGCCTGGGCAATGGTCCAACTGACCACCTGCCCGGTCAGCTGGTCGCAGGCCTTCCCGAAGCCGGCAACCACCGCTGATACCTGCTTGTCGGCCAGCGGCTGGCGGATTTCGAAGCGTTTGCTGGCCAGAATGCGTTGGCTGCGGCCCTGGACCAGACGTGCGTCATAGCGGATCACTACCTCCACCGCCCCGCCCTCGCGGTATTCGGCCTGGAACGCCTGCAGCTCGCCAGCCAGCTCGTAGTCGGCCTGCAGGTTGCTGTCGTCGGCGCTAAGGCGCTGTACCTGGCCGTCACGCTGGAAACCGTCGAGCAGGCGGTTGCGCAGCAGCACCGGTACTGCGTCGCTCCAGCGCGCGCCTTTGTAGCTGCTGACCACATCGCCCTGGGGAATCACGGCAATCCGTGGCCCGGCCAGCACTTCGCTGGCCAGCGGCTTGTTCAGGCGCAATGACCAGTCCAGCGCCGGCGCCGTCCGGCCGGGCTGGTTCACCGGCAGACGGTACAGGTCGACGGGCTCGCTCTGCGGCAGGATCGAGCAGGCACTGGCCAGGCTCAGTGCAGCCGCCAGGGCCAGCAGGCGCAGCGACGGTTTCATGGTTGGAACTCCTTGTTGTTGTCGCGGCCGAGCAGGTAGCCGCTAGGGTCGGCCTCCAGTTGCCGGGAAATGCCTTTGAGTGCGTTGAGGGTTTCGCGCAGCTCGCGAATCGCTGGGGTCAGCTGGTTCAGGCCCTGGGCACCGTCGCCGATGGCTTCGCGGTTGTCCTCGAGCAGGCGGTTGATGGTGGCCGTGCTCTCGGCCAGTGACTGCATGGCCTGCTCGGCGCTGCCGATTGCCTGCTTGCCTTCGCTGCCCAGCAGGCCGTTGGCATTGCGCATCAGTGCCTGGGTTTCGGCCAGGGTGGCGCTGGCCTGCTTGCCCACCTGCACCAGTTGCTCGATGGCCTGGGTGATGCTGCCGTGCTGGCCAGCGAAGGCGCCGGTGGTCTTGTCGAGGTTGGACAGGGTGTTGCTGAGGTGGCCGATGTTGTCCTCGGAAAACATCTGGTTGGCGTTGTGCAGCAGCAGGTTGATGTTGGTCACCAGGTCGCTGCTGTCATTGAGCAGGCGCGAGATTGGCGAGGGCGATGCGATGATCACTGGCAGCTTGCCGTCCTTGCCTTTCAACTCGGGGCTTTGCGGGGTGCCCCCGCTGAGCTGGATGAACGAGTTGCCGGTCACGCCGGCCAGGGTCAGCTTGGCCTGGGTGTCTTCCTTCACCGGGGTGTCGGCGCTCAGGCGCACCCGTGCCAGTACCCGGCGCGGGTCTTTTGGGTCCAGGCGCAGGGTGGACACGTCGCCTACCTTGATGCCGTTGTACTGCACGGGGCTGCCGCGGGACAGGCCGGAGACGGCTTCGTTGAACACCACTTCGTAGTCCTTGAAGGCGTCGTCGACACTCGACTTGGCCAGCCACAGGCCGAACAGCATGGCGCCGGCCACCACCAGGACGGTGACCAGGCCGATAAGAACGTGATGGGCTCGGGTTTCCATTGCTCAGCGCTCCTGCCCGGCACGGGTGGCGGCCTGCTCGGCTGCGCGCCCGCGTGGGCCATGAAAGTATTCTTGAATCCAGGCGTCGTTGGTCTGCTCGACCTCGGCCAGCGGGCCGGCCACCAGGACCTTCTTCTGCGACAGCACGGCGATGCGGTCGGTAATGGTGTACAGGGTGTCGAGGTCGTGGGTGATGAGGAACACCGACAGGCCCAGGGCGTCACGCAGGGTCAGGATCAACTGGTCGAAGGCGGCGGCGCCGATCGGGTCCAGACCAGCGGTGGGTTCGTCGAGGAACAGGATGTCCGGGTCCAGTGCCAGGGCACGGGCCAGCGCGGCGCGCTTGATCATGCCCCCCGACAGCGAGGCCGGGTACTTGTCGGCGGCCGAGATCGGTAGCCCGGCCAGGGCCAGTTTCACTCCGGCCAGGTGCTCGGCATCGGCGCGGGACAGCCCGGCGTGCTCGATCAGCGGCAACGCCACGTTTTCGGTGACGGTCAGCGAAGAGAACAGCGCGCCCTTCTGGAACAGCACGCCGAAGCGCCGCTCGACCAGTGAACGCTGCTCTTCGCGCAGGCCGGCCAGGTCCTGGCCGAACACCTTGATCTGCCCTTCGTCGGGCCGCCGCAGGCCGACGATGCTGCGCAGCAGCACCGACTTGCCGCTGCCCGAGCCGCCGACCACGGCGAGGATCTCGCCGCGATACAGGTCGAGGTCGAGGTTTTCGTGCACACTCTGGCGGCCGAAGCGGTTGCAGATGCCGCGGGCCTCGATCACGCGTTCCTGGCCACTCACCAGCCCATCTCCATGAAGAACAGTGCGGCCACCGCATCCAGCACGATGACCACGAATATCGACTGCACCACCGCCGAGGTAGTGTGTGCGCCCACCGATTCGGCGCTACCGCTGACCTTGAAGCCTTCCAGGCAGCCGATGGCGGCGATCAGGAAGGCGAAGAACGGTGCCTTGGCCAGGCCGACCAGGAAGTGCTGTACGCCGATGTCGCTTTGCAGCAGCGACAGGAACATGGCTGGCGAGATGTCCAGTGACAGCGCGCACACCACCGCACCGCCGACGATGCCGCAAATCATCGCGATGAAGGTCAGCAAGGGCAGCGAAATCAACAGCGCCAGTACGCGCGGCACCACCAGCATCTCCATGGGGTTCAGGCCAAGGGTGCGGATGGCATCGATTTCCTCGTTGGCCTTCATCGAGCCGATCTGCGCGGTGAACGCGCTGGCGGTGCGGCCGGCCATGAGGATAGCGGTCAGCAGCACGGCGAACTCGCGCAGGAACGAGAATGCCACCAGGTCGACGGTGAAGATGGTCGCACCGAAATCGGCCAGCACCGTGGCGCCGAGGAAGGCCACCACCGCCCCCACCAGGAAGGTCAGCAGGGCGACGATGGGCGCGGCGTCCAGGCCGGTCTGTTCGATGTGCGCCACGACCGGGGTGAAGCGCCAGCGATGAGGTTGCAGGGCGCGGCGCAGCAGGGTTTCGAGGATCAGGCCAACGAAGCCGAGCACCTGCATGGTGTCTTGCCACAAGGTACCGACGGCGCAGCCGATGCGTTCCAGCAGCAACAGCAGCACGTTACGCTCGGGTTCCTTGACCGGGATGCAGTAGTCCTGCACCGAGCAGTAGACGTTCTTGAGCAGGGCGCGGCTGGCTTCGGGCAGGCCGTGGGTGCAGCGCGACAGGCGCTCGGAGCCGAGCAGTTCGGCCAGCAGCGAGGCACCGGCGGTATCCAGGCGGCCCAGTTGGCTGAGGTCGGCGACGGTATCGGCAGCGTATTGCGCGCGCAGGCGCTCGCTCTCACGCTTGAGGCTGGCGTAGTGCGCCAGGGTCCAGTCACCGGTAATGCGCAGGCAGGCCGGTTGGCTACTGGTGTCCAGGGTGGCGCTGGGGGTGGTCATCGGCTCCATGCTACTGACTCGGCGCTAAGGCTTAGGGCCTGATCATAGCGCAGCGGGCATGGGCTGTTTGGTGATTATGTGCTGTCTTCACGGACCTTGGGGGCTGCTTTGCAGCCCATCGCCGGCCAGCCAGCTCCCACATGGAGCGGGTTGTCGCTGGCCCTGTGGGAGCTGGCTGGCCGGCGATGGGCCGCAAAGCGGCCCCTTTCACTCACCCCGCGGGCGCTTCGTCGACCACCTTGAAGCGCAGCACGCCAATGACCTGCCCATCTTCGGTCAGTACCCTCACCTGCCACTTGCCCACCGGGTTCGGCGGGAAGTTCTGCTTGTGCGTCCAGGCCCGGTAACCCTCCTTGCGCCCGCCGTGGATGTCCAAGGCAATACGGTCGACTTCCTGGCCGTCCTTTTGCCACACATGGTAGATCCGCTCGTTCAGGCCGCGTGGCGCGTTGATCGCGGTGTAGGCGTACAGGCCGCTGCTACGGATGCGGCTGGCAGCAATTTCGTGCAGCGAATCGCCCGGCTGGCGGTTCAGCACTTCGGTGCTTACTGCCACTTCGGTCATCCACAGGGTCGCTGGCGGCACCCAGGAGCGCAGCAGCCAGCCCCCGCCGCCGACCGACAGGGTGACCAGCACCAGGGCCACGGCGCGGCGCCAGTTGTTGATCGGGAAGCTGCTGGCCAGGCTGGGGAACGACAGGGCCATGGCTGCAATCAGGGCCAGCTTGAAGCTTTGCGCTGTGGTCAGGTGCAGGATTATCGGCAGCGCGGTCAGCAGGGCGGCGAACAGGGTCAGGGTATGCAGCGCCAGGAACAGCCAGCGCCGCGGTGCCAGCCACTTGTAGTACAGCGGGTCGATGATCGAAATCAGCCCGGCGGCACCGAGCAGGCCGGTGAACACCAGTTGGCCGCTGTTCCAGGTGGTGGTGATGAAGAAGAACGGCAGTACGAAGAACAGTGATTCCTGGTGGATCATCTGCGTCGCGTAGCGCAGCAATGGCTGCGGTATTTCGCGGTTGAAGGTGCGCGCGAACAGGCCGGTGAGGGTGTTTTCCAGCATCAGCCAGAGCCAGCTGACCAGCATGAGCACAGCTACCCAGCTGGCAAGGCCAGCCTGACGGTCGACCAGGATGAAACTGCCGATGCCGGAGAGGAAACCGCCGAGCGCGATGATGCCGGGGTAGCGTTTGAGCAGTTCGATGATGCGCTGGACGATGTGGGGGATTTGGGGCATTGGGGGCTACAACAGAATGGGTGAGGTGACTGTGCTGGGCTCTTCGCGGGCGTGCCCGCGAAGAGGCCGGTACTGGCAAAAGGATACCGTCGTTTCACTGCTCGCGTGTAGCACCGCTCGGTTTTTCCGGACCATGCCGACGCCAGCGCAACAGCCCCGCTGCCAGGATCAGCCCCAACAGCAAGGCAACCAGCCCGTAGAGCTCATCATAGCCAAGCAATGGTTTCTCGATACGCACATAGCCATCTTCCTTGAGCAGTTCCTTCAGCGCCTCGTTGGCCTGCGCCAGACTGACCTGGCGCAGCTTGCGCACCGGGTTGACGAAGCGCCCGTCGCTATAGTCATTCAGCGCGCCCCAGTAGTAGTCGGCCAAGGCGCTGTTGCCCTGGGTGCTCCAGCTTTCCTTGGCGACGCTGGCGTACTTGATGCGCTCGAAGGTGTCCGGGTCGAGGCCTTCCTTGCGCAGGTGGTTGAACAATTTCTGCATCACCTCGACCGCCTGGTCGATATCCTCGCGCTCCAGGTCGGCATTGAGGCTTAGCAGGCCGGTGTCGCCAAAGCTTTCGCGTTTTGCCGAAGGGCCGTAGGACAACCCGTTGCGCAGGCGCAGCTGGTCGTACAGCGCCCAGTCCAGGTAGTGCGACAGCAGGTCGAGGGTGGCCTGGTGGTCGTTGTCCAGCACCGGCTCGACGAACAGCCAGTGCAGCTTGACGCTGTCACCCAGCCAGCCGCGGGTCAGGTCGCGGCGCTGTGCAGCTTGCTGGCCGATGCTTTCCAGGGTGCGGCGCTCCTCCGGCTCGGTGGCGGGCAGCTCGCCAAAGGTGCGCTCCAGGTAGGCCGGCAGCAGGCGGTCGAGGCCGCCGACCACGATCAGGGTCATATTGTTGGCCGCGTACCAGCGGTCACGCAAGGTGTTCACCTGCTCCAGGGTCATGTCGTCGAGGTTGGAGCGCTCCGGGCATTTCAGGCCCAGCTCGGTGGCCAGCTGGTCACTGGCGGGGTGGCCGATGTCCTGGCGGTCGAGCCAGCGCTGGAGGTGGCCATAGTGGCCGCCATCCTCGCGCTCTATGATGCGCTTGGCGGTGGCCAGGGCCTTGGCATCGATGCGGGTGTCGTGGATCACCGCCAGCAGCAGGTCGAGGATTTTGCGCTGGTTGCGCGCCGGGGCTTCGATGACGAAGGTGGTGTCGGCGCTGCTGGTGTAGGCATTCCACTCGCCGCCCAGCGATTGCAGGCGTTCTTCCAGGCCGCCCTCGCCAGTTTCGTCGATGCCGCTGAACAGCAGGTGTTCGAGCAGGTGCGGCAGCTCTTTCTGCTCGCAACTGAAGTCATCCAGGCCGACGCCGACCACCAGGCGAATCGCCACATGGTCACGTTCATAACCGTTTTTCAGGATGACCTGCAGGCCGTTGGGCAACAGGTAACCTTCAACCCGCGAGCGGTCGAGGGCGAATGAGGGCAGGCTGCAGATCAGCAGGCAAACGAACATCAGGCAACGCATGGGCGAGCTTGGGTCCTCAGGTAGGCGAAATCACGGCAGACGGGCTTCGTCCGGCACGCTGTCGAGCATCAGCCCGCCCGTGTCCGAGCCGCCCAGTACCACATAGGCACTGCTACAGAACAAAGAGTTCAACCGTTTCATGTCGGCGATCAGCTCCAAGTGTAGCGAACTGGTCTCGATACTTTGCACTACCTTGCGCTGCAAGCGGCTGACATGGGCGTGGGCAAGGCGCCGTTCCTGGGCGCGAAAACGGCGTTTTTCCCGCAGCAGCAAGCGGGCGCTTTCCGGGTCGGCGCTGAGAAACACCGACAAGCCCAGGCGCAGGTTGGCCAGCAGCTGTTCCTGCAAGCCGGTCAGCTCTTCCAGGCCCACCTGGGAGAACTCCCGGCGTTGGCTGGTTTTCTGCTGTTGGACCTTGCGCAGCATGCGCTCGATCAGGTCGCAGGCCAGCTTGAGGTTGATCGCCAGTTCGATGATTTCTGCCCAGCGGCGGTTGTCCTGTTCGCTGAGGTCTTCACGCGACATCTGCGCCAGGTAGAGCTTGATCGCGCTGTACAAGGCTTCGGCGTCCTCGCCGAGGGCGCGGACCTGCTGCGGCAAGGCGGCCTGGGTACCGCGCAGGGCACCGAGCATGGCTTCGAGCAGGCTGTCGACGATATCGCCCAGGCGCAGGGTTTCGCGGGAGGCGTTGGCCAGGGCCAGGCTGGGTGTTTCCAGCGCCGAGGTGTCGAGATGGCGCGGGCGAATCTGGCCGTTGCCGTTTTCCCGTTCGGGCAGCAGGGTGTTGCACAGCCGGCCCATGGGTTTGACCGTGGGCAGCATGATCAGGCAACGCAGCGTGTTGTAGAGCAGGTGGAAGCCGATGACCAGCTCCTGTGGGCTGAAGCTCAGTGAGTCCATCCAGCCCACCAGCGGGTGCAACACGGGGATGATCAGCAGCAGGCCGATCAGCTTGTACAGCAGGCTGCCCAGAGCCACCCGGCGTCCGGCGGCGTTTTGCATGCTGGTGCTGATGAAGGCCAGCAGCCCGCTACCGATGTTGGCGCCCACCACCAGGCCGATGGCCACCGGCAGGCTGATCACTTCGGCACCGGCCAGTGTTGCGGTGAGCAGCACGGCCGCCAGGCTGGAATAGGAAATCATGGCGAACAGAGCGCCGACCAAGGCGTCGAGCATGATGTCACCGGTCAGCGAGGCGAACAGCACCTTCACGCCTTGGGCGTGGGTAATCGGCGTAGCTGCCTGCACGATCAGCTCCAATGCCAGGATGATCAGGCCAAGCCCGATGCCTACCCTGCCCAGCTGGCCGGCCCTCGTCTGTTTGCGTGAGAGGAAGAAGATAACACCCAGGAAGATCAGCAGCGGCGACAGCCAGGACAGGTCCAGGGTCAGCACCCGGGCCATCAGCGCGGTACCCACATCGGCGCCGAGCATGATTGCCAAGGCCGGGGTCATGGCCATCAGGCCCTGGCCGACGAACGAGGTGACGAGCATGGCGGTGGCGTTGCTGCTTTGCACCATGGCCGTGACCAGAATGCCGGCGACGAACGCCAGCGGGCGTTTGCTCATGTTGTGGCTGATGATGCGCCGCAGGCTCGAGCCGAATACCCGAAGGATGCCGGTACGCACGATGTGAGTGCCCCAGACCAGAAGCGTAACGGCCGAGAGCAGGTTGATCAGGGTCAGCATGGCGACGGCCCCCTGTTGCATTGGCCCAGAGGGCCAAGAGACGAAGCGTGAGCGTTTGAAGAATTTTCAGTGCTCACTCAAAGCTTTAGTTGTTTTGCGGAGCTGTCGCCAGCTTCGCATGGCTGCCGTTTATTTGAAACATACCGGAAATGAATGATTGCCTGTGCCGGCCTCTTCGCGGGTGAACCCGCTCCCACAGGATCACCATAACCTCAAGGCCTGTGTGGCCCCTGTGGGAGCGGGTTTACCCGCGAAGAGGCCGGCACAGGACAGCTCCATTTCTGATACCCAGAAATGAAAAAAGGGCCCCGAACAGAACGAAGGGCCCTTTATGTCCTGCACTTCCTGATCTTATTGACCCGGAATGTCCTTGCGCAGTTTCACCGGCTCATGCTCTTTGCCGTTCTTGCGGGCCAAGGCAGTGCGCATGCGGATGTTGATGGCTTCCACCGCCAGCGAGAACGCCATGGCGAAGTAGACGTAGCCCTTTGGCACATGCACGTCGAAAGCTTCGGCGATCAGCACGGTACCGACCACTATCAGGAACGACAGTGCGAGCATCTTCAGCGACGGGTGCTTGTCGATGAAGTCGCTGATGGTGCCGGCGCACAACATCATCACCAGCACGGCGACGATGATCGCGGCGATCATCACCGGTACGTGGGACACCATGCCCACCGCAGTGATCACCGAGTCCAGCGAGAACACGATGTCGATGATGGCGATCTGGATGATGGTGTAGAAGAACTTGCCACCCGCGCCTTTCGGCTCTTCCGGGTTCTCGTCCTCGCCTTCCAGGCCGTGATAGATCTCTTGCGAGCTTTTCCACAGCAGGAACAGGCCACCAAAGAACAGGATCAGGTCACGCCCGGAGATGCCCTGGCCCAGGACCACGAACAGGTCGGCGGTAAGGCGCATGACCCAGGTGATCGACAGCAGCAGCATGATACGGGTGACCATGGCCAGGGCCAGGCCGAAGATCCGGGTGCGCGGCTGCATGTGCTTGGGCATGCGGCTGACCAGAATCGAGATCATGATGATGTTGTCGATACCGAGGACGATCTCAAGCGCGGTAAGGGTGAAAAAGGCAACCCAGATTTCCGGGCTGGTCAGCCATTCCATGTGTTTTCCTTCGAACGGTAAAGGCGACGCGCCAGGATCAGGGCGCGTCGCGTTAGGGAAATACGCGTTTATTAAAGACTACTGAACAGCGGGAAAATGCCCATCAGCAGCGCGGCGAGCATTATGCACAGGCACACCAGCACTGCCCACTTCAAGGTGAAGCGCTGATGATCGCCGAACTCGATGCCGGCCAGGGCCACCAGCAGGTAGGTGGAGGGTACCAAGGGGCTGAGCAGGTGTACCGGTTGCCCGACGATCGACGCACGGGCCATTTCCACCGGGCTGATGCCGTAGTGGCTGGCAGCTTCGGCCAGCACCGGCAGCACGCCATAGTAGAACGCGTCGTTGGACATGAAGAAGGTGAACGGCATGCTCACGATCGCGGTGATCACCGCCAGGTATGGGCCCAGCGCCTCGGGGATGACCGACAGCAGGCTCTTGGACATGGCGTCGACCATGCCGGTGCCCGACAGGATGCCGGTGAAGATGCCGGCGGCAAAGATCAGCCCGGTGACCGCCAGCACGCTGCCGGCGTGGGCGGCGATGCGGTCTTTCTGCTGCTGCAGGCACGGGTAGTTGACGATCATGGCGATGCTGAAGGCGATCATGAACAGCACTGGCAGCGGCAGCACGCCGGCAATCAGCGCGACCATCAGGGCAGCGGTCAGGGCGCCGTTGAAGTACAGCAGTTTTGGCCGGCGCGCGTCCGGGTACTGCGAAACGGTGATTTCGCTGTGGTCGATGTCGTCGGTGGGTAGGTGCAACTCGCCCAGGCGGGCACGTTCACGCTTGCCGTACATGTAGGCGATGGCCAGGATCGCCAGCACGCCGAACAGCATGGCCGGGATCATCGGCACGAAGATGTCCGACGGGTCCACGTGCAGGGCGCTGGCGGCGCGGGCGGTCGGGCCACCCCAGGGGGTCATGTTCATCACCCCGCCGGCGAGAATGATCAGGCCGGCCATGATCCGCGGGCTCATGCCCAGGCGGCTGTACATCGGCAGCATGGCGGCGCAGCAGATCATGTAGGTGGTGGCGCCGTCACCGTCGAGCGAGACCACCAGGGCCAGTACTGCGGTGCCGACGGAGACTTTCAGCGGGTCACCCTTGACCAGCTTGAGGATCTTGCGCACGGCCGGGTCGAACAGGCCGGAGTCGATCATCAGGGCAAAATAGAGGATGGCGAACATCAGCATCACGCCGGTAGGTGCGAGCTTGCTGATGCCCTCGAGCATCATCGGGCCGATCTTGGCGGAAAAACCGCCGAACAGGGCGAACAGGATCGGTACCAGGATCAGCGCGATCAAGGCCGAAAGGCGCTTGGTCATGATCAGGTACATGAAGGTGATGACCATGGCAAAGCCGAGGAAGGTCAGCATGGCAATACTCCAGGCGTGGCGCGGCGAAAGGAACGTCGATTCGGGCGGATCAGCGCGCTTGGCGCTGTGCGGGGAGCATGCGGAGGGGGGCTACGGAAAGTCGGGCACAGGAATACATCAGAATCACCATTGTTGTTGTTGATTGGGCCGGGCGCGGTGGTTACCGGGTGCCCTGGCTGACCGGTCTTGTGCCGGTAGTGGGGGCTATCCTATGAGGGCAAGCTTTCAGCCAGCTTTCGCCGAAGCAAAGGCGACGAGAGGTAGGTGATGCAGGATGTGACCGAGGGTGGCTGCCATTGTGGCGCCTTGCGTTATCGGTTGGCGGGCGACCTGACGGACATTGCCCATTGCCATTGTTCTATCTGCCGGCGGGTCAGCGGCGGGCTGGTGGTGACCTGGCTCACCGTGCCCCGCTCGGGGTTCCAGTGGCTGGCGGGCGAGCCGAACTGCTATGTGGCACCGGCCAGTTGCAGCCGGTACTTCTGTGGGCATTGCGGGGCGCATGTGGCATTGGTGACTACACATAGCCCGGAGACGGTGGATGTGACGGTGGCGACGCTGGACCACCCGGAACGCGTCAGGGCCAACCGGCATATCTGGGTGGGTAGCCGGTTGCCTTGGTTGCATCTGGATGAGGATTTGCCTTCGGAGGCGGAGGAGAACCTGTAAGAGATTGTGTTGGTGCTGCTGGCCCTATCGCCGGCAAGCCAGCTCCCACAGGTACCCCACCACCTTCAGACCTATGGTGGTCTTGTGGGAGCTGGCTTGCCGGCGATAGGGCCGGTACAGCCATACTTACAACTGCAGGCCTCCTGCAGCCTTGTGCAATGCCCGCAGATGTTCGCCCACCTGCTTCACATTGGCTTCCACCGCCGCAATCTCCCTGGCCCGCGACGGCTCCAGCAGCGCCCTCACCTCTTTGTCCAGGCTCGTGCTCAAGCGCAGCAACTGCGCTTGCCGCTCGCTGCTGACTTGCTCCAGGTGCTTGCGCTCCTGCGGCTGCGGCAGCCCGTAGCCCTTGCTGTCGAGCAACTCTGCCGGGCGGCTGAGGAAGCCACTGTTGGCGAGCATCTGCCTGAGGGTCGCATCGGCCTTGCTGACGCTGCCATCGTTCAGCGCGGCGGCGTTCAGGTAGCGCTGCTTGACCTCGTCCTGGGCCAGCAGCAGTTGCCGGCGCAAGCTGGCCTGTTCAAGCAGCAGCAAGGCGGCGCTGGTGCGCAGGTCGGCCTGGGCGAACCAGCCCCGCCGTTGCTCGGCGTCAAGGGCCAGCCAGTCCTCGACCTTGTCCTGCTTGATTGGCAACTGCTTCTTCAACACCTCGAACATGGCCTGGTAACGGTCGCGGTAGGAGTCGAAGCGATAACCCAGGCGCAGCGCCTCGCGGGGGTCGTCGAGCACGCTGGTGTCGGCGAGCCCCCTGCCCTTGAGCACAGCCAGCAAGCCATTGGGCATGATGCTGTCGAGGTCGTTCAGGCGTGGGTTGGCGGTGCCGCTGCGCAGCAGCTTCAACGACTCTACTGCGCAGTTGTTGGACAGGAACCAGTAGTTGCCATCGTAGCTCCAGTGCATTTCGGCGGCCTGACGCACCAGGTTCTCGATCTCGTCGCGGTCGAGCCGCAAGGGCACCGAGGCCAGGCTGCGCAGTTCGGTCTTGGTGTACTCGTCGATCACCTGGCCCAGCGGCAGCACGAACAGGCGCGAGGGGTAGGCACCGACCAGGCCGTCCCAGCTGGAAAGCTGCACATCGTTGACGAAGGCGCGGTACGACAGCACCAGGCTCTGGTCGAGGTCCAGGCGGCAGTCCGGCCCGCGTGGGCGGCCCGGCTTGCAGATCACCAGGCGCAGCATGCTGTGGCCCCAGCGGCTGACCAGGTTCTGGTTGGCTTCGGCCAGCAGGTAGTCCACCTCATAGACCCGCTCGGGGTCGATTTCGCCCAGCGGTTGGCGGGCGAAGTCGCTGCCGGCATTGATGAACGGCAGGCCCTTGGCGCAGCTGTCCTGCTGCGGTGCCCAGCCGAAGTGTTCGCGCAGGTACTGGTTCAGCGCCGGACGGCGGCAGCCGTAGCTCGGGTCGAGGAGGAAGTACTCCATGTTGACCGCGATGTACTCCTTGGGGCTGCTCAGTTCATAGCTGTCGGGGCTGCGCACGAACTGGCCGTTGTGCTGCTCGCGCTCGCCGCGTCGGCCCACGTACTGCTGCCAGCCGGCCAGGTCGAGTAGGCGCGGGTCGTCGCTGAGTGTGAAGCGGCGCTCGGCCTGGCCACGGCATGCTTCGGGCAGGCCGACCTTGCCCAACGTACCTTGCTGGCGCTTGCAACGGGCGATCAGCGCGTTCTCGGCGCTGGGCCACAGCCGGGCACGGTCGTAGATATGGGTGAGTTCGTGCAGCACGGTGGCCAGCAGTTCTTCTCGCACCGTGCCATGCGGGCGGTTGGTGCGCTCGGTGGCAGCACTGCCATCGGTGAGGCTGGGCAGCAGGCGGCGATTGAGTTCGAGGGTAGATACCAGCGATGCCTGGCCATAGGCGTCGGCCTGCATGTTGTCGCGCCAGCTGACCCGCACCCGGCGGTTCAGCTGTTGCTTGAAGCGAGGGGGCAGCTTGCCCATGGCTTCGTCGAGCAGAGCCTGAGTGGCTTGGGCCTGCTGCGAGTCAAGGCCGGACGCCTGCAGCTCGAGCTGCAGGTCGGCCAGGGCGGGCGTGCCGAGCAGCGTCAGGGCGCAGCCGAGCAGCCAGGCGCGCACGCGGTTCACAGCGCGAGGATGGCTTCAGCCAGTACCTGGTCGCTGGCGTCGCGCGCTTGCGGCACGCGCTCGCGCAGGGTGTTGAAGGCGGCCTCGAGCTGGGCGCCGCGGATGTCACCGTTGCTGGCGACAAAGCTGGCGGCGTCGTCATGGGCTTCGCGCACCACTTTGGAATCGCGGATCGAGGTGGTGGTGTCAGAGGTGAAATCGATCGAACGGCCAAAGGCCCGCACGATGATATTGCTGGTGGCCACCAGGGTCTGTGCCTGGGCCAGGTCGGCCAGCAGCAGCATGCCGAGGGTAGCGGCAATCAGCGGTTTACGCATGGAGCATCTCCGAAAAATACAGGGAGTCAGATGTAATTATTGGACGAGAATTGCCTGCGCCAGTTCCAGATCGCCGACGGTATGCCGTGCGCAATTGTGGCGTAGTGATTCCAGTGCTGCCTCCAGCCGCGCACCGCGGATCTGGCCGTCGCTGGCGACGAAGGCAGCGGCATCGTCCTGGGCCTGGCGGACCAGTTTGCGGTCGAACGGTGCGGTGGTGACCTGGCTGGTGACATAGCCGGTGATGACCAGGCTTTGCGTAGTGGTATCCATGGCATGGGCGCTGGCCATGCCAACAACGGAGAACAGCAACGGCAACAGATAACGCATGGGCTCTACAACAGCTGGAAACGTGGGCGGCAATGGTGAGTACGGCTGTGCTGGTGGTGACCAGCACAGCTGAACGGATCAGCCGGGGTCAGAGCGCAAGGATGGCCTGGGCCAGTTGCGCGTCGCTGGCCTGCAGGGCTGGCATCTGCGAGCGGATGTGCAGGAAAGCGCTTTCCAGCTTGGCACCGCGGATGTCGCCCTGGCTGCCAACGAAGCTGGCGGCGTCGTCACGGGCGGCCTGGACGATCTTGTCGTCACGGAACGAGGAGGAAATATCGGAAGTGGCATCGGTGGACGCGGCCACTGCGCCAACGACGGCATCGGTGGTGACAACGAAGCTGGTGGCGTTTGCGGTGCCGGCCAGGCTCAGCATCAGGGCGGCGCCAATCAGGTATTTACGGGACATGATCGTGGACTCCTGGACTAGGGTCGGGTGGTTCTGCTTTATCGGACGCTCGCACAGCTCGTCGCGGTACTTTTTCAACAGTGCGTTCTACCAGACTGTTACGCCAAGCGTATCACGCGCCGGTGTTTCTGGATGTTAATGAACAGCGCACCAATAAACTGTTATGGTTTGTTTTATGATTTTACAAACTGTACAGGTCCGCCTGCAAAAGGCTCTACCATGCCGCCTGCAAACAAAAAACCCGTCGCAGTCACCTGCAACGGGTTTCGGGAATTCGCGGTGCCGGCCGAAGCCGGCAAGCCGGAGCTTAGCGCCAGAAAGGCTTGCTCAGCTCTTCGTAACGCTGCGACTCGCTGATACCGGCGTCGGCCAGCAGGCGGGCGTCCAGGCGAGCCAATTGACGGCGGCTGGCCATGCGGCGCTGCCACAGCAGCAAGGTGGACAGAGCGCGCAGCGGCAGCGAAGCGTTGGATTGTTGGGCGTTGCTTTCAAAAACCAGACCGGAACTGAGGGTACGTTCCATGATGTTTCATCCTTCCGCTTATGGCGGGATTAGGTAGTGATTTAACTGATGCCAATGATCCTCCTCTGTCGTCCATAACAGTAGATACAGTTCGGTTGAAAGACGATGGTCCAGTTAACTGTGTAACCCTACTGTTGCACTCGAAACTGGCGTAACTGTACTGGTCCGCCCTTATTTGGTGCACTTTGATTTGATGAAGAGGATTTTTCAGCCGGGAAGGCGCAAAAACACCAGTACAGTAGTACAGATTCTGTTGCAGATTGCGGCGGGAGTGTATCGATGAAAGGGTTTGACTGTTATGGCCCCTTCGCGGGCTTGCCCGCTCCTACAAGGTAAAGTGCTGCCCTTGAGGGTTGCACATGACCTGTGGGAGCGGGCAAGCCCGCGAAGAGGCCGGAACAGCGGAAGCAGGGCCGCCGTTCCATTCCTCATTTGTATCAGCTAGCCAGCATGCGCCCGGTTTCTTCCAGGTTCTCATGCCAGCTCAGGGCTTCGCGCAGGATGTGCGGGGTGTGGCCGCCACGCTGGCAGGCGCGATCAAAGTAGTCGTTCAGCGCTGCGCGGTAGTCCGGGTGCACACAGTTGTCGATGATCGCCCGGGCGCGCTCACGTGGCGCCAGGCCACGCAGGTCGGCCAGGCCTTGCTCGGTGACCAGAATGTCAACGTCGTGCTCGGTATGGTCGACATGGCTGACCATCGGCACCACGCTGGAAATCGCGCCACCCTTGGCAATCGACTTGGTGACGAACACGGCAAGGTGGGCGTTACGGGCGAAGTCACCCGAGCCGCCGATGCCGTTCATCATCTTGGTGCCGCAGACATGGGTGGAGTTGACGTTGCCGTAGATGTCGAACTCCAGCGCGGTATTGATACCGATGATGCCCAGGCGACGGACCACTTCCGGGTGGTTGGAAATTTCTTGCGGGCGCAGAACCAGCTTGTCCTTGTAACGCTCCAGGTTGCCGAACACGTCGGCGTTGCGGCGCGTCGACAAGGTGATCGAGCTGCCCGAGGCGAAGCTCAGCTTGCCGGCGTCGATCAGGTCGAAGGTCGAATCCTGCAGTACTTCGGAGTACATGGTTAGGTCTTCGAACGGCGACTCGATCAGGCCGCACATCACTGCGTTGGCGATGCTGCCGATACCGGCCTGCAGCGGGCCAAGCTTGTTGGTCATGCGGCCAGCTTCGACTTCTTTCTTGAGGAAGTTGATCAGGTGGTCGGCGATGCCCTGGGTTTCGTCATCCGGCGGCAATACGGTGGACGGCGAGTCTGGCTGGTCGCTGATGACGATGCCGACGATCTTGGCCGGGTCGATCGGGATGGCGGTGCTGCCGATACGGTCGTCGACCTTGACCAGCGGGATTGGCGTGCGGGTCGGGCGGTAGGTCGGGATATAGATGTCGTGCAGGCCTTCGAGGTTGGTGTTGTGCGAGAGGTTGATCTCGACAATTACCTGCTTGGCGAAGATCGCGAAGCTGGCCGAGTTGCCCACCGAGGTGGTTGGCACGATGTGGCCCTGCTCGGTGATGGCCACGGCTTCGATGACCGCGATGTCCGGCAGCTTCAGCTGCTGGTTGCGCAGCTGCTCGACGGTTTCCGACAGGTGCTGGTCGATGAACATCACCTGGCCGTCGTTGATGGCCTTGCGCAGGGTGCTGTCGACCTGGAACGGCATGCGGCGAGCCAGCACGCCGGCCTCGGTCAGTTGCTTGTCCAGGTCGTTGCCCAGGCTGGCGCCGGTCATCAGGCTGATTTTCAGTGGCGACTGCTTGGCACGTTCGGCCAGTGCATGTGGTACGGCCTTGGCTTCGCCGGCGCGGGTGAAACCGCTCATTCCGACGGTCATGCCGTCCTCGATCAGACCAGCGGCATCAGCCGCACTCATTACCTTGCTGTGCAGGGAGGACAAGCGGATACGATCACGGTACATGGATTGTTATCTCGGGCTACTGAAACTACTGCAGCGCAGTCTAGAGACTTCGCCCCTTGCCGTCCCACGACCATGGTCGTATGAGAAGCCTTGGAATAGAGCCGTTGATCCGGATCAATAAAAGAAAAGCCCCGGCAGATTCTGACCGGGGCTTCCTTTATATCAGCTGGTTTGCAGCGGCCGTTGTCACTCCACCGCCTTGACCATGTCTTCGATGACCTTCTTGGCGTCGCCGAACACCATCATGGTCTTGTCGAGATAGAACAGTTCGTTATCCAGGCCGGCATAGCCGCTGGCCATGGAGCGCTTGTTGACGATGATGGTCTTGGCCTTGAACGCTTCGAGGATCGGCATGCCAGCGATCGGCGACTTGGGATCGTTCTTCGCCGCCGGGTTGACCACGTCGTTGGCGCCCAGCACCAGCACCACATCGGCCTGGCCGAACTCGGCGTTGATGTCTTCCATCTCGAACACCTGGTCGTATGGCACTTCGGCCTCGGCCAACAGCACGTTCATGTGCCCGGGCATACGGCCCGCCACCGGGTGGATCGCGTACTTCACGGTCACGCCGTTGTGGCTCAGCTTCTCGGTCAACTCCTTCAGCGCGTGCTGGGCGCGAGCCACCGCCAGGCCGTAACCCGGGACGATGATCACGCTGTCGGCGTTGCTGAGCAGGAAGGTGGCATCGTCGGCAGAGCCGGACTTTACCGGGCGCTGCTCTTTGGAGCCTTGCGCCGCGCCGGCATCGGTATCACCACCGAAGCCACCGAGGATGACGTTGAAGAACGAACGGTTCATCGCCTTGCACATGATGTACGAGAGGATGGCACCGGACGAGCCGACCAGGGAGCCTGCGATGATCAGCATCGAGTTGTTCAGCGAGAAGCCGATACCGGCCGCTGCCCAGCCCGAATAGCTGTTGAGCATCGACACCACCACCGGCATGTCGGCGCCCCCGATCGGAATAATGATCAGCACGCCCATGATGAAGGCCAAGACCAGCATCAGGGTGAAGGCACTGTAGTGGCCAGTGAAGGTGAACAGCAGGCCCAGGGCAATGGTGGTCAGGCCGAGGATCAGGTTCAGCTTGTGCTGGCCGGCGAACTGTACCGGTGCGCCCTGGAACAGGCGGAACTTGTACTTGCCCGACAGCTTGCCGAAGGCGATCACCGAGCCGGAGAAGGTAATGGCACCGATGGCTGCGCCTAGGAACAGTTCCAGGCGGTTGCCGGTGGGGATCGGGTCGCTCATGGCGGCAACGATGCCCATCGATTGCGGTTCCAGCACCGCGGCGATGGCGATGAACACCGCAGCCAGGCCGATCATGCTGTGCATGAAGGCGACCAGTTCCGGCATCTTGGTCATCTCGACGCGCTTGGCCATGATCGAACCGGCGGTGCCGCCGACCAGCAGGCCAACGAGGACGTAGCCGATGCCGGCGGTAGCAAGCTCGGCCCCGAGCTTATAAATGAGGCCGACCGTAGTGACGATGGCGATACCCATGCCGATCATGCCGAACAGGTTGCCGCGCCGCGAGGTAGTCGGGTGCGACAGGCCCTTGAGCGCCTGGATGAAGCACACCGAGGCGACGAGGTAGAGGAGCGTTACCAGATTCATGCTCATGCTTACTTCTGCGCCTCGTTCTTGGTTTTCTTCTTGAACATCTCAAGCATGCGACGGGTGACCAGGAAGCCACCGAACACGTTGACCGCGGCCAGGGCCACCGCCAGGGTGCCCATCAGCTTGCCGGCCGGGGTCACCGTCAGGGCGGCGGCCAGCATGGCGCCGACGATGACGATCGCGGAGATGGCGTTGGTCACGGCCATCAGCGGCGTGTGCAGTGCCGGGGTGACGTTCCACACCACGTGGTAGCCCACATAGATGGCCAGCACGAAGATGATCAGGTTGTAGATGCCATGGGAAATCAGCATGTCTTCCATTGTCGTGCTCCTTAGCCGTTCTTGCGGACGACCTGACCATCACGGCACATCAGGCAGGCCGCGACGATGTCGTCTTCGAGGTTGATGACCAGCGCGCCGTCCTTGTCGAACAGCAGCTTCATGAAGTCCAGCAGGTTGCGTGCATACAGTGCCGAGGCATCGGCGCCCACCTGGGCCGGCAGGTTGGTCGGGCCGACGATGATCACGCCGTTCTCCTGTACCACCTGGTCGGCGACGGTCAGTGGGCAGTTGCCGCCTTGGGCTGCTGCGAGGTCGATGACCACCGAGCCGGGCTTCATCTGCGCGACGGTTTCGGCGCTGAGCAGGGTCGGCGCCTTGCGCCCCGGGATAAGCGCAGTGGTAATGACGATATCCGCCTGCTTGGCGCGCTCGTGCACGGCCTGGGCCTGGCGTTGCATCCAGCTGGCCGGCATCGGCCGGGCGTAACCGCCGACACCTTCGGCGCACTCGCGCTCTTCATCGGTTTCGTAGGGTACGTCGATGAACTTGGCGCCCAGCGACTCGATCTGCTCCTTCACGGCCGGGCGTACGTCGGACGCCTCGATCACTGCGCCCAGGCGCTTGGCCGTGGCAATGGCCTGCAGGCCGGCAACGCCCGCGCCCAGGATCAGTACGCGCGCGGCCTTGACGGTACCTGCGGCGGTCATGAGCATGGGCATGAAGCGTGGGTAGTGATGGGCAGCCAGCAACACCGCCTTGTAACCGGCGATGTTGGCCTGCGACGACAGCACGTCCAGGCTCTGCGCCCGCGAGGTGCGCGGCGCGGCTTCCAGGGCGAACGCGGTAATGCCGCGCTCGGCCATCTTGCCGATCAGCTCGCTGTTGAAGGGGTTGAGCATGCCCACCAGGAGGCTGCCACTGTTGATCAGGGCCAGTTCCTGGTCGTTGGGGGCGACCACTTTGAGCACCAATTGGGCGCCGTAGGCATCGGCTGCACTCCCCAGGGAAGCACCCACGGCCTCATAGGCACTGTCCGGAATGCTGGCATTGAGCCCTGCCCCCCGTTGGACGGTGACCTGATGGCCCTGGCCAATCAGTTTCTTGATGGTTTCCGGGGTCGCAGCGACCCTTGTCTCACCGGTCTGCGTCTCGAGAGGAACACCAATGTGCACGACTATTTCTCCTGCGGTGACCTTTTGTCTTTTTAAAAGCCAGCGCACTTCGGATGGTGCGCTGGGGCGGCTGTGGAGCGCCGACCCGCCGAATCCCGGGCGGGCGAAGCATTTTGCAGACGAAGCCAGAGGCCTTCAACCGGTTCTGGAGCGAAACGAAGTCAAAACTACAAGTCACCCTGTGACCGTATGTCGCAACGGTCAGGCTGCAGCCTGTCAAACATAGGCTATTGGCAGATTAGGAGAAAAAAACAAAAATTTTGCGGTCAATTCGCTTACGGCTTGGTGAATGTCGCAAAATAACCCGCAAAGCCGCGCCGTAAGCAGGGTTAAAGCGGATTTTTGCACCCTGCATAACAGTTTATGTAGATGCGACAAATACATATATCTGTAGGTGTTCAAAATAATTGACTACGGAGTCAATTTATCGCGCTTGCCTACGTCTTCGCCGTATACGCCTGAGCCTGGCTCACCAGCCAGTCGCGGAAGGCGCGCAGCGAAGCCGACTCCACCTTGCGCTCCGGAATCATCAGATAGTAGGCCTTGTCACTACTCAGGGCATGCCTGTTAGCGACCACCAACCTACCCTCCTCCAGCTCGCGCTGGATCAGGAACGGCGGAATCAGCGCGATGCCCATCTCATGCATGGCCGCCTGGGCGAGCATCGAGAATAGTTCATAGCGCGGGCCTGTCATGTCGCGTTCCACATTCATGCCGACACTGCCGAACCATTGCCGCCAGGCATAGGGACGCGTGCTCTGCTGCAGCAGTGGCAGTTGGGCAATACGCTGCGCGTCGAGTGTGCCCTGCCCGCCCAGCAGCGCCGGGCTGCACACCGGTACCGGGTTTTCCCCCATCAGCCGGTGCGACTGGGTGCCGGACCAGTCGGCATCGCCGAAGTAGATAGCGGCATCGAAGGTGGTGTCGGCAAACAGGAATGGCCGGGTGCGGTTGGTGAGGTTGACCGTGACCTCCGGGTGGCGCTGCTGGAAGTCCTTGAGCCGCGGTAGCAGCCATTGGGTGCCGAAGGTAGGCACCACGGCCAGCTCGATCACGTTGGCGCCCTGCTGGCGCATTACCGACAAGGTGTCGCGCTCTACCGCGTCCAGTTGGGCGGCCACCTGGCGGCTGTAGGAAAGGCCGGCTTCGGTCAGTTTTACGCCGCGACGCGAGCGGCGGAACAGTTCCACATTGAGAAAGGCTTCCAGGCCGCCTATCTGCCGACAGACGGCACCCTGGGTCAGGGCGAGTTCCTGGGCGGCCTTGGTAAAGCTCTCGTTGCGCGCCGCCGCCTCGAAGCAAACCAGGGCGGCGGTACTGGGGATCTTGCGGCGCATGTACGTCAACCTCACTCGTAAGGCTGTAAATATGGTGTTTTGCCGATTTACGAAGTGACAAATTATCACTAATTGGTGCGCAATCCTCGTTTGTCCCGGCGGCCGATCAGGCCTAGGCTCAAAGGCACAAGAAACTGCTCCCTATTTCGAGGATTTCGCTCATGGCCGGTAAAGCAAGCTTCAACTGGATCGACCCGCTGCTGCTCGATCAGCAGCTCACTGAAGAAGAGCGCATGGTGCGTGACAGCGCTTATCAGTTCGCCCAGGACAAGCTGGCCCCGCGTGTGCTCGAGGCCTTCCGTCATGAACAGACCGACCCGGCAATCTTCCGTGAAATGGGTGAGGTCGGGTTGCTGGGCGCCACCATTCCCGAGCAATACGGTGGCAGTGGCCTGAACTACGTGTGCTACGGCCTGATTGCTCGCGAGGTAGAGCGCATCGACTCGGGTTACCGCTCGATGATGAGCGTGCAGTCGTCGCTGGTGATGGTGCCAATCAACGAGTTCGGTACCGAGGCACAAAAGCAGAAGTACCTGCCCAAGCTGGCCAGCGGCGAGTGGATCGGTTGCTTCGGCCTGACCGAGCCCAACCATGGTTCCGACCCGGGTTCGATGATCACCCGTGCCCGGAAGGTCGACGGCGGCTACCGCCTGACCGGCAGCAAGATGTGGATCACCAACAGCCCTATCGCCGATGTATTCGTGGTCTGGGCCAAGGACGATGCGGGTGATATCCGCGGCTTTGTTCTGGAAAAGGGTTGGCAAGGCCTCAGCGCGCCGGCGATTCACGGCAAGGTCGGCCTGCGCGCCTCGATCACTGGCGAAATCGTCATGGACAACGTGTTCGTGCCGGAGGAAAACATCTTCCCGGATGTGCGCGGTCTCAAAGGCCCGTTCACCTGCCTGAACTCCGCCCGCTATGGCATCTCGTGGGGTGCGCTGGGCGCTGCGGAAGCCTGCTGGCACACCGCGCGTCAGTACACCCTGGACCGTCAGCAATTCGGTCGCCCGTTGGCTGCCAACCAGCTGATCCAGAAGAAGCTGGCCGACATGCAGACCGAAATCACCCTGGCGCTGCAGGGCTGCCTGCGTCTGGGGCGGATGAAGGACGAAGGCACGGCTGCAGTGGAGATCACGTCGATCATGAAGCGCAACTCCTGTGGCAAGGCGCTGGATATTGCCCGCATGGCGCGTGACATGCTGGGTGGCAATGGCATTTCCGATGAGTTCGGCGTGGCTCGTCACCTGGTCAACCTCGAGGTGGTCAACACCTATGAAGGTACTCACGATGTGCATGCACTGATCCTGGGGCGTGCGCAGACCGGCATCCAGGCCTTCTATTGATAAGGAGCCAGCCCATGGGCGCGCTATCACATCTGCGGGTGCTGGACCTTTCTCGCGTGTTGGCCGGCCCATGGTCTGGCCAGATTCTCGCTGACCTTGGCGCCGATGTGATCAAGGTCGAGCGCCCTGGTAGTGGTGACGATACCCGCTCGTGGGGGCCGCCCTTCCTCAAGGATGCCGAGGGTGAGAACACCAGTGAGGCGGCCTATTACCTGTCGGCCAACCGCAACAAGCGCTCGGTTACCATCGACTTCACCCAGGCCGAGGGGCAGCGCCTGGTACGTGAGTTGGCGGCGAAGTCCGATATCGTCATCGAAAACTTCAAGGTTGGTGGGTTGGCTGCCTATGGCCTGGACTACCAGAGCCTGAAGGCGATCAACCCGCGGCTTATCTATTGTTCCATCACCGGGTTCGGCCAGACCGGGCCTTATGCCAGGCGCGCGGGTTATGACTTCATGATCCAGGGGTTGGGCGGGCTGATGAGCCTGACCGGCCGCCCGGAAGGTGAAGAAGGTGCGGGGCCGGTCAAGGTAGGGGTGGCGCTGACCGACATCCTTACCGGGTTGTATTCCACGGTGGCGATCCTCGCTGCCCTCGCCCATCGCGAGCAGACCGGGGTGGGCCAGCATATCGACATGGCGTTGCTCGATGTGCAGGTGGCCTGCCTGGCGAACCAGGCGATGAACTACCTGACCACGGGCAACCCGCCTCGTCGCCTGGGTAATGCGCACCCCAATATCGTGCCTTATCAGGATTTTCCGACGGCGGATGGCGACTTCATCCTTACCGTGGGCAACGATAGCCAGTTCCGCAAGTTCGCCGAGGTGGCCGGTCAGCCGCAGTGGGCGGACGACCCGCGTTTCGTTACCAACAAGCTGCGGGTTGCCAACCGGGCCGAGCTGATTCCTTTGATCCGCCAGGCCACGGTGTTCAAGACCACGGCGGAGTGGGTGAGCCAACTGGAGGCTGCAGGGGTGCCGTGCGGGCCTATCAATGACCTGGCGCAGATGTTCCAGGACCCGCAGGTTCTGGCGCGCGGATTGGCGGTGAGCATTCCGCATCCGTTGGCGGGGAGTGTGCCGCAGGTGGCGAGCCCGATACGGTTGTCGGAGACGCCGGTTGAGTACCGTCGGGCGCCGCCGTTGCTGGGTGAACATACCGAGGTGGTGCTGGAGGATGTATTGGGGCTGGATGCCGGTGAGGTGCAGCGGCTGCGCAGTACCGGTGTGCTTTAAGGGCGTTTGGCCTTGGTGAAAAGCGGGGAGGCCGTCAGGCCTCCCCGCTTTGCTTTTCAGCGATATCAGGGTTTCTTGAAATTAAGGGTTGACGCGGTTTCGAATCCCCTTATAATGCGCCCCACTTCTGACGTAGTCGAAGCGCAAAACTTCTTGTAAATCAATTGGTTAAGCGATTCAGGTAGTATCAGGAGTGCTTCGGTCGAATGATCGGCAGCGGTTGAGATGATGGTTGACAGCGCTTCTAAACGCTGTATGATTCGCCTCCCGCTACGAGAGATCGCAGCGAGTCAAGTGTTTGAAGCTAAACGAGTTTCTCGCAAAAACTTCAAAATAAACGCTTGACAGACCCTGAGGAAAGCGTAGAATGCGCGCCTCGGTTGAGACGAAAAGCTCTTAACCAAACGCTCTTTAACAAATCGAATCAAGCAATTCGTGTGGGTGCTTGTGA
>NZ_NEIO01000014.1:30248-142143 GCF_002113575.1 Pseudomonas sp. B8(2017) | reverse complement strand
AGCTGGCCAGAATTGCATTCGCCTTGATGAAGACTCAAGGCGAATACATGAGCAAAGGGGGCAAAAAGCATTGCCCACAACCATAGAATCTCCCACAGGTACAGCGCCAAGCCTTGAGGTATCACCACCATGCGGGAGTAACTGTCTTGTGTTGCCTGTTCTGGCCCCATCGCCGGCAAGCCGGCTCCCACAGGTACTGCACAATGCTTGAGGTCGATGCAGTCGAGGTGGGAGCTGGCTTGCCGGCGATTGGGCCGCAAGGCGGCCCCGGGATGTCCGCCCAAGACGCATTCGTGTCGCCCACAGACTGCGGCGTCTCGTCGCACACCCAAGCCCCTTGGGCAAAACCGCGCAAGCCCGTAGAATCGCGCTTCCTTTTCGCCCGTCGCCTTGAACGGTGGCAACCGGCAGCGTCGCATCCAGCCCAGGCACATCCGTGCAGCCCCTCGGCCCCGTTCGGGTCGAGCCGGTGTGCGCGTCCGAAAAGGCGCTCATTCCGCTCATCCAACTAGAGGTACGTATGTCTCCGCGTTTGCTGGCCATGGCGCTGGCGCCCCTGCTCGGGCTGTTCATCATTGCCCTGGGCAACGGCTTCATGTCTTCCCTTACCACCCTGCGCCTGGGCGCTGCCGGCGAGTCGGCCACCACCATCGGTGTGGTTTCCTCGACCTACTTCATCGGCCTGACCCTGGGTGCCATCTTCAACGACCGGCTGATCCTGCGCATCGGCCATATCCGCGCCTACACCAGCTTCGCCTCGCTGATCGCCGTGACCATCCTGCTGCAAGGCCTGTTCTACGACGTCACGTGGTGGTCGGTGCTGCGCCTGATCAACGGCTGGGCGGCGGTGGGCGTGTTCCTGGTGATCGAAAGCTGGCTGCTGCTGGCCGGTGACGCCAAGATCCGCGGCCGCCTGCTGGCGCTGTACATGATCGCCTTCTACGGCGCCGGGGTCATCGCCCAGGCCGGCCTTGGCGAAATCACCCACATGGGTGACACCGCACCGTTCATGCTGGCCGGCGTGCTCGCCGCCCTGTCGGTACTGCCCATCGTGATCCTACCGCGGGTGTCGCCGCTGCTGGACCAGGTCGAACCGCTCAAGCCACGCCAGTTGCTGGGCGTTGCGCCGTCGGGCCTGGTCGGCTGCTTCGGTTCGGGTGTGGCCATTGCCGGCATCTATGCCTTGCTGCCGCTGTACCTGCAGCGCATCGGCCTGGATGTGGGCGAGGTCGGCAACATGATGGCCTGGGTAATTCTTGGTGCCATGCTGCTGCAATACCCGGTCGGACGCTGGTCCGACCGCAAGGACCGCCAGGATGTGCTGATCGCCCTGGCCGCGCTGTGCGTGCTGCTGTCGCTGGTCACGGTGTTCCTGCCGTCGGATTCGATCCTGCTGCCGGCGATGCTGTTCCTGCTGGGTGGTGGCGTGTTCACCCTGTACCCGGTGGCGGTCAGCCATGCGGCCGACCGGGCGCCATCGGATGCACTGGTGCCGATGATCCAGGGCCTGCTGCTAATCAACTCGCTGGGTTCGGCCATGGCGCCGGTGGCGATTTCGCCGATGATGACCGAGTTTGGCGAGGCCGGGTTGTTCTGGGCCTTTGCCGTGGTCAACCTGGCCATGGTGTGCTTCTTCATGTGGCGCCGTGGCAAGCGCCCGGCGGCAGAGCACCCGGCCCCGTTCACCGCTTCGACCACCTTCTCGCCGACCGGTGCCGAGTTGCGGGTGACCGAAGACCTGATGCATGCGGCGCAGGAGCACCCGCCGCTGGAGCCGGTGGAGAGTGCTGCGCCAGCGCAGGCGCAGCGTTCAGAATCGCATTGACTCCGGGGGCTGCCCTGCAGCCCTTTCGCGACACAAGGCCGCTCCCACAGGGTGCCCACCAGCTGAAGGAATGCGCCGTACCTGTAGGAGCGGGCGCGCCCGCGAACACCGGCGCAGCCGGTGCCATCCACCGCGTCGCCTGCTTCGCGGGTAAACCCGCTCCCACAGGGACTCCACCAGCCGAAGGAATGTGCCGTACCTGTGGGAGCGGGCGCGCCCGCGAACACCGGCGTAGCCGGTGCCATCCACCGCGTCGCCTGCTTCGCGGGCATGCCCGCTCCCACAGGGACCCACCTGCCGAAAGAATGCGCTGTACCTGTGGGAGCGGGTTTACCCGCGAACACCGGCGCAGCCGGTGCCATCCACCGCATTGCCTGCTTCGCGGGCATGCCCGCTCCCACAGGGGCCGCGCAGGTTTGTGGATCTGGCTTTAGCCATTCACCAGGTTGGCCGGGCGCTCACCAGCCAGCGCACTGAGCAGGTTGTCCACCGCACAGCGCGCCATGGCCTGGCGGGTTTCCTCGGTCGCCGAGCCGATATGCGGGGTCGCCACCACGTTGTCCAGCTGCAACAACGGCGACTGCGCCGGCAACGGCTCCTGCACGAATACATCCAGGCCGGCGCCGCGTATGCGCCGGGCACGCAACGCGTCGATCAGCGCCGGCTCATCCACCACGCGCCCGCGGGAAATGTTCACCAGGATTGCCTGCGGCTTCATCAGCGCCAGCTCCCGCGCGCCGATCAGGCCTTCGGTGCTGGCACTCAGCGGCACGGTCAGGCAAACGAAATCCGCCTGCTGCAACAGCTCATCCAGGCTGCATCGGCGCGCCGCATGGCGCGCCTCAACCTCAGGCTTGGCACGCTGACTGTGATACAGCACACGCATGCCGAAGCCGGCCGCGGCACGCCGGGCCAGGGCCTCGCCGATGCGGCCCATGCCGACGATGCCCAGCGTCTTGCCGTGCACATCGCTGCCGAAATGCGCCGGGCCGAGGTTGGCCTGCCAGTTCCCGTCTCGCACCCAGTTCGCCAGCTCCACCACCCGCCTGGCGGTGGCCAGGATCAAGGCAAAGCCCGTGTCGGCGGTGGTTTCGGTAAGCACGTCGGGGGTGTTGGTCAACATCACGCCACGCCGGCTGAGCTCGGCGATGTCGTAGTTGTCCACGCCGACCGAAACGCTGGACACCACTTCAAGCTGTGGCGCCAGGTCGAGCAGGCTGGCGTCCAGGCGCAGGCTGGCCCCCAGCAGCCCGTGCGCCCCCGGCAAGGCATCGCGCAGGCGCGCCAGGCCATCGGGCCCGGAGGTGTCCACCCAGGTCACCTCGACGCGCTCTTGCAGGCGTGCCATCAAGTCGTCGGACAGGCGTTTGTACAGGACGATTCGCTTCTTCATTGCACAGGTTCCTAATGGTTCATGGCCAGGCGCGAGTTGCCGCGCTTGGCCCGGCCGGATGTCTGGGAAGTATTGAGTGCGGCGGTAAGCGCCACTGCGGCCAGCAGCGCACCGCACATGAACAGGTAGGAGGCACCGGGCCCGCCCGTGACGCCATTGAGGTAACCCACCAGCCACGAGCCACCGAACGAGCCCAGCGCGCCCATGCTGTTGATCAGCGCCATGGCACCGCCCGCGACGTTGGCCGGCAGGATCTCGGGCACGATCGCGAAGAACGGGCCATAGGGTGCGTACATGCAGGCGCCGGCGACCACCAGCAACGCGTACGACAGCCAGAAGTGCTCGCTGCCCAGGGCGTACGAGCCATAGAACGCAACGGCGGCGATCAGCAGTGGTGGCCAGACGAAGCGCTTGCGCTTCTGCAGGCGGTCGGACGCCCACGACACACCGACCATGCCCAGCACCGCCGCCAGGTAAGGTACCGACGACAGCCAGCCGGCCTGCACGATGTCGAGGTTGGCCGCCTGCTTGAGGATCGACGGCAACCACAGCACGAAGCCATACACACCGATGCTCCAGCAGAAGTACTGCAGCGAAAGGATGATCACCTGCGGCGAGCGGAACGCCTCGCGGTAGTTCTTCACTGGCTTGATACCTTGCTGCTCGGTAGCCAGCGCCTGTTCCAGGGCGGCCTTTTCCTGCTCGCTCAGCCAGTTCACCTGGGCCGGGCGGTCATCCACCAGGCGCCACCAGAAGAACGCCCAGATGACCGCGGGCAGGCCTTCGATGATGAACATCCAGCGCCAGTCGTAGTGCTTGACCAGGTAGCCCGACACCACCGACATCCACAGGATGGTCACCGGGTTGCCGAGGATCAGGAAGGTATTGGCGCGCGAACGCTCGGCGCGGGTGAACCAGTGGCACAGGTATACCAGCATGGCCGGCATCACCGCCGCCTCCACCACCCCGAGCAGGAAGCGGATGCCGATCAGCATGTAGACGTTGCTGACCACGCCAGTGAGCGTGGCAAGGCCACCCCAGAGGATCAGGCAGACAAAGATCAGCTTCTTCACGCTGCGCTTTTCCGCGTAGATGGCGCCAGGCACCTGGAAGAAGAAGTAACCAAGGAAGAACAGTGCCCCCAGCAGCGAAGACAGTGCGGGGGTGATGTGCAGGTCTTCAGCCATGCCGGAAGCGGCGGCGAACCCGTAGTTGGCGCGGTCCAGGTACGCAAGGCTATAGGTGAAGAACACGATCGGGATGATGTACCACCAGCGGCGAGGTGCCAGGCTTTGGCTTTGCATGGTTCGTTTCTCCTGAGCTTGTTGTTTTTGTTGCAACAGGTGTTTCGTGGTCAAGTGTTCACGCGCTTCTGCGCAGGTCGTGGGCCTGCAGCTCATGGCGCAGCGGCAGCCCTTCCATGTCGCCACGCGATTGCACGGCACGGCTGCCGCACCAGTTGCCACGCGACACTGCCTCGGCTACCGGGTGGCCCTCCAGCAGCGCACTGAGCACGCCGACGGCAAAGGCATCGCCGGCGCCAACGGTGTCCACCACATGGCTGACCGGCACCGGCGCCACCTGGCCTTCGCCCTTGGCGCTGCGGAAGTAGGCACCGGCATCGCCCAGCTTGATCACCACCAGTTCCACCCCTTGGTCGAGGTAGAACGCGGCGATGTCTGCCGGGGTGTGCTGGCCGGTCAGCAAGCGGCCCTCCTCCAGGCCTGGCAGAACCCAGTCGGCCTTGGCCGCCAGGGCATTGACTTCGCGCACCATGCTGCTTTGGTCAGGCCACAGCGAGGGGCGCAGGTTGGGGTCGAACGAGATGCTGCGCCCGGCGGCACGCATGGCGTCCATCAACGCATGCGACAGCGCCCGGCAGCCCTCCGACAGCGCCGGCGGGATGCCGGTGGCGTGCAGGTGGCGGGCCTGCAAAGAGCCCGGGCGCAGCAACGCCGGCGACAGCCGGCTGGCCGCCGAGCCACGGCGGAAGTACTCCACCGCCGGGTCGCTGCCGTCATCGCAGCGGGCCTTGAGCTGGAAGCCGGTGGGGTAGCTGGCATCCACCTCTACGCCGGAGCAGTCCAGGCCTTCGCGGCGCAGGCTGTCGAGCACGAAACGGCCCAGCGAATCGTCGCCTACCCGGCTCAGCCAGCGGACCTTGAAGCCCAGCCGCGCCAGGCCGATGGCCACGTTGCTGTCGGCGCCGGCGATGCGCTTGCCGAACTGGCCGACACTGGCCAGGTCGCCGGCCTGCTCGGCGACGAACATGGCCATGGTCTCGCCGAAACACAGCACGTCATGCTCATGCATGGCTCAGCTCCTCACTCGATACGCCCTGCCCCAGCGCCGCCAGGTCGCGCACCTGGGCACGGGTCAGCGCCAGCAGATCGTCGCTCACCAACGGGTACTCGACAGCACGCACCACGCCGGGGGTGAACTCGGCCATCAGCTCGGCCCACTCCTGCAGGTCCGCAGTCTCTGGCGGGACGGCTACCAGGCGGCCATCGGCCCGGCGCTGCACGGCCTTGCAGTGCACATAGCGCACCCAGCGGCCAAGCTGGCGTGCGGCGTGCCGGGCAGGCTCGCCCTGCCACTGCCAGTTACCGATATCGAAGGTCATGCCCAGGCTCAGCCCGAGTTCGTCGGCGCGCTGGAAAAACTGCTGCAGGGGTTCGATTCGTCCACCTTGCGCGGTCTGGTCGTTCTCCACCAGCAGCAATAGCCCGTGCGCCGGCAACAGCGTCGCCAAGGCCGCGACGTCACAGCCCGCATGGTAGTGGCCCAGGGAAACCTTGAGCGCTACCGCGCCAAGGGCGCGGGCGGTTTCCAGCTTTTGCGCCAATTGCGGGTCAAGCTCGCCTTGTGCGGTCCACAGTTCCAGGGGCGTGGAATACAGGCACTCAAGGCGCAGCGCGGCAATGGCTGCAGCCAGCGCTGCAGTGTCCGGCGCACAAGTGAACAGTTCTTCGCGCAGTTCCACGCGGGTAACGCCAGCGGCAGCCAGCAGGTCAAGGAACTGCTCCTGGCCACGTTGCCGGACAAAGTCGGCACCGTAGCTGGAGAGGCTGATGGAAACGGGGCTCGAGTGCATTGTTGTTGTCCTTATGAAACCGGTTTCATTTTTTGATGACAGCAGGCACGCAGGTGCCTGCCTGTGATTACTGTGGCTGGGTTGAACCTCGGATGATCAGCTCGGCCTTGAAGTCGATGCGCCGGGCTGCCCCGCTGTCGCCGCGCAGGCGGCCAAGCAGGCTCTCGAATGCTGCCACGCCGATACGCTCGGTGGGCTGGGCCAGTGCAGTGATGCCACTGCCGACCAAGGGGTACCAGTCAAGGTCGTCGAGGGCGATCAGCCCGACGTCCGCGAACAGATTGCGCCCCGCTTCGTGCAGGGCACGGGTCACGGCCAGGGTGGCGACACCGTTGAAGGTGAAGATGGCCTGCGGGCCATGGCCGCTGCCGGCGAGGAACGAAGCCAGCTGGTCATCCAGCCCGGCGCCGATTTCCAGCACCTGCTGGCGCATGCCGGGGCGCCGGCTGATCGATGTGCCGAACGCTTGCACCCGCTCCAGCCGCGAGCTGGTGCCATCGAGGCGTTCGGTTACCGCCAAGATGTCGCGGTAGCCTTGCGCCTGCAGGTGGTCCAGGGCCTGCTCGACCGCGTCGGCATTGTCCAGGCCCACCAGGTCGACATTCAGTTCGGGCAACTGGCGGTCGACCAGCACCATGGGGATGTCGCGCTGCAGGTTGAGCAATTCGCCGGGGTGATGGCCAAGCGTGTTCACGATCAGCCCTTCGACGTTGTAGGACTGCAGGGCCACCAGGTGGTGACGCTCCTGCTCGTCGTCGCGGTTGGTGTTGCACACCACCAGGCTGTAGCCGTGCTGGCGGCAGGCAGTTTCCACGCCATGCATCACGGCCACTGAATAGGGGTTGAGGATATCGGCCACCAGCATGCCGATCAGGCGCGTCTGGCCGCGCTTCAGGCCACGGGCCATCTGGTTGGGGCGATAACCGAGGCGCTCGATGACCTCTTCCAGGCGCTTGGCGGTGGCTTCGGCGAGCAACTGCCGGTCACCGCCGATGTAACGGGAGACGGTGGCCTTGGAAACGCCAGCGACACGCGCTACTTCGCTGATGGTGACCCGTTCGCGGGCATGGGCAGGCGCGTCGGTCATGGGCTGTCCTTATGATTGTTGTGATAGCGATGAAACCGGTTTCAATACAGCAAAATCGCACGCGTTCGTCAACATGCCGTTGGTCGGCTTTGCTACAAAAAGGTGTTATACAACATCATAAATATCTAATAAGTCCTTGATATATAGATATATTTCTGTTGACGTCTGTGGGAGCGGGCATGCCCGCGAACACCGGCGAAGCCGGTGCCATCCACCGTGTCGCCTGCTTCGCGGGCGCGCCCGCTCCCACAAGGTAAACCCGGCAAACCTCCGGGCCTGGTTGCAGTCAGCGAAGGGCTTTCACGTCACTGGCGGTGACGGCGTCCCCTTGGTTACCCCAACTGGTGCGAATGAAGTTCACCACCTCGGCAACCTCCTGGTCACTCAGGCGCCAGCCGAACGCCGGCATGGTGAAGTTCGACGGTGCCGCGTGCGTCGCCGGCACTGTGCCCCCCGCCAAGACCACGTGGATCAGCGATGTGGCATCCGCCGTCTGCACCACCGGGTTGCCGGCCAGGGCCGGGAACACGCGGGTATAGCCCTGGCCATCGGTACGGTGGCAGGCCGCGCAGTTGTCGATGTACACCGCCGCCCCGGGCTTGCTGTCGTCGCCCTTCCACAGCGCATCCGCCACCTGTTTGTCGTACACGTGCGGCTGGTCGTCAGGGTTGCTCGGCGGCAACGTCTTCAGGTAGCGGGCGATAGCGGTCAGGTCGGCGTCGCTCATGTGTTGCATGCTGTGCTCGACCACGTCGCTCATGCCACCGAACACGGCGCTGCGGTCGCTACGGCCAGTCTTGAGAAACTGCACCAGCTGCTCTTCGCTCCAGCTACCCAGGCCGTCCTTGTGGTCGCCACGCAGGTTCTTGGCAATCCAGCCTTCCAGCGGTGCACTGCCAGCCAGGAACTGCTCGCCATCCTGTGGGCTCAGTGCCTTTTCCTGCATGGTCAGCGCCCGCGGCGTATGGCACGCGCCACAGTGCCCCAGGCCCTCGACCAGGTAGGCACCGCGGTTGACCACCGGGTCGGCCGCCGCCGATGCCTGCCAGGGCTTGGCCTCTGGCGCGAACAACCCGCGCCAGACCGCCAGCGGCCAGCGCATGCTCAGCGGCCAGGGGATGTCGGTGGCCTTGTTCCGCTGCTCGACCGGCTCCACGCCCTTCATGAAGTAGGCATACAGCGCCTGCATGTCCTGCTCGCTGACGCGCGCATAGGACGGGTATGGCATGGCCGGATACAGGGTGCTGCCGTCCTTGCCGATGCCCTTGCGCACCGCCTGGTCGAAGTCTTCGAAGCTGTACTGGCCGATACCACTGGCCGCCGGGGTGATGTTGGTGGAGTACACCGTGCCGATCGGTGTCTCCATCGGCAGCCCACCGGCGAACGGCTTGCCGCCCTTGGCGGTATGGCAGGCGACGCAGTCGCCGGCGCGGGCCAGGTACTCGCCCTGGCGCACCTGCGCATCGTCATTCGGCGCAGCCTGTGCAGCCACGCTGGCACCCAGCAGGGTTGCGATCAACATTGTCTTCATGCGCATCGCTCCTCAAGCCTGGACCAGCGGGCCAGGGTTTTTCAGGTACTGCTCGCGGATGGCGCGGGCCGACCAATAGGTCAGCGCAGCCACCAGCCCGGTCGGGTTGTAGCCCAGCCCCTGGGGGAACGCCGAAGCCCCCGGAACGAACACGTTGTGCACGTCCCAGCTTTGCAGGTAGCGGTTCAACGCACTGGTTTTCGGGTCGGTGCCCATGATCGCGCCGCCGTTCAGGTGGGTGGTCTGGTAGCTGGCGGTGTTGAAGTGGTCCTTGACCTTCTTGCCCAGCACGGCAATGGTCTTGGGGTTCATCGCCTGGGCGATCTTGCTCAGCTTGTCGACCATGAACTGGTTCATCCTGATGTCGTTTTCCTGCCAGTCGAAGGTCATGCGCAGCAGCGGCTGGCCGTAGGCGTCGCGGTAGGTCGGGTCGAGGTCCAGGTAGTTGCCACGGTAGGACTGGTGGGCGCCGTGGGCGTCCATCGACACCTGGTGGGTGTAGTAATCGGCGGTGGCCTTCTTCCAGGCGCTGCCCCAGGCCGGTGTGCCAGGCGGAGTCGCGCCGCCGGCAATCGGCCGTGTGCCGGCCTGGTTCACCCACATCGGCGAGCCACCGACGAAGCCGTGCGGGCCATGGTCGAAGTTGTCGGCGTTGAAGTCATCAATGGCAATGCCGTTGCCACCGGCGCCGATGAAGTTGTTGGTGTAGGTGTCCTTGTCGAAGAACGCCTTGACCGTGCCCATGTTCTGGTAGGCGAAGTTACGCCCGACCACGCCTTCGTTCTTGATGGGGTCGTACGGTTTGCCGATGCCGGACAGCAGCATCAGGCGCACGTTGTTGAACTGGAACGCCGCCAGGATCACCAGGTCCGCCGGCTGCTCCACTTCCCGCCCCTGGGCGTCGATGTAGGTGACGCCGGTGGCCTTGCGCTTGCTGTCGTCCAGGTTCACCCGCAGCACATGGGCGTTGGGCCGCAATTCGAAGTTCGGCACCTGGCGCAGCGCCGGCAGGATGTTCACGTTGGGCGAGGCCTTGGAGTACATGTAGCACACGTAGCCGCTGCAGAAACCGCAGAAGTTGCACGGCCCCATCTGCGCCCCGTACGGGTTGGTGTACGAGCCGGAGGTGTTGGCCGAGGGCAGGTTGTAGGGCTTGTAGCCCAGGCTGGCCGCCGCCTTTTCGAACAGCCTGGCCGACACCACGTTTTTCTGCGAAGGCAGCGGGAACGGGCTGGAACGGTCCGGCGCATAGGGGTTGCCGCCCTTCCCTTCGCCAACGACCTGGCCGTTGACGGTCCAGGCCTGGCCAGAGGTACCGAATACCTTTTCGGCAAAGTCGAAGTGCGGTTCCAGTTCTTCGTAACTGACCCCGAAGTCCTGGATCGTCATGTCTTCGGGGATGAACTTGCGCCCGTAGCGTTCTTCGTAGTGGCTGCGCATGCGCAGCTCCATCGGGTCTACCCGGAAGTGCACGCCAGACCAGTGCAGGCCTGCGCCACCTACACCTTTGCCCGGCAGGAAGGCACCGAGCTGGCGATTGGGCAGTGCCACGTCGTTCATGCCATGGCGGATGGTGACGGTCTCTTTCGACACATCGACGAACAGCTTCTTGCGCACGCTGTAGGTCAGCTCGTCGATCACCTGCGGGTAGCTGCCTTCCGGGTAGGTGTCCTGCATCGGCCCCCGCTCCAGGGCCACCACCTGCAGCCCGGCCTCGGTCAGTTCCTTGGCCATGATCGCGCCGGCCCAGCCAAAGCCCACGATTACCGCATCCACTTTCTTCATCACGGTCGCCATGCCTCAGGCCCTCTCGCCACGGATCGAAACAGCCGGGAACGGGTAAGGCTCGTTGCGCTCGACCCAATCCATGAAATCGGCGCGGGCGCCGGGGAAGCCGATCTGGGTCCAGCCGACCATGCCTTTGTTGCCGCCATGGATCGGGTCGCAGAAGAACCCTTCACGGGTGTTCTGCACCAGCAAGCTGAAGAACACCTTGGCCGGCACGGTGTCGAAAACCAGCTCTCCAGCCTCGACCTTGCTGAGAACGTGGTCTCGGGTAGCGCTATCTTGCGCAGCAAAAACTTGCCCTGAATTGGCCTTGCACCAGCCGTCCACGGCGGCGATGCCCAGGCGGTAGATCTGTTGCGGGCTGAGTTGCAGCTGGTAACCCAGTTCGGGCGCGGCGTCGGCCTTGAACGGGCCCTGCATGTACCACTGCGCGCCGGTTGCGTAGGGGGTGTTCATCTGCCGGTCGATGAATTCGGCAGCGCCGGCTTCAAGTGCACCAGGACCAAGCTCGTCGGCCGGGATGATGCGCGAGACGGCGGCCTGCACGAAGGCCCACTCCTCGGCAGTGAAGAACGTCGGCTGGTAGTTGCCCGCTGGCGGTGTGGCCGGCACTTTTGGCTCGTGTTGCGGGGCCGCAAGCAGCTGACTGGCACCCACGCCAAGCCCTGTGCTGGCCACGGTGACCACAGGGATCAAGGTCAAGGTCTTGCGCAGAAAGTCCCTGCGCGGGTTGTCTGGGGCATGGTCAGGCATTGCGAATCCTCATTGGCTGTGTGCGGCCTTGAAAAGCGCCATCTGATTTTCAATAGGGGGGGGTGGTCTTGATAGGCCATCAAGAAAACAGCCGAATAATTTAGCGTGTTCAGAAATGTTTTGAAACCGGTTTCAGGCTCGATTTCAAAGGGGCCGTCCGGACGTTGCACCAGGCCTGTCTGCCTTGCGGGCTACACACGCATTCGCGGGCAAGGCCGCGCCCACAGGGCCGCGTTCACGCAAATGTCACGAATGGGTCGGCACGACCTGCCCCACTCCCCAACCTTGGGGGCACGGTGCCCAACGACAAACGCCTACCAATACCGTTGAAAAGGAATTGGATCCCTTGCCCTGCAAGGGCTACAGCACATTTTTTCCGGCTTGGCACGCCTATTGCCGATCTCCTGCCAGACGCCCCAAGTCCATGGGCCCGTTTGCAGGAGGAAATGACTCATGCACCGACCGATACCCCACCCGCTGGCAGTGGCGATTTTCGCCGGCATGCTCCAGCTCCCGGCGCAGGCTGCCTTGAACGCTGTCGATCCAGGCGCCTATGTGCCCGCCAACGGCGGCTTCCCCGCCTGGTACCAGGACAGCCACGGTCGTACCCTCGACCTGTGCCTGACCAAGGCAGTCAGCTCGCGGGTACCTGGCGCGCCCGGCGCACCGTCGTACATGTGCACGCTGCTGCCTACCCCCGGCGTGTTCGACGATACCCAACCCATCGTCTTCCCCACCAACTTCCCTGACGAGGCGTTCTGGTTCACCGCCGACGCCGCCATCGTCGACGCCACTCGCGGCATCGATCTCAGCTACGGCACCGCGATCGAAGCGGCATTCGCCGCCGAAGAACCGGTCGACGGCGACCAGGTCAGCTTCGCCCGGGTGCGTATCCGGGTCGACGTGCCAACCGCCGGCACCTACGTGGTCACCCACCCGTATGGCGTCGAAGTGTTCGACGTACCTGCGGCCGGGCGCCGGGCGATCAACATGACCCGCGACATCGGCATTGCCGGCGCAGGTGATTTCACCGGTGCCCTGAAAGGCGATGTCGGGCCGTTCCTGCGCAGTGTCAACGGCCCCTACACCGAAGGCAGCGAGCGTTTCATCGGCGACCCGAACCTGGAAGAACGGGTGACCGGCAGCCCGTTCAACACCAACTACGTGCGCATCGAAGGCCCCGGCGGCATCGACCTGCGCACCGAGCTGTTCGCGGTTTCGGGCAAGCTTTCCGCAGTGGCCCTGCCAACCCCGCTGATGCCGCAACGCACTACCTACTCGCGGCATACCGAGAACGGCGACCTGCGCGCCCAGCAGGACATCTTCGTGATGGCCCCGCCGCCACCGGCCAGCGTCACCCTGACCAGCCAGACACCCAACCTGAACCTCACCGAGGCCAACGGTACCGGCGCCTGGTACGCCCAGTCGGTGCTCGACCCGGCCGCCGGGACGATCCTGACGCTGACCGCCGACAACAGCGTGGCGATCCCCACCAGCAGCCTGACCACCGCCAACGTGCCGCTGACCGACCTGGTCACCATCACCCAGGCCCAGTACCGCCTGTCCACCGGCGAGCTGACCCTGGTGGCCAGCACCAGCGACGAAACCACGCCGCCAGTGCTCACCGCACATACCGGCAACGGCGCGCTGATCGGCAACCTGAGCGGCACGGGCGCCGTGAAAACGCTGAGCACCAACCTGTCGCCGATCCCGCCGGCCAAGGTGCAGGTCACCAGTGCCAATGGCGGTAGCGACACCGAAGACGTGGTGCTGGTGCCATGAACAGACAAAGGCTCAGCCTTCAAGGAGGCAGCATGAACACTTGGTCGCGCCGTGCGCTGTTGGCCGCCGGTTTCTCCCTTACCGTTACCAGCGCCGCGTTTGCCGCGCTGTCCGATGTCGACCCGGGGCCCTACACCTTCGCCACCGGTGGCTATCCGATGTGGTACAAGGACAGCCTCGACCAGTCCCTGGAGCTGTGCCAGTCCCGTGCCACCAGTACGCGAGCACCCGGCGCGCCAGGGGCACCCGCCTACATGTGTACCTTGTTGCCCGAGCCCGGCATCTATGACGATGCCCTGCCGTTGGTGTTCCCGGACAACTGGCCGCCAGAGATGTTCTGGTTCCTGGCTGAAACCGACATTCCGCAGGTCGGCAACAGCGGCTACGAGCTGGAGGTCTATGTAGCCGGGGTGGAGGCAGCCTTCGCCGCCGAAAACCCGGTCGATGGTGACCAGCAAAGCTTCGCCCGGATCCGCATCCGTGCTTCGGTCCCAAGTACCGGTACCTACACCATCACCCACCCTTACGGGGTGGAGACGGTCAACGTCACCACGGCTGGGCGCCGCGCGATCAACATCACCCGGGACATAGGCATTGGTGCTCCTGGCAACTTCCGGGGAGCGCTGGCGGGGGCGATCGGCCCTTGGCTGAAGGGTGTTGGCGGGCCTTACACCGCGGTCAACCCCGATACCGGCGCCATCGAAACCTACATCGGCGACCCCAACATCACCGAGGCGGTGACCGGCAGCCCCTTCAATACCAACTTCGTGCGCATTCAAGGCCCCGCTGGCACCATCCAGACCAACACCTTCACTGTTTCAGGCAAAGTACTGGACCAACGGGCCCAGACCCCGGTCAGCCTGGAACGCGCCACCTACTCGCGCAATGCCACCGGCACCCGCACGGAAGTGTTCGCCAAGGCGCCCAGCGCAGCCAACCTGTGCATGCGCAATGGCATCGCCCTGGTCGGCACCCCGCCTTCGCCGTGCCAGTACACCCTCACCGCCGACAACAACGGGCTGTTCTTCCACCAGCAGTTCGGCCAGGAGGCACCGCCTGCAGTGGTGGTGGTCACCGCCAGCAACAGCGCCGGCGGCACACAGCCGACCGCGCTGTCGAGCAAGCTCACCGACGTGGTCAAGGTCAGCACCGCACGCTACGACTGGGCCAACAAGCGCCTGCTGATCGAGGCCAGTTCCAGTGATGAGGTGGCGATCCCCGACCTGCTCGCCCAGGGCTACGGTCGCCTGTCCAAGGCAGGCACGCTGCAGAGCCTGACCGTCAACGACGTACCGCAGCCACCGGCCACCATCACGGTCAAGTCGGCACGTGGCGGCAGCGATGTCGAACCGGTGGTCGTGGTCGGCAACGCACCGGTCGAGGCGGCCAACCAGCCACCGCTGGCCCAGGCCGATATCGGCAGCACCAGCGTCGGTATCCCGATCACCCTCAACCTGCTGCAGAACGACAGCGACCCGGACGGCAACGTGCCGCTGACCATCAGCGACCTGACCCAGCCCGGTACCGGCCTTGGCGGCGTGGTGATGAACGGCACCACCTCGGTCACCTACACCCCGCCAGCCGGGGCCACGCAACCCGTGGTGGCCACCTTCAGCTACCGGGCGGTGGACGCCAAGGGCCTGAAGTCGGCACCGGCTACTGTCACCATCAACGTAGCGCCCAACCGGGCACCAACCGCCAACCCGGAAACCGTCGCCACCCTGGGCGTGCCATTGACCATCAACGTGCTGGCCAACGACACCGATCCGGAAGGCAACGTGCCGCTGACTGTCCCCGCTACCTCCCTCACCCAGCCGGCTACCGGTCGGGGCACGGTCAGCACCGACGGCACCACGGTGACCTACACCCCACCGGCCACGGTGACCACCGCCTTCACCACCACCTTCACCTACCAGGCGCGTGACTCGCTGGGGGCGCTGTCCAACCCCACCACCGTCACCGTCAACGTGTCGCCACGGCCCGCCGCCGAAACCTTCACGGTCACGGCTGCCACGGTCACGGCACGCTCCAACAACCGTTACAACTGGGACCTCAGCGGTACCTCGTCGGTCACCACCGGCAACACCGTCACCGTGCGGGTTACCACCACTACCGGCGTGCAGACCCTTGGCACCGCCACGGTAGCGCTGACCGGCCGCTGGCGCCTGGCGGTGAGCAATAGCACCACGATCATCCCGACTGCGGCACCGACGGCGACGATCACCACCAGCCAAGGCACCACACGCACCGTCAACGTAACCGTGCAGTAAAGGCCGGAGGTTGCAATGAAACGCCTGTACCCCCTGCTGCTCGGCCTGGCCCTGGTGGGCCAGGCCTGCTGGGCCGACGACCTGCTGGACAATGCCGACCTCGCGCCCGGCAACGACCTCGGCGACCCGGTGATCATCCGCCTGCTGCCGGCCGGCGCCGGCCAGGCTGCGGTGATCGAGCAGCAAGGCGCGGGCAACCGCGCTGCACTCGACCAGAACGGCCAAGCCCTGCTGGGCCGCATCGTCCAGGCCGGTGGCGCGCAGGAAGCGTACATCTTGCAGGAAGGTAGTGACCTGATGGCGATCATCAGCCAACAGGGAAATGGCAACAGCGCGTCGATCCGCCAGAGCGGCAGCAGCAACAGCGCGGCCATCGAGCAGATCGGCAACGACAACAGCGCCAGCATCGTGCAGTCCGGCACAGGCCTCAACAGCTCCGTGACCCAGGCCGGCAATGGCCAGCACGTTCAGATCACCCAATACCGATAGCCCTGGAGGCACCCCCATGTACAAGCTCGCTCCGTTAAGTGCCGCTATCGTCCTGGCCCTTGCAGGTCAGGCCATGGCTGCTGACAGCACCTCGTCCCAGACCCAGGACGGCAAGGAAAACATCGCCGAAGTCAGCCAGTCCCTGGCGCCATTCGCCTCGGCCACCCAGACCCAGACCGGCAAGGGCAACAACCACCTGGCGGTGCAATCAGATAGCACCAGCAATATCCAGCAGAGCGCCAACGGCCAGTACAACGCCGGCTACGCCGACCAACTGTTCGAGAACGGCAGCCAGATCACCCAGCACGCCAGCGGCAGCTACAACGATGCCTTCGTCAGCCAGTCGCTGGGCCTGGGCAACCAGTCGCTGCAAACCCAGCAAGGCGCCGAAAACACCTCGACCGTGTGGCAGGACAGCCAGGAAGGCAGCAAGGCCACCACCTGGCAATCCGGCCAGCGCAACGAGGCCTTCATCGAGCAGACCTTTGGTGGCAGCAACAACAGCAGCAGCATCAACCAGACCGGCCAGGACAACTACGCCGCCGCCGAGCACCTGGGCTACGTCGATGGCGATATCCAGGTCTATCAGGATGGCAAAGGCAACTGGGCGTATGGCGACCAGCGCGACGGCACCGGCGGCACCATCGGCATAGGCCAGTACGGTGGCGGCAACTCGGTGGAAGTGTGGCAGGACAACCAGACTGCCAGCCAGGCATCGGTAACCCAGTCCGGCCAGCTGAACGAAGGCTATATCGACCAGAGCTTCGGCATGAACAACAAGGTCAGCCTGTCGCAACAGGGCACGGCCAACGCCAGCTGGTCGGACCAGTTCGAGACCAACAACTCGACCACCACCATCACCCAGACCGGTAGCAACAACCTGCATTTCACCTACCAGAACGGTGAAAACCTCAACCTGACCATCAACACCAAGGGCAATGGCAACAGCGTCACTGCCAGCAACTGGAAAGGCGCCAAGATGGGCGGCCAGTTCGGTACCAACCAGAACGCCACCATCAACCAGAACGGCAATGGCAACGGCGCCAACCTGACCCAGAACGGTGACAACCAGCTGGCCACGCTGACCCAGAAAGGCACCGGCAACCAGATGGAGACCAAGCAGGCCGACATGAACAACGAGCTGTACTTCGAACAGAACGGCACTGACAACATCCTGATCGCCGACCAGCGTGGCACCGAAAACTATGCCTACGGCAACAGCCAGGGCACCGGCAACGTCATCAACCTGGACCAGTCCGGCTACAGCAACCAGAGCTACACCAACCAGCTGTACGGTGGCGGCAACGAAGCCACCATCAAGCAGGTTGACAGTTACAACGTCGCCTACGTGACCCAGGGAGGCCAGGGCAACAAGGCGTACGTCGACCAGAGCGGTGTCACCCAGACCGCGACCATCAGCCAGCTGGGCAGCGCGAACGTGGCCACCGTGACCCAGCAGTAGATCGCTCCCCCCTTGGACCGCGGTGCTCCTCTCCCTGGTGCCGCGGTTCCTTTTTATTCCTGTCAGAACCTCTTTTTCTTGCCGACCTGTTCGCGGGCACGCCCGCTCCCACAGGTGCTCCACCGCCGTCAGAGCCTGCGCCCCCCTGTGGGAGCGGGCATGCCCGCGAATAGGCCAAGCCTGCCAAGCGCATTACAATGGTCCACACCCCAACCGATGCCTGCCCCATGATCCAGTCCGACCTCGACCTGTTCGGCCCCCAGCCGCAACGCCTGGCCAGCGACACCGTGCTGCTGCCCGGCTTCGCCCTGGCCGAGATCGAGCCTCTGCTCGATGCCCTGCGCCCGGTGCTGCGTGCCGCGCCGTTCCGGCACATGCAAACCCCGGGCGGCCTGCGCATGGCGGTAGGGTTGACCAACTGCGGCACGCTGGGTTGGGTCAGTGACGAACACGGCTACCGCTACAGCCCCTGCGACCCGCTCAGCGGCAAACCCTGGCCCGCCCTGCCCCCCGTGTTGCTCGAGCTGGCCAACCGCGCCGCAGCCATGGCCGGGTTCGACGGCTTCGTGCCGGATGCCTGCCTGGTCAACCATTACCTGCCGGGCGCCCGCCTGAGCCTGCACCAGGACCGCGACGAGCAGGACTTCGGCCAACCGATCGTGTCGGTGTCGCTGGGCTTGCCGGCGGTGTTCCTGTTCGGTGGCCTGCAGCGCGCCGACAAAACCCAGCGCATCCCACTGAGCCATGGCGATGTGCTGGTCTGGGGTGGCGAGGACCGCTTGCGCTTTCACGGCGTGCTCCCGATCAAGCCCGGCGTGCATCCGCGCCTGGGTGAACGGCGGATCAACCTGACCTTGCGCAAGGCCGGTGGCTGAATCGGACCAACGGCCCGCCACCCGGCGCAAACAGGATGAACGCGCATGAAACACGTTGAACATCTTGGCCAGGCAAGCTTCAAACGATATGCCATGCCCTCTTCAGCCTGGAGCCCGCCATGCCCTGCCAGCCCTGTTCCCCAACCCCTCACAGCGGAGCCGCGCGCCCATGAAAATGCCCTGCCGCGCGCCCAACGCCTCACTGCAACTCGATTACGTACGCGACACCCTGTTCGGCCCGGTGGCACAAAGCGTGGAATGCCAGTGCCAACTCGCCGCCCTCAACCTGCAAGGCCGCCCGGGCCTGCGCCTGCACATCTGCCCGCCGCTGCCCGACAAGGTCGACCGCGCTCACAGCGTGGCCTTCGTCTGGGACGGGCGCAGCTACCACGGTGTGGTCCGCGACCAGGGCAAGTGCGGTGATGGCGGCCTCAACCTGCTGCTGGAACTGCTGTAAGACGATCAACGGCGATCAACCCGGCTGAACCCACGGGGCGCGGCACGTCTCCATAGCAAAAGGGCCCACGCCTGCCGGAGAACGCGGAGAAAGCCAATGAACAGTCCGTTGCTCAAGCTCTTCACTCACCCCGCCGACGCCTGGCTGGATATTCGCCGGGCCGAGGAAGACCACCCGCAGCAATATCTGCCGCGCCTGCTGGCCCTGGCATTGATCCCCGCGGTGTGCCTGTTCGTCGGCACTACCACCTTCGGCTGGAGCCTGGCCGCCGAGGAACGGGTGCGCCTGAGCATGGCCAGCGCCGCGCAACTGGCGGGCTTGCTCTATGCAACTACCGTGGTCGGGGTGATGCTGATGGGCACGATGATCCGCTGGATGTCGCGCGGTTTCGATGCGCAGCCCAGCCTCAACCAGTGCATCGGCTTTGCCGCCTACTGCGCCACGCCATGGTTCTTTGCCGGGGTGGTCGGCCTGCTGCCGATCCGCTGGCTGGCGCTGGCGGCGCTGCTGGCAGCCTCGGCGTATGGCAGTGTGTTGCTGTATGGCGGGTTGCAGACCTTCCTGCGCCTGAAGAAGGAACAGGCCATGCTGTTCGCGACTTGCGTGTGGGGGGTGGGGTTGCTGCTGCTGGTGACCATCCTGGTGGCGATGATCCTGTTCTGGTTCAACGGCCTGATGCCGGAATATGTGCGCCCGGCCAGCCTGGGCTGACCGGGGCGCGGCAGGCGCCTCAGGCAATCGCCTTGAGTGGCGCCGGGTGGCTGTCACGCAGCGCGTGCAGCTGCCCCACCAGGTTGACCAAGTCGCGGCAACTGTTGAGGCTATGCAGGGGGACCCCGCTCAGGGTCACGCCCTCGTCGAGACTCTGGCCCTGACCCAGGCGGATGGTCAGGTTGGCGCCGTCCGTGCAGCTGACTTCGCAACGGTCGGGCAGGCAGGCCTGCTCGATCATCTGCCGCATTTCTAGCATCGAAACTCCTATCAACGACATGGTACGACCCTCTCTTTGGGATGGCCTGTTGTGTGAGTACGCCTTTGTCGGGCGAGGCGCCAATTGATATTGCGCATGCCGGGGCAGGCGTCCATGCGCCTGGGCAATGATCATGCGGGGAATCCTCTAGCACCTTAGTGGAAGATCACCTGCACAGTTCGAGTGTTCGAACGCAATGGCAGACTTAGCGACGAGCGGTGCCGGCAGGCCCCAGCGATGCCCACAGATGCTGCGCCGCATAGGCTCGCCACGGTCGCCAGGCCAGGGCTCGTTGCGCCAGTTGGGCGTCGTCGCCTTCGAGCAGGCGCAACGCCTTGACCAGCGCCACGTCGCCCAGCGGCAAGGCATCGGCCGCGCCGGCCTGGCGCAACGCCAGGTAGTGCGCGCTCCAGGGGCCGATCCCCTTGAGTTGGCACAGGTTGCGCAGCAGTTCATCCAGCACTTGCCCGCGGCGTAGCAGCCGGGGCTCGGCCAGCAAGGCACTGGCCAGCGTGCCCAGGGTGGCGGCGCGCGCCCGCGGCATGCCCATATCCTCGAACTGGGCAGCCGCCAATACCGGCAGCGCCGGAAACACGTGGCTCAGGCCCGGTGCGGGCCAGCGCAGGGGCACGCCGTGGCGTTGCACCAGGCGGCCGGCCAGGGTCATGGCCCCGGCCACACTGACCTGCTGGCCCAGCACAGTGCGCATGGCCTGCTCGCAGGCGTCCCAGCCTTGTGGCACGCGCAGGCCTGGGCGCTCCTGTAGCAGGCGGGCCATCAGCGGATCGCGGGACAGTTCGGCATTGATGCGCGCGGGGTCGGCATCAAGGTCGAAGACCCGCCTCAGCCTGGCGGTCAGGCCGGGTAGCGCGTGGGCCGGGACGCCCTCAAGGCGGACCCGCAGGTACTGGCTACCCGAAGGTGTGGCGTGCAAGACGGCGTGGCGGCCGGCAATTACCAGGGTACGGCGGTAGGTGCCGTCGAGGCAGGTCTCGATGCCGGGGATGCAGCGGGCAGCGAGGAAGGCCAGGGTCGAGGGCCAGTGGTAAGGGGCGCGGTAGCGCAGCCACAAGGTGTGGTGGCCGGGGGTGGGCAATGATCGGCGCACGGCGTGCAAGGGGGTGAGCTTGGGCATGGCTGCATCATGCCAGCAAATGTAATACCTGTACCGGCCCTATCGCCGGCAAGCCAGCTCCCACAGGTACAGCGACAATCTCGAGAGCATCGCTGTACCTGTGGGAGCTGGCTTGCCGGCGATAGGGCCGGACAAGCCATTCAATCAACCAGGATCAATGCGCCGCACCGTCCCGTGCATCCTGCATCTGCCCGAACCGCCCGGCATGGAAATCGTCGAACGACTCGGCAATTTCTGCCTGACTGTTCATCACGAACGGGCCATAGCCCACGATCGGCTCGTCGATCGGCTCACCGCTGAGCAGCAGCAGGCTGGCACCTTCCAGCGCTTCGACGGCAACATCCTCACCGCCGCGGTCAAGCAACACCAGGCTGGATGGGCCGGCTTCGCGCTCGCCGTTGATCCGCACATTGCCGCGCAACACCACCAGCGCCGCATTGCGCCCGGCGGCAACCGGCAGCTGCAAGGTTGCACCGGCATTCAGGCGCATGTCCCAGACATCCATGGCGGTAAAGGTTCGCGCCGGCCCCGAATGCCCACGATATTCACCTGCAATCACCCGCAGGCTGCCGCCCTCGCCGTCCAGCGCCACCACCGGGATGTCCTCGGCCAGCAGCGTCTGGTAGCCAGCCGCTGCGCGCTTGTCGCGTGCCGGCAGGTTGACCCACAGCTGTACCATCTCCAGCGTACCGCCAGTGCGGGCGAAGCCTGGGGAGTGGAACTCTTCATGGATGATGCCGTTGGCAGCAGTCATCCACTGCACGTCACCGGGGCCGATCAAGCCGCCAGCGCCGGTAGAGTCGCGGTGCTCCAGTTCGCCCTGGTAAACGATGGTCACGGTCTCGAAGCCGCGGTGCGGGTGCTGGCCAACGCCGCGCCGCGCACTGGTCGGGGTGAAGTCATGAGGGCCGGCATAGTCCAGCAGCAGGAACGGGCTGATCTTGCTGGCCAGGTTGTCGTAGGTGAACAGGCTGCGCACCGGGAAACCATCACCTACCCAGTGGGCGTGGGGGCTGCGGTGAATACCCAGAATCGTTTTCATGAGAAGGCTCCTCTCTTGGTTGAGATAACCTTATCAATGATGCCAATCAGGCGGTAGCAGGCTTGTTTGGCATTCATCGTTCCACCCATGGAACAGTCAACCTTGCAAGAAACCGAGCACCTGTTCGGCAGCAATGACCGGGTCTTCCTGCATGAAACAATGCCCACCTGCAACCTGCCTGGCGGTCACCTGAGGGTTGAGCGCCGCCAGGCGGTTCACCGAATGGGGCACGAAGGGGTAGGTGTGCTCGCCGTACAGCACCCGCGTGGGCGTGCGGATCGCCGTCAGGCTTGCCCACATGCGCTTGGGGAAGGAACTGAAGATTTCCACTTCGCGGCTGGGCCGGCACTTGAGCACCACCGCTTCGCCACAGTCGCCGATGGCATGCTCGACGTAGGCCCGCAGCGCCGCATCGGTCCACCCCTTGAAGATACCCCGCCCATGCAGCGAAGCCAGGGCTGCCTCGCGGTCGGGCCAGTGGCTGCGACGGCTGGCGGCCTTGCGCGCCAGGGCGTGACGCTGATGCAAGCCGACCAGGGCTGCCACCCCCATCACACCCAGCATGCGCCGGCTGAACAGTACCGGGTCGAGCAGCACGGCACGCGTGAACAGTTGCGGTTCACTGGCCAGGATCAGGCCGGTGAGCACGCCACCGAAACTGTGCCCGACGGCAAAGCGCGGTACGTCGCCATACTCGCCCCGCCCGGCTGCGAAAGCCTCCACCGCCAGCGCAGCGGTGCGGTTCCAGCCACGAAACACCCCGCCATGGTCACTGTCACCATGGCCCTGGACATCGCTGAGCCACAGGTCGAAATGTTCGCCCAGGCGCATCAGCAATGGCTGGTAGGTCAGGCAGCAGAAGCCGTTGCCGTGCAGAAAATGCAGCAGCGGCTTGCCACTGGCCGGGGTTCGCCAGCCACGCAGGGTGAAGCCTTCGGCGCATTCGTGGGACCAGGGGATCAACTGCATCGGCTTGCTGTACTCGCGGGGTCAGGAAAACGCCGATTCTACAAACAGCAGCGGGTACAGTGAAATCACCAGCAACAAGGCCATCAGGACATTGAACAGCATCAGCCAGCGCGGGTTCTGCAACAGGTTGCGCAGGGCGCTGCCGAACATCACCCACACCCCCACGCTGGGCAGGTTGACCAGGGCAAACAAGGCGGCAATGACAATGACGTTGGTCACATAGCCTTGCGCCGGCGTGTAGGTGGTGATTGCACCGACTGCCATCACCCAGGCCTTGGGGTTGACCCACTGGAACGCCGCCGCTCCCCAGAAGCCCAGCGGTTTGCGGGCACTGGACGAGGCTGTGCCGACCGGCCCGGAGGTGGCGATCTTCCAGGCGAGGTAAAGCAGGTAGGCGGCGCCGGTGTAGCGCAGTACCGTGTACAGCGGCGGCCAGGCCTTGAACACCTCGCCCAGGCCCAGGCCAACGGCCAGTACCATTACCATGAAACCGACGCTGATGCCCATGGCGTGCGGGATGGAGCGGCGCACACCGAAGTTGACGCCCGAGGCCAGCAGCATGGTGTTGTTGGGGCCAGGGGTGATGGAGGACACGAAGGCAAACAGCACGAAGGCGGTGAGCAGGTCGGCAGAGGCAAGCATGGCAGGCATTCCACATTCTTTATGGGTGCTGTCACACTAACGGAGTCGCCCTCCTCTGCGACCGATACAGTTTCACTAAATTGTGTAGATACACATCGCTGTACCGCAACCACCAGACCAAGGAAGCCGTCACCATGAGCCTTACCATTCGCCCTGCCGTTCGCGCCGATGCCGAGCAGATCCTGGCCTTCATCACCGAACTGGCCGAGTACGAACGCGCTCGCCACGAGGTGATCGCGAGCGTTGCCGATATCGAGCGCAGCCTTTTTGGCGAGGGCAGCACCGTGCACAGCCTGATTTGCGAGCGCGATGGCCGGGCAATCGGCTTTGCCGTGTATTTCTACAGCTACTCGACCTGGCTCGGGCGCAACGGCATCTACCTGGAAGACCTGTACATAACGCCCGAGCAGCGCGGCGACGGTGCCGGGCGGCAATTGCTGCAGCATATTGCCCGCGAAGCGGTGGCGAATGATTGTGGGCGGCTGGAATGGAGCGTGCTGGACTGGAACGAGCCGGCGATCGGCTTTTATCAGAAGCTGGGCGCCGAAGCACAGGATGAGTGGGTGCGCTACCGGCTGGATGGGGAGAAACTGGCGGCGTTTGCCCGGGGCTGACCGGGGCCGCTTTGCGGCCCTTCGCGGGCTTGCCCGCTCCCACAGGAACCGCGTATTTTCTGAGCCTAGCGCTAAACCTGTGGGAGCGGGCAAGCCCGCGAAGGGCTGCAAAGCAGCCCCAATAAAGCCGGCAAACGTTATCTGACCGGCATAAGGGCAAGCCCGCTCTCTTTGCACATAACTCAGCCGCTCCCACAGAGTACCCGCAGCGCCCGCAAACTCGATTCTGGCAATTGACGGCAGCCCCGCCCCATGGTCTCCTTATGCCTCGCGTTCAGGTGCCCCCGATGGGGGTGAAACGGGAAACCGGTGCGTCACAGGCCCTCCAGCAGGGCCGGACAAGGCCGGTGCTGCCCCCGCAACGGTAAGCGAGCGAAGCGTCTGTACCACTGTGCCCGGTCACCCGGCATGGGAAGGTGACGCCTTCCAGGAGCCTGGCTCCTCCTCGCAAGCCCGGAGACCGGCCTGGCGTTCATGAACACCCCGCGGTGGGCGGGCGCTGTTGCATTCCCCTGGGCTGCCACGCTCGGGGCTGCCGCGCTTGCCCGTTGCCCACAAAAAGCAGAGGAACGCGTCATGCCCGTCACCAGCGCCAAGCAACACAGCATCACCACCCCCGTCACCCTCAGCCAGCGTGTCGTCATCGCCGTCGGCGCCAGCCTGCTGGGCCTGTGCCTGGTGTATTTCGCCGGCTTCTCGCACATCGAGGCCGTGCACAACGCCGCCCACGACACCCGCCACAGCGCCGCCTTCCCCTGCCACTGAGTACGCCTGATGATCACACGCATTGCCCGTACCGCGGGCTTCAGCGGGTTGCTGGCGGCCTTGCTGCTGACCTTGCTGCAAAGCTTCTGGGTCGCCCCGCTGATCCTCGAGGCAGAAACCTACGAATCCTCGGCCCCGGTCGCCCAGCACGAGCATGCCGGCGAAGTGGCCGCCCATGAACACAGCGCCGAAGCCTGGTCGCCGGAAGATGGCTGGCAGCGGGTGCTGTCCACCACTGGCGGCAACCTGGTGGTCGCGGTCGGCTTCGCCCTGATCCTCACCGCCCTGTACAGCCTGCGCGAACCCAAGCGTGCCGGCACCGGCGCACTGTGGGGCCTGGCCGGCTTCGCCGTGTTCTGCCTGGCCCCGACCCTGGGCCTGCCGCCGGAACTGCCAGGTACTGCAGCCGCCGACCTGGGGCAACGCCAGGCCTGGTGGATCGGCACCGCCAGCGCCACCGCGCTGGGCCTTGCCCTGCTGGTGTTCGCCCGCCACTGGTTGCTGAAGGCGCTGGGCGCCGTGCTGCTGGTCATTCCCCATGTGATCGGTGCGCCGCAACCCGAGGTGCACGAGAGCCTGGCCCCCGCCGCACTGGAAACCCAGTTCAAAGTGGCCTCCTGGCTGACCAACGCCGCCTTCTGGCTGGCCCTGGGCCTGCTCAGCGCCTGGCTGTTCCGGCGCTCCAGCCAGGCCTGATGCCTGCCTTTTACGCCGGCTTCGGCTGCCGCCGGGGTTGCCCGGCGGACACGCTGGAAACCTTGCTACGCCAGGCCTTGGCCAACCAGAGCCTGGCGTTGGCCGACCTGCACGGTATCGCCAGCATCAGCCTGAAGGCCGACGAACCCGGCTTGCAGCAACTGGCCGAACGCCTCGGCGTGCCCTTGGTGTTGTACGATACCGCGCAGTTGCAACCCTACGAACTCCAGCTCAGCCACCGCTCCGCCGCTGCCCATGCCCACTGCGGCTGCTGGGGCGTGGCGGAGAGCGCGGCACTGGCCCTGGCCAGCCAGCGGCTCGGCGCGGCCAGGTTGCTGCTGACGCGCCAGGTACTGGGCCCGGCTACCCTCGCCCTGGCCTGTTGAACGTTTCCCCCTCTTTCCTGCAAGGACTTTCCATGACGGTCTACTTCATCGGCGCCGGCCCCGGCGACCCGGAACTGATCACAATCAAGGGCCAACGGCTGATCCGCCAGTGCCCGGTGATCATCTATGCCGGTTCGCTGGTGCCGGCCGCCGTGCTCGAGGGCCACCAGGCCGAGACCGTGATCAACAGCGCCGAACTGCACCTGGAGCAGATCATTGCCGCCATGCGCAGTGCGCATGAGCAAGGCCTGGATGTGGCCCGGGTACACAGTGGCGATCCCAGCCTGTACGGCGCCATCGGCGAGCAGATCCGCCATCTGCAGGCGCTGGGCATCGATTACCAGATCATTCCCGGGGTCACCGCCACGGCGGCCAGCGCCGCCCTGCTCGGCTGCGAACTGACCCTGCCCCAGGTAGCGCAGACCGTTATCCTTACCCGCTATGGCGACAGTTCGCCGATGCCGCCCGGCGAGCAACTTGGCGACCTGGCGCGCCATGGCAGCACCCTGGCGATCCACCTGGGGGTGAAGCACCTGTCGCGTATCGTCGAAGAACTGCTGCCGCACTACGGCGCGCACTGCCCGGTGGCGGTGGTGCATCGCGCCACCTGGCCGGATCAGGACTGGGTGCGCGGCACCCTCGGCGATATCGTCGAACGCGTCGCGGCCAAGGGCTTCCGACGCACGGCGCTGATCCTGGTGGGCCATGTTCTGGGCGACACACCGTTTGCCGAATCGGCCTTGTACCGCGCCGGGCACGCCCACCTGTATCGCCCTGGCGACTGAGCATTGCCAGGTTCGCCACGGGCGTAGCAGACTCCGGTTTCCCGCCTGCAAACAGGAGTCATGCCCATGCTGGACCTACGCCCAAACTGCGAGTGCTGCGATACCGACCTGCCGGGTGACAGCCCCGATGCGCTGATCTGCTCCTTCGAATGCACCTTCTGCCGTACCTGCGCCGAAACCCGTTTCCAGGGCCGCTGCCCGAACTGCACCGGCCAGTTGGTGGCACGCCCGACACGGGTCGGCCGGGCGCTGGCCAACAACCCTGCCTCGACCCAGCGCGTGAGCAAAGCACACTCCGCCTGCGCGTGATCTACTTCAAAACATTCAAAAAAACAGACATCGCCGCTTTGCCAGGGTGATGTCTTTCCTATTTTTTGTAGGACTTTTCAACAACAAGTGCGGAGACTTTCAACACTTCTATACTCGGCATTACCAAATTTCGGGAATGGTCGTATCGTGCAGCGCTTCCGATAACCCCACTTGCAGACGTATTCCTGAGTGATCCAGGAAGCGGACCACATCCTGACAGGAGTTTTCTTCATGACTACCGTGCTGATCGTCGACGACCACCCCATCGTCCGGTTGTCCTTGCGCATGTTGCTCGAACGCGAGCGCTTCCGTGTCGTCGGCGAGGTCGCCAATGGCAGCGAAGTGGCGCAAGTAGCCCGCGACCTGCGCCCGGACGTGGTGATTCTCGACATCGGCCTGCCCGGCCTGGATGGCATGGAAGTGATCAAGCGCCTGCAATGCCTGGAGCCGGCGCCCAAGATCATGGTGCTGACCGGTCAGGCCACCGACCTGTATGTGCGGCGCTGTCTGGATGCCGGCATCGGCGCTTTCGTCACCAAGGAAGAAGACCACGAAGCGTTGCTGTTTGCCCTGAAGGCCCTGGTCAAGGGCTACTCGACCTTTCCGCAGATGTCGGTCAACAGCAACTCGCTGGAAAGCGAGCCGGTGCGCCTTGCGAGCCTGTCCAACCGGGAAATGGAAGTGCTGCGACGCCTGGCGCGCGGCGAGAACAACAAGAATATCGGCACCTGCATGAACCTCAGTGCCAAGACCATCAGCACCTACCGGGGCCGCATCATGGAAAAGCTCAAGACCGAATCGCTGGTTGAGATGGTCGACCTGGCCAAGCGCAACAGCGTCTATTGAGCGCTCGGTGGCAATGAAGCGCCTGCTGGCAAGCGCCCTTCTGGTCATCGGCCTGGCCAGTTCCGGCGCGCTGCTGGCCAACAGCGAACCCCGCCAGTTGCTGGCACGCTCGGTCAGCGCCGCCGCCCCGCTGGCGCTGTCCAGCGAAGAGCGGCAATGGCTCCAGCAACGCCAGCACCTGGTGCTTGGCAGCTCGCGGCCCGACTACCCACCGCTGGAAATCAATATCAGCCAGCGCGACTATGAAGGCCTCAGCGCCGATTACGCAGGCATCATCGCTGAACAGCTGGGCACCACCATCGAAGTACGACGCTACGACAGCCGCCACGAAGCCATCGCTGCGCTACGCGACGGCCGTATCGACCTGCTGGGCAGCTCCAATGCCTTCGAGGCAGCGGATGCACAGCTCAGCCTCAGTGCGAGCTACGCCGACGACCTGCCGGTCATCGTCACCCGCGAGGGGCACAGCCTGAAGAACACCCCCGACCTCGCCGGCCTGCGCCTGGCCATGGTCGATCATTACCTGCCGGCCAGCAGCGTCCGTAGCCTGTACCCCAAGGCGCAACTGAGCCTGTATCGCTCGACGCTGGCCGGGCTGGCCGCCGTCGAACTGGGCGAGGCCGACGCCTACCTGGGCGATGCCATCAGTACCGACTTCGCGATTGGCAAGAGTTACCAGGGCACACTGAAGATCGACCACTTCTGCCAGGTTGCCCCCGGGGCGTTTGCCTTTGCCCTGGCCAGTGACAACCCGCGCCTGCAACAGTTGGTCGACAAGGCGCTGGCGCGCATCAGCGAAAGCGAACGCCTGAACATCCTGCGCCGCTGGAGCAGTGGCAACACCAGCCTGCTGCTGCAACGCCACCTCACCGCCCTGACCGCCGAAGAAGAAGCCTGGATCGCTGCCAACCCCAGCATCAGCGTGCTGGTCAACACATCGCTGGCGCCGCTGACCTTCAACGACGCCCAGCACCGCCCCAGCGGCATTACCCTCGACCTGCTCAAGCAGATCTCGCTGCGCACAGGGCTGCATTTCAAGCCGGTCGAAAGCCCGTCGGCGCAGGCAATGGTCGAGCGCCTGGCGCGCGGTGATGCGCAGATGATCGGCGCATTGGGCTATAGCGCGGACCGTTCGAAACAACTGCGCTATACCCGCCCCTACCTGGTCAGCCCGCGGGTGCTGGTCACCCGTGGCGACAATGCATTACCGGCGCAGGCCATGGCGCTGGATGGCCTGCGCATCGCCCTGGTGCGCGGCTCGCCGCAACGGGCCGTGCTGCAACAACGCTACCCGCAGGCCAGGATGGTCGAAGTGGACAACCCGCTCGGCCTGATGGAAGCCGTGGCCAACGGTGCCGCCGACGTCGCCTTGAGCAGCCATATCAATGCCGCCTACTACATCAGCCATGTGTTCAAGGACCGCCTGCGCATTGCCAGCGTGCTCGACGACGACCCGGCCATCGCCGCCTTCGCCGTGGCCGCCGACCAGCCGCAGTTGCAGGCAATCCTCGACAAGGCGCTGCTGAGCATTCCACCCGAAGAGCTGGACCAGTTGATCAACCGCTGGCGCACCACCACCCTGGTCAGTGACAGCCCTTGGCGCGACTACCGCACCCTGGCCTTGCAGGTGCTGGTGCTGTCGGCCTTGCTGCTGGCCGGGGTGGTGTTCTGGAACAGCTATCTGCGCAAGCTGATCAACCAGCGCACCGAGGCCCAGCATGCCCTGCAAGCGCAGCTGGCGCTCAGCCGCGGCCTGCTCGAGCAACTGCGCCAGGCCAAGGACGACGCCGAACAGGCCAGCCAGACCAAAAGCACCTTCCTGGCCACCATGAGCCATGAAATCCGTACCCCGATGAATGCCGTGATCGGCCTGCTGGAGTTGGCCCTGGAAGACAGCCGCGGTGGCCGTTGCGACACCCAGACCTTGCAGACCGCCCACGATTCGGCCATCGGCCTGCTTGAGCTGATTGGCGATATTCTCGACATTTCCCGCATCGAATCCGGGCACATCACCCTGCAGCCGGTGCCCACCAACCTGGTCGAACTGGTACGCGCCACCGTACGGGTGTTCGAAGGCAATGCACGGGCCAAAGGCCTGCACTTGCACAGCGAGCTGCCCGCTGCGCCGGTCTGGGTACTGGCTGATCCGCTGCGCCTCAAGCAAGTCTTGTCCAACCTGATCAGCAACGCCATCAAGTTCACCGACCGCGGCGAAGTCCAGGCCAGCCTGCTGCTCTCACCCGCTGACAATGACAGCCTGGCAGTGGAACTGAATGTGCGAGACACCGGTATCGGCATCGGCCCAGCCGACCAGGCCCGGCTGTTCAATGCCTTCGTCCAGGCCGACGGCCCCCGGGCACGCCAGGGTGCCGGCCTGGGGCTGGTCATCAGCCGCACCCTGGCCGAGTTGATGGGCGGCACCTTGAACCTGCAGAGCGTCGAAGGCGTAGGTACCAAGGTGCAGGTCTGCGTGCGGCTGCCCGCGTGCGCAGCACCGGTACAGGTCGAACAGCACGCCCCGGAGCTGGAAAGCAGCAGCGGCCCGCTGAACATACTGGTGGTCGACGACTACCCCGCCAACCTGCTGCTGCTGGAGCGGCAGCTGCATACCCTGGGGCATCGGGTGACGCTGGCGGAGAACGGGGAAATCGCGCTGGCACGCTGGCAGGCAGCGCGCTTCGACCTGGTGATCACCGACTGCAGCATGCCGGTCATGGACGGCCACGAACTGACCCGCCGCATCCGCAGCCTCGAGGGCGAACGCGGCCTGGCGGCATGCCGCATTCTCGGCGTCACCGCCAACGCCCAGGCCGAGGAGCGTACCCGCTGCCTGGCCAGCGGCATGGACGAATGCCTGTTCAAACCCATTGGCCTGCGTACGCTCAAGGCCCACCTGCCCCACGCTCACCCCCGGCAACAGCCGCCAGCGCGCCGCGACAGCGGGTTCAACCTTGGCGAACTGCGGCACCTGACCCAGGACGACGAACAGCTGACGCGGAATCTGCTGGAACAGCTGGCACAAAGCGTCAGCGAAGACCTTGCGACCTTGCGCGCACTGGCAGCCGATGCGCCCGGCGAGGCTGTGCGCGCCCTGGCTCACCGGATCAAGGGCGGGGCGAAGATGCTCAAGGTACGCACGCTGGTCCACGATTGCGAAGCCATCGAACAGGCCCACGGCCAAGGCCTGCCAACGGTTGACCTGCGCCTGCAATTGCAGGCCAGCCTGGAGACCCTGCTGGACGAGTTGGGCGATGCGCTCAATGCAATTGCAGCGTCGAACTGATCTGGCTGATGGCGTTTACCACGTGCCGTGAACCCTGCTGGATTTCCATGATCACCGTGCCGGCCTCATTGGCCAGCGCCACGCCATGATCGGTGCGTTTCAGGCTTGACTGCATGCTGGCCACGGCCAACAGCGACAGGTCGTGGTTCTGCCGCACCACGTCGACGATTTCCACGGTGGCCTTGCTGGTTCGCGCCGCCAGGCTGCGCACCTCGTCGGCCACCACGGCAAAACCGCGCCCGTGCTCGCCGGCGCGGGCCGCCTCGATGGCTGCGTTCAAAGCCAACAGGTTGGTCTGGTCGGCAATGCCACGGATGGTCAGCACTATCTGCCCGATTACATCCGACTGCTTGCTCACCGCATCGATACTGCGTGCCGCGTCGTTGAGTTCATGGGAAATCTGCTCGATCACCTGTACCGCCTGCTGTACCACCTCGGTGCCCTTGCGCGCGCAGGCATCGGTCTGTACCGAACTGGCATGGGCAGCATCGGCCGCGCTTTGCTGGGTGCTGACCTGGCGGGTGATGTCGCTGGCGAACTTCACTACCTTGTACAAGCGGCCCTTGCTGTCGAAGATCGGGTTGTAGGAGGCCTCCAGGTAGACCGTCTGGCCATGTTTGTCGACACGCTCGAAACGGTGCGAGTGGTACTCGCCGCGGTTGAGCGATGCCCAGAACTCGCGGTACTCGGCCGATTCGCGCTCATGCGCCAGGCAGAACAGCCCGTGATGGCGACCGACCACCTCGTCCAGGCGATAGCCCATGGTGTCGAGGAAGTTCTGGTTGGCCTTGATCACCCGGCCTTGCGGGGTGAATTCGATCACCGCCATGGAGCGGCTGATGGCCTTGAGCAGGCTTTCGCTCTCGTGCTCCTCCATCACCCGCTGGCTGATGTCGGATGCCACCTTGATAACGCTGGTGACCTGGAGCTGCTCGTCCAGTACCGGCATGTAGCTGGCTTCCAGCCAGACTTCGCGGCCGGCCTTGTCGATGCGCTCGAAGGTACCGCTGATGGCCTTGCCCTGCCCCAGTTCACGCCACAGTTGCTGGTATTCGGCGCTTTTCGCGTAGCCAGGGTCGCAGAACAGCCGGTGGTGCTTGCCGCGCAACTCCTCGGCGCTGTAGCCCATGGCCTGGCAGAAGCGCTCATTGGCATCGAGGATCGTGCCGTCGGGGGTGAACTCGATCATTGCCATGGAGCGGCTGATCGCCGCCAGCTTGGCCTGCAAGCTGGCCAAGGCCTCATGACTGCGCTGGATCTCGACCAGATCGGACTTGCGGTGGAAATCGAACATGACGCCGGGCTCCTGTATGCGCGGTGTCCTGAGCATAGATCGCCGTTAGCGCCATGCAAGCACAGTGCTATCACCTTGTAATTAATGCATTCATAGTACGGAGCGCGCTTCTTGACCAGGATGGGCAAGCGCCCGGGCTCAGGAACTCTCCCGCACCATCAACTCGAAGCCCAGGTCCTGCTGCGCATTCGGCACCCGCTTGCCATCGAGCAACGCCAGCAACGCCTGCGCAGCACCGCGCCCCACGGCGGCCCGAGGCGTGCGAATCGAGGTCAGCCGCGGCACCATGTGCGCCGAAGCCGGCAGGTCGTTGAAACCGACCATCGCCACCTGCCGCGGCACCTCCACCCCTTGGCGCAATGCCTGCAGCACCGCGCCCTGGGCCAGGTCGTCGTTGCAGAAGAAGATACCGTCGACATCTGGCGCCTGTTGCAGCAGCTGGCTGAACAACGCGCTGCCCAGGGCAATGGAAGAAGGCTCCGGCGCCAGCACTTCCAGCTCGGCCGCCTGCAAGCCGGCCTCGGCCAATGCCTGGCGGAACCCTTCGGCACGCTGCATCACCCGCGGGTCGAGCTGCGCGGCAATGAACGCCAGGCGCTTGCGCCCGCGCTCGATCAGGTGGCGGGCCGCGGCGCGCCCGGCCTGCTGCTGCGAGAAACCGACCGACAACGCCCCGGCCTCGCCATTCAGTTCCATCATGTGCACACAGGGCACACCACTGGCCGCCAGCATCTGCCGCGATGCCTCGCTGCGCTCGAAACCGGTCAGCAGCATGCCGCAGGGCTGGTAGGCCAGGTAGTTGCGGATCAGGTTCTCTTCTTCGGCAAGATCGTAGTGATAGTTGCCGATCAGCACCTCGAGCCCGCGCGGGCGCATGACCTCATGAATGGCTTCCAGCGTATCGATGAACAGCTGGTTGGACAGCGACGGGATCAACACCACCACCGACTGGCTGCGCGCCGACGCCAGGGCACGGGCCGCCGGGTTGGCCACGTAGCCAAGGCTCGCCGCGGCAGCAACGACCTTTTCCACCAGCTCCGGCGCAACCGTGCTGACCCCACGCAGGGCGCGCGAGGCGGTAATCGGGGAAACCCCGGAAAGCCTGGCAACTTCTGCCAGGGTGGGACGACCTGTGGTGCGGGAGCCGGTGCGGGACATGGATGTTGTAATTTTACTACTTGCAAGGAAAGGGAACGGCCACTAAGGTAGCGCTGTCTCAGGACGCAGGCAATGTAATCTTTGGTAGCAGCCACCGCGCGCTCGCCGCCAAGCGTCCATACTGCGTAAGGACAAGATCAATAACACCGGGGAGGTGGCTGTTCGTCGACGACGAGACAGCGCTATCTCACCCGCAGGAGGTACTGATGAATTCTCCCCTGTCCGCCATCGTGGTGATGGGCGTGGCCGGTTGCGGCAAAAGCTGCATCGGCGCTGCCATCGCCGCCCGAAGCGGCGGCCGCCTGATCGAAGGCGACGCTTTCCACCCTGCCGAAAACATCCGCAAGATGAGCGCTGGCATCCCCCTGGACGACAGCGACCGTGCCGGCTGGCTGGTGCGTCTTGGTCAGGAGCTGCAAGCCACGACCCAGGCCGGGGAACGTCCGATCCTGACCTGTTCGGCCCTCAAGCGCCGCTATCGCGACTCCCTGCGCGATGCCATGCCCGGGCTGGTGTTCGTGTTCCTCGAGCTGTCACCCGCCGAGGCGGAAAAACGCGTGCTGGCCCGCCCCGGGCATTTCATGCCGGCGAGCCTCATCGACAGCCAGTTCGCTGCCCTCGAGGCGCCACACGGCGAACCCCTGACTATCGCGCTTGACGCCACCCAGCCCATCGAAGCGCTTGCCGAAGCGGTGGACAGCTGGCTAAAGGGCCGCGGTGAGCCGGGCCTGGCACAAACCGCCTGACCCTGGCGGCTTTCCCGGCCCACCCAAGACAGCGCTACCCTGCCCCATAAGCGCAAGCAAAGTTGCAAAAAAGCTACGCCAAAACAACGATAAGACCGAGGCCTTCAAACCATGTTCGGACTGGCTACTGATACCTTCCTGCTGCTCGACGCGCTGGTTACCATCGTCGGGCTGATCCTGCTGATCACCCACTTCAAAGTCCACCCCTTCGTCGCCCTGACTATCGCGGCCGGCTTCCTTGGCCTGACCTCCGGCATGCCGGTGGCCAAGGTCATGAAATCGTTCCAGGACGGTTTTGGCGGCGTGCTGGGCTTCGTCGGCATCGTGCTTGCCCTGGGCACCATGCTTGGCAAGCTGATGGCCGACTCCGGGGGGGCCGACCAGATCGCGCAAACCCTCATCCGTGCCTTCGGCAAGAAGAACGTGCACTGGGCGATGATGTTCGCCGCCTTCCTGGTGGGCATTCCGCTGTTCTTCGAGATCGGCTTCGTGCTGCTGATTCCGCTGGTGTTCATCGTCGCCCGGCGTTCCGGCGTGTCGCTGATCAAGATCGGCATTCCACTGCTGGCCGGCCTGTCGGTGGTGCACGGCCTGGTGCCCCCGCACCCGGGCCCGCTGCTGGCGATCGGCATCTTCCATGCCGACATCGGCAAGACCATCTTCTATGGCCTGATCGTGGCGCTGCCTACCGCCATCATCGCCGGCCCGCTGTTCGGTAACTTCATTTCCCGCTACATCCCGGGCACCCCGTCCCAGGAGCTGATGGACCAGATCGCCAAAGAGTCCGACCAGGGCAACCTGCCGAGCTTCACCATCACCCTGGTCACCGTGCTGCTGCCGGTGGTGCTGATGCTGCTGAAGACCTTCGCCGACGTGGTGCTGCCAGCCGAGCACATCGTGCGCCAGTGGATGGACCTGATCGGCCACCCCATCACCGCCCTGCTCGCTGCCCTGCTGCTGGCCTTCTACACCTTCGGCTCGGCCCGTGGTTTCAACCGCCAGCAGATCATGAAGATGCTCGACCAGAGCCTGGCACCGACCGCGGCGATCGTGCTGATCGTGGGTGCCGGCGGCGGCTTCAAGCAGATGCTGGTAGACACCGGCGTGGGCAACGTGATCGGGCAGATGGCCGTGCAGGCGGAGATTTCGCCGATCATGCTGGCCTGGCTGGTAGCGGCGGTAATCCGCATCGCCACCGGTTCCGCGACGGTCGCCACCATCACCGGCGCGGGCATCGTCGCACCGGTGATCGACCTGGTGCCTGGGGTCAACCGTGAGCTGCTGGTGCTGGCCACCGGCGCCGGCTCGTTGATCCTGTCCCATGTCAACGACGCCGGTTTCTGGCTGGTGAAGCAGTACTTCAACATGACCGTGGCGGAAACCTTCAAGACCTGGAGCATGATGGAGACCATCCTGTCGATCGTCGGCATCATCTTCATCATGTTGCTGTCGCTGGTGGTGTAACCGTTGATCGGGGTAATGGCACCTTGAAGCTTCGGGTAGGGCCGAACGGAAGTATCAGCCCTACCAGAAGCAAAGGAGCCTGCCATGCCCCGCTCAAGCATCCTGCTGATTGCCCTGCTCGCCGCGCCATTGGCCATAGCTGCCGGCACCGGCCCCACCTATCCCGACGACCCGCACAACCCGGCGCCCAAGCCGGGCGCGGACAGCACCCTCAACCCGATCGAAAAGCCCATGCCGCGGGACACCGACCCACGCATAAAAGGCAACGACCCGGACAGCCCGCCCGCTGAACAGAATGACAACCGGGATTTGCCGGGGATGGATGGCAGTGGCTCGGAAGGTACCGGGCGGCAGGGAGCAGCCGATAATCAGCGTTGATCAATGCGCTCAAATTCTTAAAGTTGCCGCAATCCCTGTAGGAGCGGCCTTGTGTCGCGAAAGGGCTGCAAAGCAGCCCCAGCAATTTCAACTGTTGCGCATCAATCCCGGGGCCGCGTTGCGGCCCTTTCGCGACACAAGGCCGCTCCTACAAATGTCGCTCCCACGGGGGCCTCACCACTGGCGCTTGTCCGGCCTGGTCAGCCCCAGTTTCTCGATCCGGTAACGCAGCATGTCCCGCGACAGCCCGAGCATGCGCGCCGACTTGGTCACGTTCCAGTCCGTGCGGTCCAGGGTCTTGCACACCAGGTCGCGCTCCATGTCCGGCAGGCTGGTGCCGGGCTCGGGTTCGTGCCGGGGCATTTCGAACACCGCAGGCGCCGCCTGTTGCACCAGCGGTTCGTCGATCAGGGTCATGCACAGGTTGAGCTGATGCGCCTGCACCACCTCGTTCGGTGCCAGCAGCACGGTCTGCTCCAGCATGTTGCGCAGTTCGCGCACATTGCCTGGCCAGCTGTAACCGAGCATCAGGTTTTCCGCCTCGGCGGAAAAGCGCAGGTTCGGCTTGCCATAACGCCGGCCATGATGGGCCAGGAAATGCCGCGCCAGCAGCAGCACGTCCTGCCCGCGGGCATACAGGCGCGGTACCTTCAGGGCGATGATGCGCAGGCGGAAGAACAGGTCGCGGCGGAACTTGCCCTGCTGCACCATCTGCTCCAGGTTGCAGTTGGTAGCGCTGATCACCCGCAGGTCGACCTTGCGCTCCTTCACCGCGCCAATCCGGCGGATACTGCGGTCTTCCAGCAACTTGAGCAGCTTGGCCTGCAGCACCAGGTCCATCTCGCCAATCTCGTCGAGGAACAAGGTGCCGCCATCGGCAGCCTCCACCAGGCCCACCCGGCGCTCCTTGGCATCGGTGAAGGCGCCCTTCTCGTGGCCGAACAGCTCGGCCTCCAGCAGGTTGGCCGGGATCGAGGCACAGTTGAATTCTATGAACGGCCCCTTGCTGCGCGAACCATCGAAATGCAGGGCGCGGGCCACCAGCTCCTTGCCGGTACCGGTCTCGCCTTCGATCAGCACCGGTGGCAAGTCGTCGCTGGCCATGCGCCGCTCGGCATCCAGTACCTGGCGCAGGGTGTGCTTGAGGGTGAGCATCGTCGGTGATTCGCCGATCAACGCCTGCAACCCGGACTTCTGCGCCTCGCGCTCCTGGTAGAACGACAACGTGCGCTCCATGCGCTCGGCAGCCAGTGCCTTGTCCAGGGTCAGCTTGAGCTCGGCCAGCACCACCGGCTTGGTCAGGTAATGGAAGGCGCCCTCCTTCATTGCCTGCACGGCATCTTCGACATTGCCGTAGCCGGTCATCATGATCACTTTCAGGTCCGGCACCTGCGCCACCAAGGTACGCAGCAGGTCGTGCCCGCTCATGCCCGGCAGCGAGTTGTCGGTCAGCACCGCATCGGGCTGGCCCCGCTTGATCTGCTCCAGCGCCAGTTCCGCGCTGTGGCACACGGTGACCTCGAAGCCCTTGAGGCTGAGGTAGGTGCGAATATTGTCGGCGAGAATTTCATCATCCTCGACTACCAGGATGCTGTGCTCCATGGTCCCCTCCCGCTGCGATATTGAATGTGAGGCTGACGCGGGTTCCTTCCTCTTCGCGGCTGCTCAGGCTGACCGAGCCGCCAAAACGTTCCATGATGCGTTTGACCAGGGCCAGGCCTACGCCGAGGCCGCCCTGCTTGGTGGTGTAGAACGGCTTGAACACCATCCGTTCCTGCTGTTGGCTCATGCCCTTGCCGGTATCGCTGAGGACGAACTCGGCACGCTGCCCATCCTGCACATTGACCTGGGCACGCAGCATGCCGCCTTCGGGCATGGCTTCCAGGGCATTGGAGAACAGGGTGTTGAGAATTTGCGTGAGTTGTAGCGGCTGGCTGGCCACCCATTGAGCCCCGGGGCCTTCGTAGCAGAAGCGCACGCCGTTGCGTTCGATCTGCTGGGCGAAGGCCAGGTGGGTGTCCTCGATGGCCGTCACCAGGTCCACGGCCTCGGCGTCGTCACTGGTCGGGCGCAGCGACACCAGCAGGTCACGCACCCAGCGCGACATGCGGTCGACCTGGCTGATGATGTCGGTGATGTTCTTCTGCGCTGCGGGGTTGGCGATTTCCTGGGCCAGTTCTGCGCTGGAGCGGATGTTGGCCAGCGGGTTGCGCAAGCTATGCGCCACCGCCGACGACATCTCGCCCAGGGCCACATAGGTTTCACTGGCCACCAGCCGATCCTGCTGCAGGTGCAGCAGCTGCGCCGCGCGGCGCACGATCCAGAACAGGCCGAAGTAGACCAGCGCCCCGCCCACCAGGGTCGAGGCCCAGATCAGCACGTAGCCGCGCTGGATGCGCCGCACCAGGTCTTGCGGCTCCTTGTAGATCTCCACCATCGCCAGCACCTGCTCGCCCTGGCTGTCGAACAGCGGGATGTAGTTCTCGATGAACAGGTAACGCGGCTCACGCTGGAACTTCTGCTCTTCGCGGTCATCGTCGGCCTGGTGGTAGCTGGCCGACACCGCCTTGCGCGAGCGGAAGGCGCGGTCGAGGTCGCCATCGGCCTCGATGCGCTTGCCGATCAGCTCCCGGTTGGTCGACCAGACGATGGTGCGGTCGCGTGCATAGACATTGGCCAGCAAGGTGTCCGGCAGGTGCTCGACATGGTCGAGGAACTCGACCCGGGTAGATTCAGCCAGGTCCGGGGTGAACTGCAGGTGCTGCTGGTCCAGGCGCGGGTCAAGCAACTCGCCCATGGTGGTGCCCGGCGGCAACTGCGAATGGCGCACTTCGGCCTGGGCCATGGCCTGGATGAACTGGGCGGTGAGCATGGCATCGCGCTCGACGCTGTCGCGCACCACGAAACGCGTCGACACATAGCCCAGCCCGCCTGCCACCGAGGCGATGATCAGCAGGCTGATGACCGAGAACCAGCGCAGCAGGTTGAATTCGCGCAATGGCACGGCCACACCGCTGGCGGTAGTACTGGCCTTGTCTGGCACTTCATTATCCAGCATCTGCATCGCGTGCTTCCCGCGCAGGGCGTCCGTTCAGAAATGCATCAAGGCGACGAACAGTAGCCAATTGATAGCACTCCACCCGTGCAGCCGCAGCTGCCATTTGTCGTGTGTTGCGCTCCGCCTGTCACGTTGCAAGAACCCAGCCAGCCACCTGATTGATTTTATTAGTTATTTATAATCAATAGGTTAATGAATTTTCCTAGATTCGCATGGAGGATAATCCCCCACATTTGGGGATTTTCACCCCAAAAACATATGTCCTTTATAAACAACAAGATACGAAGATTTATCAATGTAAATCATGAGGACTCGATCAGCCGGAAACTCAACGAAACCCGGGTGCCATGGCCTTCACTGCTGCTGAGCCGGACGCTGCCACCGAAGCGTTCCATGATGCGTTTGACCAACACCAGGCCCACGCCCAACCCACCCTGCTTGGTGGTGAAGAAAGGCCGGAAGGCCATGCGCTGCTGCTCTTCGTTCATGCCTTTGCCGTTGTCGGACAGGCGCAGGGTCAGGTTACGCCGGTCATGGCGCACCACCTCGACACGCAACCGCCCACCCTGCTCCATCGACTCCAGGGCGTTGGCGATCAGGCTGCTGAAAATCTGCCGCAGTAACACCGGGTGCCCCAGCACCTGCACCGCCGGTAACGGTTGCAGGTCCAGGCTCACGCCGCCACGCGCCAGCAGCACCGCGTAGGTCTGCAGGCTTTCCTGCAATGCCAGCGGCAAATCCACCGCCACTGCCTCATCGTTGAGCGGGCGCAATGACTGCAACATCTGGCGGATCCACTGCGACATGCGGTCGACCTGGCTGATGATGTCGTTGACATTGCGCTGCGCCGGGCCGTCGTCGAACGCCTGGGCCAGCTCGGCACTGGAACGGATGCTGGCCAGCGGGTTGCGCAGGCTGTGGGCTACCGCCGAGGACACCTCGCCCAGTGCCACGTAGGTTTCGTTGCTGATCAGCCGCTTCTGCTGCACCGACAGCAAGCGCGCGGCGCGGTGCATGATGCCGTACAGGCCGACGTAGACCAGCCCGGCACCGACGGTGATCGCCAGCCAGATCAGGATCAGGCCATGCTCGATGCGCACGATCAGGTCATGGGGCTCCTTGTAGATCTCGACCATCGCCGTGACCTGCTCGCCATCGGCATCGAACAGCGGAATGTAGTTCTCGATGAACAACTGCTCGGGTGGGATGATGAACTTCTGCTCGGCGCGGGCCTGTTCGAAGTTGTGGTAGCTGGCCGAGACTCGCATCTTGTATTCGAAGGCCTGCTCCAGGTCCTGGTCGCCTTCGATCAGCTTGCCGACCAGCGCCGGGTTGCTGGACCAGATCACCGTACGGTCCGGGGCATAGATGTTGGCCAGCAGCATGTCGGGCAGGTGGGCGATGTGGTCGAGGAACTCGCCACGCGCCCTGCGCCGGGCGTCCGGGTCGACATCGAGCAGGTTGGCGCGGTCGATGCGCGGGTCGAGCAGTTCACCCATGGTGCGCACATTGGGGATCGACACATGGCGCACTTCGGCATCGGCGATGGAGGTAATGAATTGCGCGGTGAGCAAGGCATCGCGCTCGATGCTCTCGTCGATGATGAAACGGCTGGAAATCAACCCCAGTCCGACCGCTACCGAGAGGATGATGGCCAGGCTGACCCAGGCGTACCAGCGCAGCAGGTTGAACGGCTTGCGTGGGGTGGCCAGTTCGTTACCGGCGGGTACTTCAATAGCGTCGGAACGAGGGGCGATGTCCATGGCGGACTCCACAACTGGGCACCTTCAGAAGGTTATAGCCCAGAGTTGGGGAAACCATCGGGTCAGCTTGGTGGCATCCGCCGAAGGGTATTGTTTTGTTTCCCGTACTGAACGCACCTGCCTTGCAAAAATCCAGATGCTCACACGGTCCCTGTGGGAGCGGCTTTAGCCGCGAACACCGGCGCAGCCGGTGCCATGCACCGCGTTGGATTCTTCGCGGCTAAAGCCGCTCCCACAGGGGTCGCGCCAGCTTTGAAAGGGGCTACAGAGGCTAATCACCCGTCAACCCCTGCAACCGGCGGTACTCCCGCAGCACATTCGGTACATAGCGCCGGGTCTCGGCAAACGGCGGTACCGCACCACGGCGCAACACAGCTTCGGGGCCGGCGTTGTAGGCCGCCACGGCCAGGGTGATGTCATTGTCGAACAAGTTGAGCATGCGCTTGAGGTAGCGGGCCCCGCCCTGCACGTTGTCTTCCGGGTCCAGGCGGTTTTCCACGCCCATCTCGCGGGCGGTATCCGGCATCAGTTGCATCAGCCCCACGGCGCCCGCCGGTGAACGGGCCTTGGGGTTGTAGCCGGACTCGGCCTTGATCACCGCATGCAGCAACGCCGGGGGGACGTCGTGGGTACGCGCCGCGGCGGCGACCAGCTTGGCGTAGGGGCGGCCGGTGATGAGCTGCGCGTTGGCCGGGCCGGCCTGGGCCTTCGGCTCGCTGATCACCGTTTCATAGAGGCGCCCGGGTCGATGGACGTTGGTCAGTATGTAGCTGCCTTTGGCGTCGATGGAAATGTACACATCGGCCTGGGCAGCACCTGCCACCAGCCAGATCAAACCGAGAATGAGTCCACGCATGTCGGTCGCCTCTTCGTGGTACCCCCAAATTTGGGGGATATACCCCGGAAAGCCCGAGGTCGATGACCACGACGCAAGCACTGTGCCGCTTTGCATACCGCATGGTGCAAGGCGCCAGCGCAGGCGTGCACGGCTGTTGCATGGAGCCTGCAAAAGCTTGTCCCCATGCAGCGGAGGGCTTCACCATGCAGCGCAGAACCAACCCTCAACGTGGCTTCACCCTGCTTGAACTCCTGGTGGTGCTGGTGGTGCTCGGCCTTTTGGCCGGTATCGTCGCGCCCAAGTACTTCAGCCAGCTAGGCCGCTCCGAGGCCAAGGTGGCGCGGGCGCAGATAGAGGGGCTGAGCAAGGCCCTGGACCTGTACCGCCTCGAAGTCGGCCACTACCCCAGCAGTGAGCAAGGCCTGCAGGCCCTGGTGATCGCCCCCAGTGGCGAAGCGCGCTGGACCGGCCCGTACCTGCAGAAGGCCGTGCCGCAAGACCCGTGGGGCCGCCCGTACATCTACCGGCAACCTGGCGAGAACGGCGGCGAGTACGACCTGCTGTCGATGGGCAAGGACGGCCAGCCCGGTGGCGACGGGGAAAACGCCGAAATCACCAGTTGGCAGTAGGGAGAACGGCCATGCGCTACAGCCTCAAGGCCCTGGGCAGGCAGGGTGTGGTGCAGTTGCAGATCGACGCCGAGGACGCCGACCAGGCCCGCCGCCAGGCCGAGGACCAGGGCCTGCGCGTGCTCAGCCTGCGCGGCCACGGCGGCGCCTTGCGCGGCATGGCCTGGCGCCGCGAAGCAAGCTTTGACCTGGTGCTGTTCAGCCAGGAACTGTCGACCCTGCTCAACGCCGGCCTGCCGCTGATCGACGCGCTGGAGAGCCTGGCGGAAAAGGCCCCCGCAGCGGCAACGCGCAAAGTGCTCGCCGAACTGGTCCGCCAACTGTACGAAGGCCGCTCGCTGTCCCAGGCCTTGGGCCAGCAGCCACGGGTATTCCCGCCGCTGTACGTGGCGCTGGTGCAATCCAGCGAGCGTACCGGCGCACTGGGCGACGCCCTCGCCCGCTACATCAGCTACCGCCAGCGCCTGGACCTGGTACGGCAGAAGCTGGTGGGCGCCTCGGTGTACCCGTTGCTGCTATTGCTGGTGGGCGGTGGCGTGGTGCTGTTCCTGCTTGGCTACGTGGTGCCGCGTTTCAGCCAGGTATTCGAGGGCATGGGCACCGAGTTGCCCTGGCTGTCTCGGCTGCTGATGCAGATCGGCCTGTTCCTGCATGCCCAGCAACTGCCACTGGCGTTTGGCACCCTCGGCGTGGTCATGGCGCTGTGGCTGCTGCGCCGCCAGCCACGGGTGCGGCGCTGGGCAGCCTGCCAGCTGCGGCGCCTGCCGGCACTGCACCAACGCCTGATGATGTACGAACTGGCGCGCTTCTACCGCTCGCTGGGCATCCTGCTGCAAGGCGGTATCCCCATCCTCACCGCCATGGGCATGGCCCGCGGCCTGCTCGGCAGCGCGGCGGCCCAGGGCCTGGAGCACGCCAGCCAGCGGGTCGGCGAAGGGCTGCCGTTGTCCGACGCGCTGGAGGCCGGGCAACTGGTCACGCCGGTATCGCTGCGCCTGCTGCGGGCCGGCGAGCAGTCCGGCAACCTGGGCGAGATGCTGGAGCGCTGCGCCGACTTCCATGACCAGGAAATCGGCCGTTGGGTGGAATGGTTCGTCAAGCTGTTCGAACCACTGCTGATGACCTTCATCGGCCTGCTGATCGGCCTGATCGTGATCCTGATGTACATGCCGATCTTCGAACTGGCCTCGAGCATTCACTGAATGCCCAGGCCCAGGCTTTCACGCAGGGTGGTGCCCTCGTAGGCGGTGCGGTATACCCCGCGTTCCTGCAGCAGCGGCACCACTTGCTCGGTAAAGCGGCGGAACTGCCCGGGGTGGCCGATATAGATGTTGAAACCATCCAGCGCCCGCGCCTCGAACCACTCGGCCATTCTGGCCGCTACCGTTGCCGGCGAACCGACGAAGGCCCCCGGCCGCAACTGGCGGCCGAACTCCACCGCCTGGCGCAAGCTCAAGCCCTGCTCCCGTGCCTGGTCGGCAATGCGCCTGGCGTTGGTGAAGAAGCTGCTGCGCGCGTGCTCCAGGCTTTCTTGCGGGAATGGCGCATCGAGGTCGTACTGGCTGAAGTCGTGCCAGCCGAAGTTGCGCCCGAACTCCTTGAGCGCCAGCTCGAAGCTGTGGTCCTGCTGGTGGTAATGGCGCTCGATTTCACGGGCGTGTTCGTCGGTGTCGCCGACATAGATCTCGGCCCCGGGCAATACCAGCAACTGCTCGGGGTCACGCCCCAGTCGCGCGGCGCGGCCCTTCACATCACGGTAGAACGCCTGGCCCTGCTCGATGCTGGCGGCGTGGGTGAAGATCACATCCGCCGTGGCGGCCCCAAGGTCACGCCCCTGCTGCGAATCGCCGGCCTGGAAGATGACCGGCTGGCCCTGTGGCGAGCGCTGGATGTTCAACGGCCCCACCACCGAGAAGTGCTCGCCCTTGTGGTTCAGGGCATGCATCCGGCTGGGGTCGAGGAACTGCCCGGTAGCCCGGTTGCGCGGGAAGGCGCCGTCTTCATAGGAGCGCCACAGGCCCTGCACCACGGCGACGTGCTCCTGGGCGCGGGCATAGCGGGTGTCGTAGTCGTAGTGCTCGTCACGGCCATAGTTGCCGGCGGTGCCGGCGTCGCCACTGGTGACCACGTTCCAGCCGGCGCGGCCCTTGCTGATCAGGTCCAGCGAGGCGAGGCGGCGGGCGACGTTGAAGGGTTCGTTGTAGGAAGTGGTCAGGGTGCCGACCAGGCCGATGTGGCGTGTGCTTACCGCCAGCGCCGAGAGCAGGGTCAGCGGCTCCAGGCGGTTGAGGTAATGGGACGGCGAGCCGGGGGTGATGTACTGGCTGTCGACGATGAACATCAGGTCGAACAACGCCGCCTCGGCCTGGCGGGCGATGTCGATGTACCAGTCGATATTGACGCTGGCGTCGGCAGGCAGCTCCGGGTCGAGCCACAGGTTGTGCCGGCCGGGGCCGCCGCAGCCCATGGTCAGGGCGCCAAGCTTGATCTTGCGGGTCATGGGAAATCCTCAGTAAAGATGTTGCCAGTACCGGCCTCTTCGCGGGCACGCCCGCTCCCACAGGTACCTCACAGGTCTTGAAAACCATGCAGTCCCTGTGGGAGCGGGCATGCCCGCGAAAGGGCCGGTACAGGCGTAATCAATGCTCGAACGCCGCCGCGAACGAGGTATCGAAAAGGCTGGCCGCCGGGTAGGCCTTGATCAGCCCCAGCCCGGCAAAGAAGTCCACGGTCTTCTGCGCCTCCACGATCACCTGCGGGTTCAGCGCCGCCACATCGGTACGCGCCCTGGCAAACCAGGCCCGGGCAATGTCGCGGTCGGCACGGGTGCGCCTGGCCCAGGCATCGGCATACGCCTCGGTGTGGGCGGGGTCGCTCAGGGTCCAGTCACGGGCCTTCTTCAGGCGCTGGAGAAAATCACTGATCTGCGCCCGCTTGGCCTCCACCGCCTTGGCATTGGCCACCACGAAACTCTGTGCCGGGATCAGCCCTTCGGCCGTGGCCAGCACCCGCGCGCCTTGGCGCTCCTGCTGGGTGACATAGGGTTCCCAGGTGGCGATCACGTCCACCGAACCACCATCCAGGGCATGCGACGCATCCAGGGCGCTGAGGTAGCGCAGCTCCAGGGCGTCACGCGGCACCGCAGCCTTGTCCAGCGCGCTGAACAGCAGTTGCTGGCTCCAGGAACCCTTCCAGATCGCCGCGCGCTTGCCACGCAGGTCTTCGAGGCGGTGAATGTTCGAGTCCTTGCGTGCCAGGATGGCTACGCCCTCCAGGTTCTGCCGGCTGACCGCAATCACCTTGATCGGCGCACCCAGCGCACCGAGGAACAACGGCGGCGCATCGCCCAGCAGGCCGATGTCCAGGCTGCCCACGTTCAGCGCCTCGGCCACCGGCGAGCCGGCGGTGAACTGCTTCCATTCCAGGGTATAGGGCAGGTCGTCGAGCACGCCGGCCGCTTCCATCACGGCGCGGGCATTGAAGCTCTGGTCGCCAACCACCAGGGTTTGCGCGGCGGCCGCCAGGCTGAGGGAGCTGGCCAGCACACCGGCGGCCAATTGCTTGAGGTATCGCACGTTCGTCTCCAGGTACCGTCGAGGTACATAAGGCCGATCCGCGCGTGCGGTCTCGTGGGGTAATCGCGGGGCTTGCTGTTCGTTGCGCCCATTTCAAAACAGATCAGCCAAGCTGTAAATGCATTTTTTGCATATTAGCTTATGAATATTTTTACTTTTAAGAATACTCACCGCATTTGCTAGGGTTTAACCAAACCGTCAGCCGAGCCTGAACCATGAGCCAACCCCTGCGCCTCGAGCGCCTGCGCCACTTCATCGACGCACTTTCGCAACTGCTGGACCGGGAAACCGACGAAGCCACCCTCCTCGACCAGGGCCAGGGCCTGCTGCGCAGCCTGGTCGCCCATGACGACTGGCTGCCCGAAGCGCTGGCGCAGCCGGACCCGGCCCGTTACCAGCAATACCTTCTGCATTGCGATTCACGCCAGCGCTTTTCCATCGTCAGTTTCGTCTGGGGGCCAGGCCAGCAGACGCCGATCCACGACCACCGGGTGTGGGGCCTGATCGGCATGTTGCGTGGCGCCGAATACTCGCAAGGCTTTGTCCGTAGCGAGCACGGTGCGTTGCTACCGGCAGGCGAGCCGGTGCGCATCGACCCTGGCCACGTGGAAGCCGTATCGCCGCGCATCGGTGATATCCACCAGGTCAGCAACGCCTTCGCCGACCAGGTGTCGATCAGCATTCACGTGTATGGCGCCAACATCGGCGCCGTCAGCCGTGCCGTGTACCTGCCCGACGGCAGCGAGAAACCGTTCATTTCCGGCTATTCCAACACCCTTCTGCCCAATATCTAGGACCTGTCCAAAGAGAACCCTGCCCCATGAGTACCGTAGCCACCCGCGCCTTCCACGACATTCGTCGGGCATTGCTGGCCCATGAAGAACTGGCGCTGATCGATGTACGCGAGGAAGACCCGTTCGCCCAGGCACACCCGTTGTTCGCCGCCAACATTCCGTTGTCGAAACTGGAGCTGGAGGTGTTTGCCCGGGTCCCCCGGCGCGACACCGCCATCACCCTGTATGACGACGGCGAAGGCCTGGCGGCCCAGGCCGGCCAGCGTCTGACGGCACTGGGCTACAGCGATGTGGCACTGCTCGAAGGTGGCCTGGCCGGCTGGCGCGCAGCAGGCGGCGAACTGTTCCGCGACGTCAACGTGCCAAGCAAGGCCTTTGGCGAACTGGTGGAAAGCGTGCGCCACACCCCATCGCTGGCGGCCGAACAGGTGCAAGCGCTGCTGGATGCCAAGGCCGATGTGGTGGTGCTCGATGCCCGCCGCTTCGACGAATACCAGACCATGAGCATCCCGGGTGGCATCAGCGTCCCGGGTGCCGAACTGGTGCTGCGGGTGGCCGAGTTGGCGCCCGACCCTGCCACCCAGGTGATCGTCAATTGCGCCGGGCGCACCCGCAGCATCATTGGCACCCAGTCGCTGGTCAACGCCGGCATCCCCAACCCGGTGGCCGCCCTGCGCAACGGCACCATTGGCTGGACCCTGGCCGGGCAAACCCTGGCCCACGGCCAGCAACGGCGCTTCACCGAGGTTACCGACAGCACCCGTGCCGATGCCGCACAGCGCGCGCGCAGCGTGGCCGACCGCGCCGGCGTGGCCCGCCTGGAACCCGAAGGCCTGGCCGCCTGGCAGGCTGATACCAGCCGCACCACCTACCTGTTCGACGTGCGCACGCCCGAGGAATACGCCCAGGGCCACCTGCCGGCCAGCCGCAGCGTGCCGGGCGGGCAGCTGGTGCAGGAAACCGACCATGTCGCCAGCGTACGCGGGGCGCGCATCGTGCTGGTGGACGATGACGGCGTGCGGGCCAACATGAGCGCTTCGTGGCTGGCGCAGATGGGCTGGCAGGTGGCAGTGCTGGACGGTTTGTCAGCGGCAGACTTCAGTGCAGCCGGCGAGTGGCAGGCGCCGCAGCCGGCGTTGCCAGCGGTGACCGAAATCGGTGTCGAGCAACTGGAGGACTGGCTGCAAGCGCCAGGCACCGTGCTGCTGGACTTCACCAGCAGTGCCAACTATGTGAAACGGCACATTCCAGGCGCTTACTGGGCGATCCGCGCGCAGTTGCCACAGGTACTGGAGCGCTTGCCGGTAGCCGAGCGCTATGTGCTGACCTGCGGCAGCAGCCTGCTGGCGCGCTTTGCGGCGCTGGACTTGCAGGCACTGACGCAAACCCCGGTGTACGTGCTGGACGGTGGCACGGCGCGCTGGATAGCGGCGGGCAAGGCGCTGGAGAGCGGCGAAACGCGCTTGGCCGTGGCGCGTACTGACCGTTATCGCCGGCCCTATGAAGGGACGGACAACCCGCACGAAGCGATGCAGGGGTATCTGGACTGGGAGTTCGGCTTGATTGCCCAACTGGAGCGCGATGGCACCCATGGGTTCCGCGTATCGAGCTGAGATTGCCGGGGTTAGCAAATGGGGCCGCTTTGCGGCCCTTCGCGGGCATGCCCGCTCCCACAGGGACCGCGCATTCACCAAATCCAGCGCCGTACCTGTGGGAGCGGGCAAGCCCGCGAACACCGGCAAAGCCGGTGCCATACCTAAACCCACTACAACAAGATCATGCCACAAATCGATGAACGCCCCACACATATCATTCATCGTGATAATAACCTTCGCCCCGTTCGATTCGTGCATCACGCGCAAGACACTCACACTCCGCCCACTACTAATACATTGGCGGAGTTCTCCATGGAACAATCACTCAAACCCTTGCGCTTCCCCCTCGCTGCCCTGGCAGTGGTGGTGATCAGCGCTTGCGGTCGAACCCCCGACGCCGTGCAGGCTCCCGCCGCGCCGAAGGTCAGTGTGGCCAAGGTGATCGAGCAACCGATCAACGAATGGGACGAGTTCACCGGCCGCCTCGAAGCCCCGGAAACCGTCGAGGTTCGCCCGCGGGTCTCCGGCCAGATCGACCTGGTGGCCTTCACTGAAGGCGCCCAGGTCAAGAAAGGCGACCTGCTGTTCCAGATCGACCCACGCCCGTTCCAGGCAGACGTCCGCCGCCTCGAAGCCCAGCTACAGCAAGCCAAGGCCACCGCCATCCGCAGCGCCAACGAAGCCCGCCGTGGCGAACGCCTGCGTGACAGCAACGCCATTTCCGCAGAACTGGCCGAATCGCGTAGCAGCGCCGCCGCCGAAGCCCGCGCCGGGGTCGACGCGATCCAGGCCCAGCTCGACCTGGCACGCCTGAACCTCAGCTTCACCCGTGTCACCGCGCCCATCAGCGGCCGCGTCAGCCGCGCCCAGTTCACCGCCGGCAACATCGTCACCGCCGATGTCACCCCGCTGACCAGCGTGGTCTCCACCGACAAGGTCTACGCCTACTTCGACGCCGACGAGCGCGTGTACCTCAAGTACACCCAGCTGGCCCGCGAAGGCCAGCGCGGCCAGAGCACCCCGGTGTACCTGGGCCTGACCAACGAAACCGGCAACCCGCACCTGGGCCAGATGAACTTCGTCGACAACCAGGTCAACCCGCGCACCGGCACCATCCGTGGCCGTGCGGTGTTCGACAACAGCGACGGCCAGTTCACCCCGGGCCTGTATGCACGCCTGAAGCTGGTGGGCAGCGCCCAGTACCAGGCCGTGCTGATCAACGACGAAGCCGTGGGCACCGACCTTGGCAAGAAGTTCGTGCTGGTCATGGACAAGGACAACAAGGCCGCCTACCGCGCCGTGGAGCTGGGGCCGAAGCTGGAAGGCCTGCGCATCGTGCGCAGCGGCCTGGGCAAGGACGACCGCATCGTGGTCAAGGGCCTGCAGCGCGTACGCCCTGGCTCACCGGTCACCCCGGAAGAGACACCGATGGCCAGCGAACAGACCCTCGCCGCCCTAGCCCAGCAGCGCCAGGCCCTGGAGGCCAGCAACCCGGCGCCGAAGGTGGCGGGCAACAACGTGAAAGTCGCCAGCGCCCAGGCGCCACGCGGTTAAGGGACCACACCGATGAACTTCTCGAAATTCTTCATTACCCGGCCAATCTTCGCCGCGGTGCTGTCGCTGGTGCTGCTGATCGCGGGTTCGATCTCGCTGTTCCAGCTGCCGATCAGCGAATACCCCGAAGTGGTGCCGCCCACCGTGGTGGTGCGCGCCAACTTCCCCGGCGCCAACCCCAAGGTCATCGGCGAAACCGTCGCCGCGCCGCTGGAGCAGGCGATTACCGGCGTGGAGAACATGCTGTACATGTCCTCCCAGTCCACTGCTGACGGCAAGCTGACGCTGACCATCACCTTCGCTCTGGGCACCGACCTGGACAACGCCCAGGTGCAGGTGCAGAACCGCGTCACCCGTACCCAGCCCAAGCTGCCAGAGGAAGTGACCCGCATCGGTATCACCGTCGACAAGGCCTCGCCCGACCTGACCATGGTCGTGCACCTGACCTCGCCGGACAACCGCTACGACATGCTCTACCTGTCCAACTACGCCATCCTCAACATCAAGGACGAGCTGGCGCGCCTGGGCGGCGTGGGCGATGTGCAGCTGTTCGGCATGGGCGACTACTCGCTGCGCGTGTGGCTGGACCCGAACAAGACCGCTTCGCGCAACCTCACCGCCAGTGATGTGGTGGCTGCGATCCGCGAACAGAACCGCCAGGTGGCCGCCGGCCAGCTGGGCGCCCCACCCGCCCCGGGTTCGACCAGCTTCCAGCTGTCGATCAACACCCAAGGTCGTCTGGTCAATGAGGAAGAGTTCGAGAACATCATCATCCGCGCCGGTGCCGATGGCGAAATCACCCGCCTGAAGGACATCGCCCGGGTCGAACTCGGTTCCAGCCAGTACGCCCTGCGTTCGCTGCTGAACAACCAGCCGGCGGTGGCCATCCCGATCTTCCAGCGCCCAGGCTCCAACGCCATCGAGATCTCCGACGAAGTGCGGGCGAAGATGGCCGAGCTGAAGAAGGACTTCCCCGAGGGCATGGACTACAGCATCGTCTATGACCCGACCGTGTTCGTCCGTGGTTCCATCGAAGCCGTGGTGCACACCCTGTTCGAAGCGCTGGTGCTGGTCGTGCTGGTCGTCATCCTGTTCCTGCAGACCTGGCGTGCCTCGATCATCCCGCTGATGGCCGTGCCGGTATCGCTGATCGGTACCTTTGCCGTGATGCACCTGTTCGGCTTCTCGCTCAACGCGCTGTCATTGTTCGGCCTGGTCCTGGCCATCGGTATCGTGGTGGACGACGCCATCGTCGTGGTGGAAAACGTCGAGCGCAACATCGGCCTGGGCCTGAAACCGTTGGAGGCCACGCAAAAGGCCATGGGCGAAGTGACCGGGCCGATCATCGCCACCGCCCTGGTGCTGTGCGCCGTGTTCGTGCCTGCCGCGTTCATTTCCGGCCTGACCGGGCAGTTCTACAAGCAGTTCGCCCTGACCATCGCCATTTCCACGGTGATCTCGGCATTCAACTCGCTGACCCTGTCGCCGGCCCTGGCTGCCGTGCTGCTGAAGGACCACCATGCGCCCAAGGACCGGTTCTCGCGGTTCCTGGAAAAACTGCTGGGCAGCTGGCTGTTCGCCCCGTTCAACCGCTTCTTCGACCGCGCTTCCAACCGCTACGTCGGCGGCGTGCGTCGGGTCATCCGCTCCAGCGGCATCGCCCTGTTCGTGTATGCCGGCCTGATGGGCCTGACCTACCTGGGCTTCTCGTCCACCCCGACCGGTTTTGTACCGGCCCAAGACAAGCAGTACCTGGTGGCGTTCGCCCAGCTGCCTGACGCGGCCAGCCTCGACCGCACCGAAGCGGTGATCAAGCGCATGAGCGAAATCGCCCTGAAGCAGCCTGGCGTGGCCGACTCGGTAGCCTTCCCTGGCCTGTCGATCAACGGTTTCACCAACAGCCCGAACAGCGGCATCGTGTTCACCCCGCTCAAGCCGTTCGACGAGCGCAAGGACCCGAGCCAGTCGGCGGCGGCCATCGCTGCTGCACTGAATGCCCAGTTCGCCGACATCCAGGACGCCTACATCGCGATCTTCCCGCCACCGCCGGTACAAGGCCTGGGCACCATCGGCGGCTTCCGCCTGCAGATCGAAGACCGTGGCAACCTGGGCTACGAGGCGCTGTACAAGGAAACCCAGAACATCATCGCCAAGAGCCACAACGTGCCGGAACTGGCGGGCCTGTTCACCAGCTACCAGGTCAACGTGCCGCAGGTCGATGCCGCCATCGACCGGGAAAAGGCCAAGACCCACGGCGTGGCGATCACCGACATCTTCGACACCCTGCAGGTCTACCTGGGCTCGCTGTACACCAACGACTTCAACCGCTTTGGCCGTACCTACCAGGTCAACGTCCAGGCCGAACAGCAGTTCCGCCTCGATGCCGAGCAGATCGGCCAGCTGAAGGTGCGCAACAACCTCGGCGAGATGATCCCGCTGGCGACCTTCCTCAAGGTCAGCGACACCTCCGGGCCTGACCGGGTGATGCACTACAACGGTTTCATCACCGCCGAGATCAACGGCGCCGCGGCACCGGGCTACAGCTCCGGCCAGGCCGAAGCTGCAATCGAGAAGCTGCTGAAAGAGGAACTGCCCAACGGCATGACCTTCGAGTGGACCGACCTGACCTACCAGCAGATCCTCTCGGGCAACACTGCGCTGTTCGTGTTCCCGCTGTGCGTACTGCTGGCCTTCCTGGTGCTTGCCGCCCAGTACGAAAGCTGGAGCCTGCCGCTGGCGGTGATCCTGATCGTGCCGATGACCCTGCTGTCGGCCATCACCGGGGTGATCGTGTCGGGTGGTGACAACAACATCTTCACCCAGATCGGCCTGATCGTACTGGTGGGCCTGGCGTGCAAGAACGCGATCCTGATCGTCGAGTTCGCCAAGGACGAACAGGCCAAGGGGCTCGACCCGCTGGCTGCGGTACTGGAATCCTGCCGCCTGCGCCTGCGGCCGATCCTGATGACCTCGATCGCCTTCATCATGGGTGTGGTTCCACTGGTGTTCAGCTCCGGTGCAGGTTCTGAAATGCGCCATGCCATGGGTGTGGCGGTGTTCTCGGGGATGATCGGCGTGACCGTGTTCGGCTTGTTCCTGACCCCGGTGTTCTTCTTCCTGATTCGCCGTTTCGTCGAGCGTCGCCAGGCCCGCAAGGCCGAACGCGCCCACTCGCTGGAGAGCCATGCATGAACCTGCTCAAACCCTTGACCCCGAGCCTGCTGGCGCTGGCCCTGGCGGCCTGCGCGGTAGGCCCGGACTACCAGGCGCCGGCCACCGAGCCTGCGCAGCTGGCCAGCGATGTACAAGCCAAGGCCTACGACCGTAGCCGTTTCGAGAGCCTGTGGTGGAAGCAGTTCGACGACCCGGTGCTGAACCAGCTGGTGCAGGCTTCGCTGGACGGCAACCGTGACCTGCGCGTGGCCTTCGCCCGCCTGAAGTCGGCCCGTTCGATCCGTGAAGACGCCGAGAACGACCAGTTCCCGGTGGTCACCAGCCGCGCCAGCAGCGACATCGGCAAGGGCCAGGTCCCCGGCCAGACCACGCAACGGGTGAACAGCGAGCGCTACGACCTGGGCCTGGACATGGCCTGGGAGCTTGACCTGTTCGGCCGCATCCAGCGCCAGATCGAAGCCAGCGAAGCCCAGGAAGCGGTAGCCGCGGCCGACCTGCAGCAGCTGCAGGTCAGCCTGATCGCCGAGTTGGTCGATGCCTACGGCCAGCTGCGCGGCGCGCAGTTGCGCGAGAAGATCGCCCTGGCCAACCTCAAGACCCAGCAGGAATCGCGGGCCATCACCGAAACCCTGCGCGATGCCGGCGTGGGCAACGACCTTGACGTGGTACGGGCCGACGCGCGCCTGGCCGGGGTCGAAGCCACCGTGCCGCAACTGCAGGCGGAACAGGCGCGGGCCCGGCATCGCATCGCCACCCTGCTCGGCCAGCGCCCCGAGGCGCTCAGCGTCGACCTGTCGCCCAAAGCCCTGCCGGCCATCGCCAAGGCGCTACCGGTGGGTGACCCGGGTGAACTGCTGCGCCGCCGCCCGGACATCCGCAGCGCCGAACGCCAGTTGGCGGCTGCCACCGCCAACGTCGGCGTGGCCACGGCCGACCTGTTCCCCCGCGTCAGCCTCAGCGGCTTCCTCGGCTTTACTGCTGCCCGTGGCTCGCAGATCGGCTCCTCGGCAGCCAATGCCTGGGCGCTGGGCCCGAGCATCACCTGGGCGGCCTTCGACCTGGGCAGCGTGCGCGCCCGCCTGCGCGGTGCCAAGGCCGATGCCGAAGGAGCACTGGCCAACTATGAACAGCAGGTGTTGCTGGCCCTGGAAGAATCGGCCAACGCCTTCAGCGACTACGACAAGACCCAGCAGCGGCTGCTGTCGCTGATGCGCCAGAGCGATGCCAGCCGCAAGGCGGCGGAACTGGCCTCGATTCGTTATCGCGAGGGTACGGTGGACTACCTGGTGCTGCTCGATGCCGAGCGTGAGCGGCTGAGCGCCGAAGATGCACAAGCCCAGGGCGAGGTCGAGCTGTACCGCGGCATCGTCTCCATCTACAAGGCCCTGGGCGGCGGCTGGCAGCCGGAGACTGTAGCCAGCGCGCGCTGATACACCCGTTTCAACGGCTCCTTTGGTTGGCTCCTCCCCCAACCGTTTGCCCCGCAGGCCTTGGTCCGCGGGGCTTTTTTATGCTGATTGAGGGTGTGTGCAGGGTGCATGCCTCTGAATCTTCAGCGCCTATGAGACCGAGCGCCGCCCGCGCGGCGCATCGCCGGCAAGCCAGCTCCCACATCTGTTTCGGGCCAGTCTCTTCTGTGCCTGGCGCGCGCGACCCCTTGTTTGTACGACACGATATCGAAGGTAGCGCTGCTGCTCTTCTGCAATCTCCAGCCATGCACCCAGGGTGCGAGTGCGCAGGAGGCAGGAGTAACTGGCCCGAAACAGATGTGGGAGCTGGCTTGCCGGCGATGCGCCGCGCGGGCGGCGCTCGGTCTCACAGGCGCAGAAAATGTCGAGACAGGCACCTGGTTGCAATTACCCTCCGGCTAGCCCAAGCTCTGCCCTTCCCGCCGCCACGGATCGTCCGATGCCCAGACGCCACCGCTACCTGATCGCCCTGCTGCTGTTGATCCTGGTATCGGCCCTGTTCGGCTACCTGTGGCGCGACACTCCGCCAGCCCCGCCAACCCTGCCCGCGCACAGCTACGCCAAGGCCCTGCGCCAGGCTCATGAGGGCCAACCTGGCGCTGCACGGGTGCTGTACCAACAATTGCAGCGCACCGACCTGCCACCCATCCGCCGAGCGGCCTTGTATGCCGAACTGCCCAACTACCCTTCGCCCCAGGCGTTGAAACTCGCCCGCCAGGACCTGGAACATGCCGACCCGCTGGTGCGCCGTGCAGCCATTGCCGGCATCCGCCGCCTGCTGCCGGCGGCGCAGCGCAGCCTGGTACTCGGCCCGCTGCTGGATGACGACGAGCAAAGCGTACGCTTTGCCGCGGTAGATGCCCTGCTCGGCCTTGCCCCGGATGACATCGGCCTGTATTTCGGCCCGCTGCAGGTCGCCTTGGAGCAATACCAGCAGGCTCTGGAGCAACAACCCGAAGACGCAGACGCCCAGGTCCACCTGGCGCGCCTGTACCTGCACGAAAACGACTACACCCTGGCCGCCACAGCCCTGCAACGAGCCCTGACGGTAGCGCCAGGCAACCTCGACGCACTGGCGACCCAGGTACGCCTGCTGGAACGGCAGGGCCATCACGACGCCTCGCGTCAGGTACTGGGCAAAGCCCTGGCGCTGAGCCCCGACTCGGCCTTTCTGCAGTACGAACTGGGGCTCTGGCTGAACCGCCACGAGCAGCGCGAATACGCCTTGCTGGCCTTGTCCCGCGCCGTCGAACTGGACCCGGACAACGCCGACTACCGCTATACACTGGCGGTCACCCTGCATGAACTGGAACAACTCGACGCCGCGCAAAAGCAACTGGAAACCGTGCTCAGCCGCCAGCCGGCCAATCGCCGGGCACGGGTGTTGCTGATCCAGTACTGGAAGGAAACCGGCCAGTTGCAGAACGTGCAGGTACTGCTGGCCGAACTGGAGCGGCAGAACCCGGACGACCCCGTGCTGCAACAGGGCCTGTAGGCAACGTCCGAAAATTTGTTGAACCCTGGGGCCGTGCCCAAGGTCCAGTGGATATCAGACCACCCTGCAGGAGAGTCGTTTTGGCCAGTTCGTTGGCGCTGGACGAACGTGCATTGATCCTGGCGCCCCCGCCAATAGCCGCGGATACTGCTCGCCTGCTCGCTTCTGCGGGCATCGACAGCCTGTGCGCGGTCGACCTGGCCAACCTGCAAGCCTGCCTGGCCGAAGGCGCGGGCCTGGCGATCATTGCCGAGCAAGTGTTCAAACAGGGCCCAAGCGCGTTGCTGCAGGCATTCATCGACCAGCAACCGTGCTGGTCGGACCTGCCCATCGTGCTGCTCGGTCAAGGGAGCCAAGCGGCCAAGAGCTCGACCAACCACCCGGTAGGCAACCTGTTCCTGCTGGTCGCACCGTTCGAAAACGCCCAGCTGCTGCACACGACCCAGTCCGCCCTGCGCAACCGGCGCCGGCAGTACCTGGCGCGCGACCAGCTGCAGGACCTGCAGCAACGCCTTGACGCCCAGGCCGCGCCTCCCGGCGAAGACCAGCAGCGCAGCGAGTTCGCCCGCCACCAGACGCGCAAGATGGAGGCCATCGGCCAACTGGCCGGGGGGGTCGCCCATGACTTCAACAACCTGCTCACCAGCATCGGCGGCAGCTTCGAGCTGATCGACCGGCGCTTGCGCCAGGGCCGCAGCGATGGCCTGGACAACGTGCTGCGCATGGGCCGCGAGGCGGTGTCACGCGCCGCCCGCCTGACCCACCGCCTGCTGGCTTTCTCTTCCCGGCAATCGCTGCACAGCCAGCAGGTCGACCTGCACGACCTGCTCCAGGCCAAGCGTCTGAAGGCTTGCCTGAGCCCGGCAGTGAACCTGCACGTGCAAATCGCCAAGGGCCTGTGGTCGGTCGAAGCCGATGACCAGCAGTTGCAGGAAGCCCTCGACAACGTGCTACTCAATGCCTGCGAAGCCATGCCCAGTGGCGGCCAGCTGCGCATCGAGGCAAGTAACCAGCACATCGGTGCCGGGCAATTCCCCGGCGGTGCCCTGTGCGCCGGCGACTATGTACGCCTGCGAATCGTCGATGACGGCCAGGGCATGGCGCAAAGCACGCTGGAGCATGCCTTCGAGCCGTTCTTCAGCACCAAGGCGATCGGCCAGGGCATCGGCCTGGGCCTGTCGATGGTGTACGGCTTCAGCAAGCAATCCCACGGCCATGTCACCCTGCACAGCCAGATCGGCCAAGGCACCCGGGTGGACCTGTACCTGCCGCGCCATGTCGACCAGGACCAGGCACCGGTCAAACCCGTGCAGCCCGTGCGAGGCTACCAGGGCCATCACGTGCTGGTGGTCGAGGACGACCCGCATGTACGCCAATTGCTATGCCAGGCCCTGCGCGAGGATGGCTTCGCCTGCCACAGTGCCGCCGACGCCAACGAGGGCCTGAAGGTTCTGCGTTCGACACAACCGGTGGATCTGCTGGTCAGCGATGTCGGCTTGCCCGGCATGAATGGCCGCCAGCTGGCCGAGATTGCACGCAACCTGCGCCCACGCTTGCCAGTACTGTTCATCACCGGCTATGCGGAAACGGCCATGGCCCGCGAGGGTTTCCTAGAGGCGGGCATGCACCTGATCTGCAAGCCCTTCGAGCTGAAGCAGCTGCAGGCCCAGGTGACCCAGATACTGGGCAAGCCCTGAACCGCTTCACTCCTCGAGCATGCGTAGCGCCTCATCCACCAGGTCCGCCAGCGCGAACGGCTTGTTCATCAATGCCGTGCCCGGCTGCTCGAGCAACTGCGCTTCGATCGGCTGACCCGCATAGCCGGTGATGAACAGGATCTTCTGCAACGGCAGCTGCATGCGCATGGCCTTGGCCACCTGGCGGCCACTGAAACCACCCGGCAAGCCGATGTCGGTGATTACCAGGTCGAACGGGCCGTCATGGCGGAAGCGCTCCAGCGCACTATTGGCGTCGCCCACATCAATGACCTCGAAACCACGCTCGTTCAGGTACTCGCGCATCACCGCACGCAAACCGAGCTCGTCATCGACCAGCAACAGGCGCTGCCCCCCGGCCAGGCGCTGCGAGCGCTGCACCAGCGCGGGCGCCTCGGGTAGCGGGTCATGGCACCTTGGGAAAAGCATGCAGACCTTGGTGCCCTGGTTCGGCTCCGACTCGATCCAGGCGTAGCCCCCCGACTGGCCGACAAACCCATACACCATCGACAAGCCAAGCCCTGAGCCACGCCCGACCGGCTTGGTGGTGAAGAACGGTTCAAAGGCCCTGGCAATGTCCACCGCCGGCATGCCGCGGCCATCATCCTCCACATGCAAGGCAACGTAGTCGCCTGGCGGCAGGCCGCCCTCATCCGGGAAACACGTCGTCAGCCGCTGGTTGACACTGCGCAGCGTGACATTGCCGCGATCCAGGCACGCTTCGCGGGCGTTGGTGCAAAGATTGATCAAGGCATTTTCAAGCTGGGAAACATCAAGGTTCACCGCCCACGGCGTGACATCCAGCTGCCAGTGCAAACGCATCTCGGCGCCCAGCGTGCTGCGCAGCAGTGGTTCGCTCAAGCGCAATTGCCGGTTGAAATCCAGCGGCCTGGGCGCCAAAGGTTGATGACGGGAAAACGCCAGCAAGCGATGGGTCAGCTCCATGGCACGCTGCACCGAATCACGCGCCACCTCGACATAGGTCTCCACGCGCTCCAGCCGTCCTTCCTGCAGGCGCCGTTGCAGCAACTCCAGGCTGCCGCCGATGCCGGACAACAAGTTGTTCAGTTCATGGCCCATGCCCCCGGCCAACTGGCCAACCACTTCCAGGCGTTCGTTGTTGCGCATCAGGGCTTCGGATTGACGCGCGGCCTCTTCATGCTCCTCGGTGATGTCCCGCCCAACGGCAGTCAGCAGGCTGCCATCGAACCGCGCACTCCAGCGAAAACAGTGGTAATGGCCATCGCAGTGACGCAGGCGCGTCTCTATCTGCTCGGCATTGCGGTATTGCAGGCACCCGGAAACGGCCACCTCAACCTCGGCGCGATCGGCCGGATGTACCAGGTCCAATACCGGAACACCCTGTACCTGCTCCTCGGCCCAGCCCAGAATGCGGTACCAGGCGGGGTTGGCGGCATGCACCTTCAGCTCGGGCGTAACCGTCATCATTGCATCACGCGACAACTGCCAGAACTGCTCGCGCTCCACCAGGTGTCGCTCGACCTGCTGCTCGAAGCTTTGCGCCTGCTCGCGCCAGTGGCGGTGCGCCTCGACGCTGGCCGTGGTCTCGATCACCGCGTGCAGAAAACCTGCCACGTTGCCCAGTTCATCGCGCAACGGTGTGTAGCCGAACGCATACCACAACGGCTCCCCGCCTTCGCCGCAGCCAATACGCAGTGGTGGGTCCTCGACAAAACTCGAGTGCCCCTCAAGCGCCTTGAATACCCACGGCCCCATCGCCGGCCATACATCGCTCCAAAGCGCATCGAAGGCCATGCCCAATGCATCCGGGGCAACCGGCCGCAACGCCCGGTAGCCAGCATTGTGGACAACGTTGAGGTCTGGCCCCCAGACCACGGCACACGGGAACGGTGACAAGTGCATCATGTCGACGGCAATGCGCAACGAGGCCGGCCAGCGCGGCAGCGGCCCGAGCGATGTGCGTCCCCAGTCGAACTGTGCAATCCGTTCGCCCATGAGGTCGGCCGGTGGTACAGGCGCCTGCAGAATGACTGTCGACGCAGGCTCGCGCGGCGTACCGTTTTCGACCACTATCGTGACTCCAGCATGGTTCAGGAAAAGTTCGGGCGCCCCGTGAATGTGGTTCACGGTAGCACAACACACGCCACGCAATATGGCGTACTTGCACCTGAGAGCTATGCTCATTAGGTTTTCCCTCGGGCCAGGGAGCAACGGCCCATTCAGGTTGCCGACGGGAGCGTGGTCATGAGCAAGAAAATGCTGGTGGTGCTGACCAATACAGCCAAGTATCCGACCCTCAAACGGGCGACCGGGTTGTGGCTGGGGGAAGCCGTGCACTTTGTCGAAAAAGTCGAGAAAGCCGGTTACACGGTCGATTATGTCAGCCCGCTGGGCGGCTACGTACCCGTCGACCCGCATAGCCTGCAAATGGCCCCCGACCTGGACTGGCAGTGGTATGACGACAAGCGCTTCATGGCCCGCCTGGGCAACACTTTGAGCCCTGGCCAGGTGAAGGCCGATGAGTACCGCGTCATCTATTACACCGGCGGGCACGGGGTGATGTATGACTTTCCCGACAACCAGCCGCTGCAAGACCTGGCACGCCGGGTCTACGAGAACAAGGGCATAGTCGCAGCGGTCTGCCATGGTGTTGTCGGGCTGCTGAACATCAAGCTCAGCGATAACAGCCTGTTGCTCAAGGACCGTCAGGTGACCGGCTTCTCCAATACCGAGGAGAAACTGGTCGAACTGGACAAGGTGGTCCCCTTCCTGACGGAAAACGAACTGGGCGCGCGCGGCGGCAACTACAGCAAGCATGATGACCCGTGGCAACCGTTCGTCGTGTCCGATGATCGTCTGATCACCGGGCAGAACCCCGCCTCCACAGCCCAGCTGGCCGAAAAAGTGCTCGCCAAGCTGAAGTAAAGCCGACAACGAGGTTCCGCTTTTCTGTGAAGTTGCAACACTTTTGGCCTACAGCCGGAGGCGTCATCAAGCACATAGGATCAGCGCTGACCTGTTCAACCCGAACAGCAAGGTTCTACGGAGCGGCGGTCCTATGGCAGCAATACCGAGTCTCGGCATCAACTGGCGGAAACTACTGCTGATATTGTCCATCGGCGCAATACCGGTGCTATCCGGGTTACTGATGATGGACTATCAGTTGCAAAGAAAACTTGAAGAGAATGCCAAGGTTTCTGTTCAGGAGGCGATTTTCAGCATCGACCAGGCACTGGGCCGCATGGAAGGCGATCTGGACCTGATCCTGCCATTGGCAGGCAAGCCCTGTGACGAAGCGCTCGGTACGCTGGAGCAGAGAGTCGCCAACAGCCCGCACCTTCGCTCATTGATACTCACCCGCGACCAACAAGCCTATTGTGCGACGGACATGGACCCTTTGGCGTATAACTCGGCATTTGCCCTGTCCGGACGGCAGACGGAGCTGGCATTCGACGCGCCATCGTCGCCTAACGCGGCGATCATCAAGATCCAGAGACCGCACAGCGACCCCGGGATAATCGCAACCGCATACGGTCGACAGTTGCGTGACGAACTGCGTGCTTTCCAGGACGGCCTGACATTGCTTCTGGAATTCAACGACCTGTATATCTGGAGCGAGGGAGATAGCCGCGACGCACGACGCCCCTCCCAGGCCGAATTCACCGAGCGAACGGTATCCCAGAAATATGGCTACATGGTGATCGGCGGCTACCCCAAAGGGTACGCCGCCCAGGAGTTTCGCCTATCCCTGCACCAGGTGCTGCCCTCGCTGGTACTGGTCGGGGTCGCCAGCATGTTCATCATGTACCTGGGCCTGACCATTTCGGGCAAGAAGAAGGGTTGATACCGCCGCCATCGAATCGTGACGGCGGTACTCTCGGGATCAGTCGGTGCTCAACACACCACGGCGTACCTGGTCGCGCTCGATCGATTCGAACAGGGCCTTGAAGTTGCCCTCGCCAAAGCCGTCGTCACCCTTGCGCTGGATGAACTCGAAGAACACCGGGCCGAGCAAGGTCTCGGAGAAGATCTGCAGCAGCAGGCGCTTGTCGCCAGGTTGGGAGGCGCCATCGAGGAGGATGCCGCGTGCTTTCAACTGGTCTACCGGCTCGCCGTGACCTGGCAGGCGCTCTTCGAGCATCTCGTAGTAGGTTTGCGGCGGTGCAGTCATGAAACGCATGCCGAAGCCCTTGAGGGCGTCCCAGGTCTTGAGCAGGTCATCGGTCAGGAAGGCGACGTGCTGGATGCCTTCGCCGTTGAACTGCATCAGGAACTCTTCGATCTGCCCGGAGCCCTTGGACGATTCTTCGTTCAGCGGGATACGGATCATGCCATCCGGTGCGGTCATGGCACGCGAAGTCAGGCCGGTGTACTCACCCTTGATGTCGAAGTAGCGGATTTCGCGGAAGTTGAACAGCTTCTCGTAGAAGCCGGCCCAGTACGACATGCGCCCGCGATAAACGTTGTGGGTGAGGTGGTCGATGATCTTCAGGCCGGCACCCACCGGGTTGCGGTCCACACCCTCGATGAACTTGAAGTCGATATCGTAGATCGAGCTGCCTTCCTCGAAACGGTCGATCAGGTACAGCGGCGCACCGCCGATACCCTTGATCGCCGGCAGGCGCAGCTCCATCGGCCCGGTTTCGATTTCCACCGGCTGGGCGCCCAGTTCCAGGGCGCGGGCATAGGCCTCGTGGGCGTTGCGCACGCGGAACGCCATGCCGCATACCGACGGGCCGTGTTCGGCGGCGAAGTACGAGGCGATGCTCTTGGGTTCGTTGTTCAGGATCAGGTTGATGTCACCCTGACGATACAGGTGCACATCCTTGGAACGGTGGGTAGCCACCTTGGTGAAGCCCAGCATCTGGAATACCGGCTCGAGTACGCCAGGGGTCGGCGAAGCCAGTTCAATGAATTCAAAGCCCATCAGGCCCATTGGATTGTCGAAGATATCAGCCATGTTCGTGTCCTCATCTGCAGCGAAAAATTATTGATTGCGTGGGATGTGGCACGGAAACGGCGGTGAGCACGGGATACCCCGCACGCTGCGGGCGAGGAAGTCACCTATTATCAGCTTGAACCCATGGTATGTCATATGGACCCATTCTCGGCGGGCTTGATCCTTCGGTATCGAAGGACCTTATTGTTGTATTCGTAAATCGATTCTACATTGCGTAAAATGGTTTGTCGCGCTTTAGTTGCTCACGGCTTCCGACAAGCGGCTATCCTCTCGTAATCCTTCCTACAGATCAGGTCAGCATGCCCCTTACCGTCAAACGCCGCGCCGGCTTCGGCTGGCGCACCCTGTTGCCCTGGGTCGTCGGCGTGCTGCCGGTGGCGTGCGGCCTGGCCGTGATGAACTGGCAGATCGAGCGCGAAATGCAGGCCAGCAGCCAGGCCACCGCCCGCCAGGTGGTGGAACACGTCGAGCGCATTCTCGACAACCTGTCCAGCGCTGCCAATGCCCTGCTGCCACTTGTCGACAGCCCGTGCGACGAGGCCCAGCTCATGCTGCGCGCCCAGGTCACGCGCAAAGCCTTCGTGCGCTCGACCAACCTGTTCCGGCACAACGCCCTTTATTGCACCTCGCTGTTCGGCGCATTCGACGAGCCGGTCAACCCCGGCGACTACATCGACGGCAAACTGTGGCTGATGGATGGCAACTCGGTCACCCCGGGCCACCCGCTGCTGGTGTATCGGGCCAGCGACGGCGACCGCGGCGCGATCAGTACGGTGGATGGCGAACACCTGCTGACGGCGCTGCGCCTGATCGGCCCCGATGAAGAGCTGCAGATCCGCGTGGGCGATGCCTGGCTGGGCAAGGATGGCATCGTGCACAAGGGCGTGCCCCCTGCCGCGGCCAGCGCGAATGTGCAGCTGGGCTCGACCCGTTACCCGTTCAGCGTGCATGGCGGCTACGGCGCCGACAAGCAGGGCCAGCTGTGGCGCAGCCACTACCCCGCCCTGTTCGGCTTGCTGCTGGTACTGGGCGCGGTGGCCGCCCTGGTGTGCCGCTGGCAGGTTCGCCGCGCCACCTCGCCCCGTGCCGAACTGCGCCGGGCCCTGGAGGCCGACGAGTTCCTGCCGTACTTCCAGCCGGTGGTGCGCAAGGGCGATTACCGCTGGGCCGGCGCCGAAGTGCTGATGCGCTGGAACCACCCGCGCGAAGGCCTGGTACGCCCCGACCTGTTCATCCCCTACGCCGAACACAGCGGGCAGATCGTCGCCATGACCCGTGCGCTGATGATGCACACCGCGCAGAACCTGGCACCCTATGCCGGGCTGCTGGAGGACGGTTTCCATATCGGCATCAACATCACTGCCGACCACTGCCGCGACTTCAGCCTGCTGGACGACTGCCGCACCTTCCTCCAGCACTTCCCGCCAGGCCGGGTGGTGCTGACCCTGGAGCTGACCGAGCGCAAGCTGATCGAGGCCACGCCGGTGGCTCTGGAACTGTTCGAAAAGCTCGACGCCATGGGTGTGAAGATTGCCCTGGACGACTTCGGCACCGGCCAGTCAAGCCTCAACTACCTGCGCCAGTTCAAGGTCGACTACCTGAAGATCGACCAGAGCTTCGTCGCCATGATCGGTGCCGACGCGCTGTCGGTGCACATCCTCGAGACCATCATCGAGCTGTCGGCCAAGCTGGGCCTGGGCATCGTTGCCGAGGGCGTGGAAACCGAAGCCCAGCGCGATTACCTGGCCCGTCACGAGGTGGACTTCCAGCAGGGCTACCTGTTCGCCAGGCCCATGCCGGCTGCCCAATTCCTCGAGGCGCTGGCGGCACGCCCGGCTGCGTCGCGGTTGCCGCAAGCCGCGCCCCCTGAGATCATGCGCGGCTGATCCACCCGCTCAATTCCCTATTCGAGGCATTCGTGTCAAAAGGCATTCTTTCGTCGGTCATGGCGTCCTGTCTGTTCGCCGTGATGTACTTCTATACCTCTCTGCTCACGCCGCTCGATGGCGAAGAGATCTTTGGCTGGCGCAGCCTGTTGACGCTGCCCTGCCTGACCCTGTTCATGCTTGTCTCGAAAGACTGGAAACGGGTGGGTGAACTGCTTGCCCGGGTAAAACGCACGCCGCTGCTGTTACTGGGCATGGTCGCCACATCGTGGCTGATGGGCGTGCAGCTGTGGCTGTTCCTCTGGGCACCCCTGCACGGGCGCAGCCTGGAAGTGTCGATGGGCTACTTCCTGCTGCCGCTGGCCATGGTCCTGACCGGGCGGCTGGTGTATGGCGAGCGCCTGTCACGCCTGCAGAAGGTGGCCGTGGCCTGCGCCGCGCTGGGCGTGGGCCACGAGCTGTACCAGCATGGCAGTTTCGCCTGGGAAACCCTGGTAGTGACGATCGGTTACCCGATCTACTTCGTGTTGCGCAAGCGCTGCCGCACCGAACACCTGGGCGGCCTGTGGTGCGACATGTGCCTGCTGTTGCCCTGGGCGTTGTACTTCGTGATCCAGGGCCCGCTTTCCCCTGCCGATCTGCAGGCACACCCTGGGCTGTATGCGTTGATCCCGATCCTCGGGGCGATCAGCGCCTCGGCCCTGATCGCCTACGTGCTGGCCAGCCGCCTGCTGCCGTTCAGCCTGTTCGGCCTGCTCAGCTACGTCGAACCGGTGCTGCTGGTGGGTGTGGCGCTGCTGCTGGGCGAAACCATCGGCCCGGATCAGTGGCTGACCTACCTGCCGATCTGGGCCGCGGTGCTGGTGCTGGTGATCGAGGGCTTCAAGCACCTGCTGCGTCAACGTCGCCGCTCGGTGTAAGCCGAACCTGGCGCACCCGCCGCTCCTCGACCGCCTCCACGGTCAGCGTCCAGCCATTCCAGGCCAGGCGGTCACCCACCATGGGCAGGCGGTCGAGCAGGCTCATCACCAGGCCCGCGAGGGTCTGGTAGTCCTCGGTGGCGCGGGCGCTGAAGCCGGTACGCGCCTGCACCTGGCTCAGGTTCAACGCACCGCTGACCACAAAGCCTTCACCTTCCTGGACGATGCCCGGGCCTTCGACCTCGCTGGCATCCGGCAGCTCGCCGGCAATCGACTCGAGGATATCGGTCATGGTCAGCAGGCCGGTGAAGTCACCGAACTCGTTGACGACGAAGGCGATGTGCGTCGACTGGCCTCGCATCTGCTCCAGGGCGTTGAGGATGCTGAAGCTTTCCAGGAGGTTCAGCGGTACCCGGGCCATGCCTTCCAGATCGGGCTGGCTGCCCGACAGCAACTCCTTGAGCAGCTCCTTCTTGTGCACGAAGCCCAGCGGCTCGTCCACGCGGCCATAGCGGATCAATGGCAGGCGCGAGTACGGCGAATTGGCCAGGGCCTGGGCAATCGCGTCGGCCGGCTGCGCCAGGTCGATCACATCGACCTCGGCGCGGGCGGTCATCACCGTGCGGATCGGCCGCTCGGCCAGGTTCAGCACGCCACTGATCATCACCCGTTCACGGCGGTCGAACAGCACCTGCTCCTCACCGCCTTCGACCAGGTCGGCGATTTCCTCGCCCACCTCGTCAGCCTCGACCCGACGGCCACCCAGCAGGCGCAGCACGGCATGCGCGGTGCGCTCACGCAGTGGCCGGTGCTGCTGCAGGCTGCGCTTGCGGCGGGCACGGGCCAGCTGGTTGAACAGCTCGATCAGGATCGAGAAGCCGATGGCCGCGTACAAGTAGCCTTTCGGGATATGGAAGCCCAGGCCTTCGGCGGTAAGGCTGAAGCCGATCATCATCAGGAAGCCCAGGCACAGCATGATCACCGTAGGGTGGGCGTTGACGAAGCGGGTCAGCGGCTTGCTGGCAACGATCATGATGCCGATCGAGAAGATCACCGCGATCATCATCACCGACAAATGCTCGACCATGCCCACCGCGGTAATCACCGCGTCCAGCGAGAACACCGCATCGAGCACCACGATCTGCGCAACGATCGGCCAGAACGCAGCATGGCGCACCGCGCCACTGGCCTGGGTCACATGGCCTTCCAGGCGTTCGTGCAGTTCCATGGTGGCCTTGAACAGCAGGAACACGCCACCGAACAGCATGATAAGGTCACGGCCGGAGAAGCTCTTGTCGAACACCTCGAACAACGGCGCGGTCAGGGTGACCATCCACGAGATACTGGCCAACAGGCCCAGACGCATGATCAACGCCAGGCTCAGGCCAATGACCCGCGCGCGGTCGCGCTGATGCGGCGGCAGCTTGTCGGCGAGGATGGCGATGAACACCAGGTTGTCGATACCCAGCACCAGCTCGAGGACGATAAGCGTCAGCAGGCCCAGCCAGGCCGTGGGGTCGGCTAGCCATTCCATTAGCGGGTACTCACGAGGGCAGCGTCACGAGGACGGGAGAAGGAAGGACTTGAAGGCCGGGGACTGGGGGGTTCCGCGAAGGTGCTCATATGGACCTTGATAGCAAATTGGGAAAACGATCCTACAAGTACAGCAGCTCTCCGTAATAGCGCAAAACTATTACAAAACCTGTAACAACCTTATAGGAGCGGCCTTGTGTCGCGATCGGGCCGCACAGCGGCCCCAGCTAATGATGCAGCGCTGCTGAAACCCGGGGGCCGCTGTGCGGCCCGATCGCGACACAAGGCCGCTCCTACACAAAAATGCGCTGGCCGGGCGTGGGGTACTTTTCTTCAATACCGCAGGCTGTCGATGCCCGAGCATGGAAGCCACCCTCAACCAAACGGATCCCCCTCATGAGCCTGTCCCTGTCCATGGCCGCTTTCGCACTGGCGGCCTCGATCTCCCCCGGCCCGGTCAACATCGTTGCGCTGGGCAGCGGTGCCCGTCATGGCCTGCGTGCCAGCCTGGCGCATGTGGCTGGCGCCACGCTGGGCTTCTGCCTGTTGCTGGTGCTGGTCGGCCTGGGCCTGCATCAGTTGTTGCTGCGCTGGCCTTTGCTGGGCCTGCTGTTGCACTGGGGCGGCGTGGCGTTCCTGCTGTACATGGCATGGAAGCTGGCCAGCGACGATGGGCAGTTGGGCAATGCCCATCCCGCCCAAGCCCCCTCGGCCTGGCACGGCGCGGCGATGCAATGGCTCAACCCCAAGGCATGGCTGGCAGCGGTGGCCGGGGTTGGCGCCTACACCGGCGGCGAGCAGCAGTTGCTGTGGCTGTTTGCCTGGATCTACGGGCCGATCTGTTTCATTTCGGTGGCCAGCTGGGCGTGGGCCGGGAGCGTGGTTCGCCAGTACCTGGGCAACCCACGGCACATGCGCCTGCTGAATCGGGGCTTGGCGGTGCTGCTAGTGGGCAGCGCGGTTTATCTGGTCATTCAAGGCTAGCTGCACCAGCCCTATCGCTGCCCTCAAGACCTGCGCAGTACCTGTGGGAACAACTGTCTTGCTTAAATTCTAAAAGTTGGCGCAATCCCCTGTGGGAGCGGCCTTGTGTCGCGAAAGGGCTGCAAAGCAGCCCCAGCAATTTCAACTACTGCGCATCAATCCTGGGGCCGCGTTGCGGCCCTTTCGCGACACAAGGCCGCTCCCACAGGTACAGCGACAACCTCGAGAGCAACGCAGTACCTGTAGGAGCTGGCTTGCCGGCGATAGGGCCATCACAGCCAAAATGGCAATTCAGCCGAATGCATTGCGGTAATGCCCCGGCGTCGCTGCCAAGTGCTGCTTGAAGGCCCGCTGCAGGTGCGCCTGGTCGGCAAACCCGGCCTCCTGCGCAACTTCGGCGATTGCCCGGCCCTGGCGCAGTTGCGCCCTGGCCAGCTGCACGCGCTGGTCGAGCAGGTAGCCATGCGGCGTCAGGCCGAAGCGTTGGCGGAACGCGCGAATCAGGTAGGAACGCGACAGGCCGCAGGCCGCGCTAATGTCGTCCAGGCTCAGCGGGTCGCCCCGATGGGCGCGTATGAACGCTGCCGCCGCGTCCAGTCGCGGGTTGCCCTCGTCGTTCACGCTGGCATTACCGCCAAGCATGCCCGGCAGTGCGCCAAACAGTGCCGCCAGGCGGCCTTCGCGGTCCGGCACGCTGGCATCGAACAGGTCGGCAAAGGCCTGCAGCAGGCACCGGTACAATACCGGCGAGCTACTCCAGGCCTGGGACGGCAAGGCAAACCCCAGCGCCTGCAACCAGGGCATGTCGACGAACAACATCAGGTAGGACCATGGCTCCCCGGCGATGGGGTTGCAGGCGTGCACCACGCCTGGGTTCATCAATACCGTGGCACCAGCCGCCACCTCGATGCACTGGTCACCGTACAGGTAGGTGCTGCGCCCACCCGTGATCACCCCGATGGAAAAGCTTTCGTGGGAATGCGCGGCGTAGCACACCTGGCGCCCGTCCCCTACCCGCCGGGCTTCGACGAAGGGCAACGCCGGGTCGCGCCAGAACCGTGATACTTCGATCATCCCTCACCCCGCTCGCCGCTGCCATGCGCCTGGATACTACACGCTTGTCACGGAATCAGCAGGCAACCGCAGGCCATATATCCAACCCGCGTTATCCCATTACCACTTGGCCATCGATAAATACCGTTTGATGCCCCCTCTTTGCATGAAAGGAGCATCGACATGCCAGCCATCAACCCTCATCAACCCTTGCTCGAGGCGCAGCTGCCGCACTGGGCACGCCAGGTAACGCCCAATCAATGGGCCGCGTTGAAGCGAACCCAGATCGCCCCGTGGAAGGCGCAGGACTGGTTCGCCAATGCTGCCCCCGACCTGCGTGACACAGTGCATGCCAGCCAGGCGCGCCTGATGCAGGCGCAAGCAGCCTTGGCCAGCTCGCTCAAAGGCCTGAAACAGATCACTGAATTCGCCGAGCCATTGCTGCAACGGCGTCTTGCCGAACAAGGCTTTCACGCGCCGCTGCGCAATAGCCAACTGCTGCGGGTCGAGCGCAGCTGGCACTGGGCCGCCCTGCGCTATCTTTACCGCCATCGTCGCGACAACCTGCTACAGGCCGCCCTGCAGAACTTCGCCAGCGACGAGGTGTTCACCGCTGAAAGTGCCATTGCCCTGGGCGACAACATTCAGGTCACGCCGATTCTGGTACAAGGCTCCGCCCCCTTCGGCATGCAATCACCCGTCGCGCACTTTCCATTGCAGTCGGAGCATTATCAGGTGGAACGGCTGCCACTTGAGCCGGCCGCTTTCGCCGCACAGTGCCGTGACCTGGACCTGGGTGAGGCTTACCAGGCCCACCTGGAGCAACACCTTGCCCAGCCCGCTACCCGAGCCTTGGCCATCAGGGTACAGAAAGACCGCCTGCGCCTGGCGGCCGACCTTGCCTATCTGCGGCACCTGCTTGACGGCAGCACGCGCGATCAGGTCGAACAACTGTTGCAGGGTGGCGCCGTGGGGTGTTGGCAGTTGGCGCTATTCGGCACGCCCCTGCACGAGGTCATGCTGATCGATGCCGGCAGTGCGGGGCTGGCGCTGTACCTGCCCGGCCATGACCCGGCCCTGCGTCAATGCAGCAACCTGGACGCGGTACACGACACGCTGGCGACCTTGCTGCTGGAGCCCGATGCCCGCCAAGCCTTCACAGCGTACATCAGGCAGGACCAACGCACGCACTTTCTCGACCTGTTGCAGCAGAACCTCGACGCCACAGGCAACACGGCCTTTGACCGCCCTTGGCAGCGCGCAGTGCAAGCGGACCTGCGCCCCACACGCGTGGCCATCACGGCCGAACCTTTCGGCCACTACCAGGACCTGCACCTTGCCCGCCTCAAGCACGAAGCCAGCCTGCTGGCGGTTCCGACAGCCATGGCCGATGCCAACGCGCGAACCAGGCGCCTGGAGGAATGGGAAAGCCTTGGCCTGGATGCACTCGGTATTGCCGCGTTCTTCATTCCGGGTGCAGGCACCCTGATGCTGGCCGTCACCGCCTGCCAACTGCTCGGCGAGGCCTTCGAGGGCTACCAGGCCTGGCATGAAGGCGACCGTCACCTGGCACTGCGCCACCTGGAGGCGGTCGGCCTGAACCTGGCCCTGATCGGAGGGTTCGTGGCAGCGGGCAAGGTCGTGCCCAAGCTGTTCAACAGCCCGTTGATGGAAAGCCTGCAGCAAGTACGTGGCAACGACGGGCGCTACCGGCTCTGGAATGAAGACCTCACCCCCTACCGCAGTGCTGTGACACTGCCCGAAACCCTGCAGCCCAATGCACTTGGCCAATACTTGTACGAGGGCCGGTATTTCATCCGCATGGACGGCCAGCTCTTCGAACAACGCTTCGACCACGACCTGCAGCAATGGCGGGTCATTCACCCCGACACGCCCGACGCCTGGCAGCCACCGCTGACGCACAATGCCCAAGGTGCCTGGCGCGGCCAGCATGAACAGCCCGGCCAGTGGCAATTCGCGAAGCTGGCGCGCCGTCTCGGCCCGGCATATGCCGCGTTCACGCCAGAACAGCTGACGCAAGCCGGCCGCCTCTGCGGCATCGACGCCGCGCAGTTGCGCCGGATGCACCTGGAAGGCCGGCCAACGCCCCCGCTGTTGCTCGATGCCCTGCAACGCATGGCGGCACAGGCCGAGGTCGAGGCGTTGACCGACAAGGCCCCGCCGGGCCTGTTCGAGCGCCTCTACAACGGCAGCGCGCCCACCACCCCGTCAACGCAGAAACTGCTCGCTGCCTATCCGCGGCTTTCCCCTGCCCTGGCCACGCGTTTGCTGACACCGCTGGGCGAGGCTGAATCGCTCGCCTGGCAACAGCAGGGTCAGCTACCCATTCAGGTTCGCCAGGCACTGGAACAGGTGCACAGCGAGCTGCCCCTGGTACGCGCCCTGGAGGGTGTGCTTCAGCCAGCCCGAGCCAGCAGCGACAGCGAACGCCTGCTGTTCAGCGCCCTGGATGCCATGCCCGACTGGCCTGCGGATTTGCGCCTGGAGCTGCGCGGCGCAAGCCCCCAAGGCCCTTTGCTGGAGCATGTCGGCAGCGACCAGGCCAGCACCCTGCGCCGTGTGATCAAAACGGCCGAAGGCTATGAGGTCGACCGGGGCGAGCGCCCTGCACCTGGACCGCTTGATCCGGACCTCTGCCGTGCCATAGAGCAGGCACTGCCACGCTCGCATCGCGATACGCTGGGTATCCCGACGGCCGATGGCAGCTCGCTACGCCAGCGCGTACTGGGTTGGGTCGACCTGCACAGACAGACACTTGCGCAACGCCTCTGGGGTCATCGCGCTCTGCTGCGCAAGCCCATGGGCAGCTTGCGCGGCGGTCGGCCGCTTGACCCCGAACCGCCTCAGCCGCGCCTGGCAGGCTCGCTGGCCGGGGCCTATCGGCGCTTGTTCCCCGACGCCACCGACTGGGAGTTCGAAAACTGGCTCGGCAACGACGAGGACAACCCGTACGTCGATGACATTCGCTCACCCACACAGCGGCTGAACGACCTGCAGCAGCGTCTGGATACTTTGCGCCGCGACCTGCATGAATGGGCCCGGCCCGATCCGCAGCGCCCTCACCAGCGGCACCTGGCCATCCGCCCCATCCTCAACGTCTGGCGGCGGCTGTCGAGCATAGCGCTTGAAGGGGGTGGCAGCCTGCACAGCCTGGACCTGTCCGGCCTGGAGCTGGACAACCAGGCCCTGGCCAGCCTGGCCTTGCCAGACGACTTCACCCATGTGCAGCACCTGTCACTCAGCTACAACCGTTCGCTCAGCCAGTTGCCGGCCGAGTTCCATGAACGCTTTCCCAACCTCAAGCGCCTGCTGCTGAGCGACTGCCGGTTCGACACCGTGCCCCACCTGAGCAGCCCTGAACAGCTCGCCTGGCTGGACCTGGAAGGCAACCGCATTACCTGGAGTACCCAGGCCCAGCAGGCACTGAACCGCTGCTCCGGGCTCAACGTACTGGACCTTTCGGGCAACCCGCTGCTAGAGGCCCCGGACCTGCGCGGGCTGGGCTACCTGAGGACACTGTTCCTGAACGACTGTGCGCTCAGCGAGTTGCCGCAAGGCCTGGACCAGATGATCGAGCCCATCATCCTGGACATTGGCGACAACCAGCTGGTGCGGCTGCCAGAGGGTTTCAACCTGCCACGGCCAGTCGCAGAGGCGCTGCGCCTGGAAAGCGAATGGCTGGGCGCCCCCGTGGTTGCACAGATCGAAGCTTACAACGCTGCGCATCAGGTGGACCTGATGGTATGCGCAAGCGACTATCAGGAATTCTTCGAACAGACCGGCCCGGCAGAACTGGCCCTGTGGCAGCGCTTGCCGCTGCAATATCGGCGCGACCTCAGGCCCTTGCTTGAGCTTGAACCGTTTTTGTCCCACCCAAGGCAAGCCCGTGCAGAGTTCTGGCGGCGCCTGGCCCTGATCGAGGCAGACCCCGCCCTGCGTCAGCAATGGTTGACGCACCCACCGTACGACCTGTTCAACCTCCCGCTTTGACCGCCCCCGGGTGCCTGCCTGCACAACAGGCAGGCATTTGCCGCCATGTTAAGCCAGACTGGTGTTTTTCCGGCGGCCGGTGCATGCTCGCAGCTGAAGCGATTCACCCGGCTTGAAACCCGCCCAGCAATGTGAGGTGCAGTACCCATGGACCGTCTGCTCGATTCACTCTTCCCCAGCGCCGAGAACATCCCGGAAACCTGGCGCCTGGAAGCCCCCCTGGAACAACGCGACTATCTGGTGAACGGCGAGCTCAGGCGCTGGGACGGCCCCCTGGCCACGGTGCGCAGCCCGGTCTGGCTCAAGGAAGGCAACGATGAGCATCAGGTGGTGCTGGGCAGCGCCCCACTGCTCGATGCCGACACCGCGCTCACCGCCCTCGATGCCGCCGTGCAGGCCTACGACAAAGGCCGTGGCGCCTGGCCGAACATGCGCGTGGCCGAGCGCATCCAGCACGTCGAGACCTTCCTGGCACGCATGCGTGAACAGCGCCAGGCCGTGGTCAAGCTGCTGATGTGGGAGATCGGCAAGAACCTCAAGGATTCGGAAAAGGAATTCGACCGCACCTGCGACTACATCGTCGACACCATCAACGCCCTCAAGGACCTCGACCGCCGTTCCAGCCGCTTCGAGCTGGAACAGGGCACGCTAGGCCAGATCCGCCGTGCACCACTGGGCGTGGCCCTGTGCATGGGGCCATACAACTACCCGCTGAACGAAACCTTCACCACGCTGATCCCGGCGCTGATCATGGGCAACACCGTGGTGTTCAAGCCGGCCAAGTTCGGCGTGCTGCTGATTCGGCCGTTGCTAGAAGCCTTCCGTGACAGCTTCCCGCCAGGGGTGATCAACGTCATCTACGGCCGTGGCCGGGAAACGGTGAGCGCGCTGATGGCCAGCGGCAAGGTCGATGTGTTCGCCTTCATCGGCACGCACAAGGCCGCCAGCGACCTGAAGAAGCTGCACCCGCGCCCGCACCGGCTGCGCGCCGCGCTGGGGCTGGATGCCAAGAACCCGGGCATCGTGCTGCCCCAGGTGGACCTCGACAACGCCGTCGAAGAAGCAGTCACCGGTGCGCTGTCGTTCAATGGCCAACGCTGCACAGCACTGAAGATCCTGTTCGTCCACGAGGACGTGGTCGATGCCTTCCTCGACAAGTTCCAGCGCAAGCTGGCCGCGCTCAAGCCCGGCATGCCTTGGGAGCCAGGCGTTGCGCTGACGCCGCTGCCCGAGCCCGGCAAGGTCGACTACCTCGACGGCCTGGTCGCCGACGCCACCGCCAAGGGCGCACGCGTGCTCAACGAAGGTGGTGGGCACAGCCGTGGCTCGTTCTTCTACCCGGCCGTGCTGTACCCGGTGAAGAGCGACATGCGCGTGTACCACGAGGAGCAGTTCGGCCCGCTGGTGCCGGTAGTGCCCTACCGCGACCTGCAGACGGTGATCGACTATGTACTGGACTCCGACTACGGCCAGCAACTGAGCCTGTTCGGCAATGACCCGGCGACCATCGGCAGCCTGGTCGACATATTCGCCAACCAGGTCGGGCGCATCAACATCAACGCGCAATGCCAGCGCGGCCCCGACACCTACCCTTTCAACGGCCGCAAGAACAGCGCCGAAGGCACCCTGTCGGTACATGACGCCCTGCGTGTGTTCTCGATCCGCACCTTGGTCGCAACGCGCTTCCAGGAGGCCAACAAGGAACTGATCAGCGAGATCATTCGCAACCGGCAGTCGAGCTTCCTGACCACCGACTACATCTTCTGACCGCCGCGCTTATAGAGAATCGGTCTATCACCCCTGTCGATTTTCCATCCGCGCAAACGACTCTAAGCAACAGGGCGCCAACCGGCGCCCACTTCCAAGGAGAGTCGAACATGGCAGCCAAACCCATCCCCGAAGGCCAGCACAGCATCACGCCCTACCTGGCCATCAACGACGCCGCCAAGGCCATCGAGTTCTACAAGAAGGCCTTTGGCGCAGTGGAAATGTTCCGCCTCGATGCCCCTGGCGGCCGCGTTGGCCATGCCGAGCTGAAAATCGGTGATTCGTCGCTGATGCTGGGCGACCCCTGCGACATGGAAGGCGGCCTCACCGCCAGCCAGAAGCTCAGCGGCACAGGCGTGGGCCTGCACCTGTATGTCGAAGACTGCGACAAGGTCTACGCCCAGGCCCTGGCCGCCGGCGGCACCCAGTTGCATCCCTTGACCGACCAGTTCTACGGTGACCGCAGCGGCACCCTGAAAGATCCGTTCGGCAACATCTGGTTCGTTTCCACCCACAAGGAGGACCTGACCCCCGACGAAATTCGCGCCCGCGCGGCGAAGATGTTCGGTGGCAACTGAGCGGTAAGTTGAAAGCGGCGCGACTTTGCTTGAAGCTTGGGGCTCGTAGCTGGGAGCTGCTTCATGCGAATCATCGACAAAACCGCCGCACAGGTCCGTAGCCTGACCCCTGCAGAAGAGGAGCTGCTGGTCGGCTTTGCCACCGGCAGCCTCGCCGGCCCGCGCCTGCTGCAGGCCAACCAGTTGCTGATGAAGGTGCGCAACGCCAACCAGTGGCTGGCCTGCGACTGCCGCAACGATGCCTTGCCGGTACTCAATGTCACCCTCAACGGCAGCACCGGTACGCTGTTTCTCAAGAACAACCCGGGTACCGCCGAACACGCGCCCGGCTGCCCGTTCACCAAGGACGAGCGGGAAGCGGCCGAACGCGAGAACGACCCCGCGCCACCCGCTGCCTGGCTGCCGCCCGACACACCGTTGCGCCTGATCGGCGATTTTCGCAGCGGCACCGCCGGTGCCGGCGGCGACGGCAGCGAGCGGCGCGACCAACAGCGCCTGCTGTCACTGCTGCTGACCTGGATCGAGACCAGCGGCCTGAACCTGTATGCCACGCACCTGAAAAAGGACCTTACCGGGCAGTTTGCCGAGTTGCGCAGCGTTGCCAGCCGCTATCCGCTGCTGGAACGGGTGCCCGCCAGCAACTACCTGGAAACCCGCCTGGACATGAAGCACATGATGATGCTCAAGTCCCGCCTGCGCGAAGCCACGGTGTTCGGCAACCACCGCCGCCACGGCCTGCTGCTGGACTGCGTGGACCAGATCAAAGGGCGCAAGCTGTTCAACAACCGCAGTGAAGACGGCTTCGACTTCCAGGGCCACCACCTGTACTGGGGCGGCAACCGCACCGCCGGGCCGTTGCTGGCCTTGGCGCTGTACTCGCCGACCAGTGCCGGCAGCCATTTCTACGAGCTGATCCATGTTGCCAGCGTACCGGTGCTGTCCCGCGCCCACCTGTTCCCGGTGTATCGCGACGAAGAACGCGAGCCGCTCAAGGCCCTGGTATCGCTGGTCGACTGGATGGCCGGCAAAGGTGTGAAAGTACAGATGCGCCGCCCGGTGATCGGCGGCCAGGTGATGGATGAACTGGTAATGACTTCGGACCAGGACCGGGTGTTGTCGGTATCGTTGCTGGAGCAGCCAATCGGCCCCGAACCGGATACCGAGAACTTCAAGCGCTACGCCGACTTCAAGAGCCTGGAAACCTTCCGCAAATTCGTTGCCGGCTTCTTCATGCGTGAGCGCTGAGCACCATCTACCGGCACACACAAAACTTGTAGGAGCGGCCTTGTGTCGCGATGGGCTGCAAAGCAGCCCCTGCAATTCATGCACTAGCACTGAAATCCTGAGGCCGCTCTGCGGCCCATCGCCGGCAAGCCAGCTCCCACCTTGACCGCATCAACCTCAAGCCATGCGCTGTCCCTGTGGGAGCGGGCGTGCCCGCGAAGAGGCCCGTACAGGCTGCATGAGGTTTACGTATCAACCCAGGAACAGCTTGTACGCCGGGTTGTCGGTCTCATCCCAGTACCGGTACCCCATCTCATCCAGCGCCAACGGCAACCCCGCCAACTCATCCCCCGGCACTTCCAGCGCCGCAAATACCCGTGCCTCCGCCGCACCATGGTTGCGGTAATGGAACAGGCTGATGTTCCAGCGCTTGCCAAGCCGCTCCAGAAAGCCCAGCAAGGCCCCCGGGCGCTCGGGGAATTCAAAGCGCAGCACCCGCTCGTCAGCCCCGGGCGCGGCATGGCCGCCAACGGTATGGCGCACATGCAGCTTGGCCAGTTCGTTGTCGGTCAGGTCCAGTACGCTGTAGCCCTGCTCTCGCAGGCTGGCCAACAACTGGTCGCGCGGGTCGTGCAGCGGGTGTGTCTGCACACCCACGAACAGCTGCGCCTCCTTGCCGGGGTAATAGCGGTAGTTGAACTCAGTGATCTGCCGCTTGCCCAGTGCCTGGCAAAAGGCGCGGAAGCTGCCCGGCTGTTCCGGAATGGTGACAGCGATGATCGCCTCGCGCTGCTCGCCCAGTTCGGCACGCTCGGCCACATGGCGCAGGCGGTCGAAATTGACGTTGGCCCCGGAATCGATCGCCACCAGGGTCTGCCCCTGCACGCCGTCGCGCGCCACGTACTTCTTGATCCCGGCCACGGCCAGCGCCCCGGACGGTTCGGTGATCGAGCGGGTATCGTCATAGATGTCCTTGATCGCCGCGCACAGCTCGTCGCTGCTCACCGTCACCACTTCGTCAACGAAGTGCCGGCACAGCTCGAAGCAATGGGCGCCGATCTGCGCCACCGCCACACCATCGGCGAAGGTGCCGACCTGCGGCAGGATCACCCGCTCACCAGCGGCCATGGCAGCCTGCAGGCAGTTGGAGTCCTCCGGCTCGACGCCGATCACCTTCACATCAGGGCGCAGGTACTTCACATAGGCGGCGATGCCAGCAATCAGCCCACCGCCACCCACCGGCACGAAGATGGCGTCCAGCGCCCCCGGGCGCTGGCGCAGGATCTCCATGGCCACAGTGCCCTGCCCGGCGATCACATCCGGGTCGTCGAACGGTGGCACGAAGGTGGCACCTTCGCTGTCGGCCAGTTTCAGCGCATGGGCCAAGGCATGGGGGAAGCTCTCGCCGTGCAGCACTACATGGCCACCGCGCGAACGTACCCCTTCCACCTTCAGCGACGGCGTGGTGGTAGGCATGACGATGGTGGCCTTCATGCCCAAGTGCGATGCCGCCATGGCCACACCTTGGGCATGGTTGCCCGCGGAGGCGGTGATCACGCCGCGCTCGCGCTGCACGGTACTCAGGCGTGACAGGCGGGTGTACGCACCGCGGATCTTGAACGAGAAAGTAGGCTGCAGGTCTTCCCGCTTGAGCAACACCTGGTTGCCCAGGCTGGCAGACAACGCAGGCGCAGCTTGCAAGGGCGTTTCGATGGCCAGGTCGTACACCGGGGCGGCAAGAATGCGCCGCACCTGCTCCGACAGCAGTTGCTGGGGGGTGAAGGTAGAACGAGGGCTGACGAAGCTGGTCATCGATGACTCCTTGGCTGTGTTCACGTTGCCCAGGAGTCAGAGAGAAGAAACCCGCCTCCAGGGCGGGTTCGGTGCACGTACGCGCTAGCCCGCCAAGCTGATAATGGCGGTAATAATAATGGCGTTGACGTGCTGGAAAGTATTCATGGGGTAGGAACTTAGCCGGTAGTGCGGCACAAAGTCAACACTTCGCCTGCTGCGCCGAAAGCGGCACATCGAACACCTTGTCGAAGCCCCACTGGAAGACAAACGCGTAAGCGAAGAAGAACACGAACAACGCCAGGTTGGTCAGCAACGCCGCCCACAGGCTGACATCCAGCCAGTACGCCACCAGCGGCAGCAGGATCAGCACCAGCCCGCCCTCGAAGCCCAGCGCATGCAACAGGCGCCGCAGGAAAGTGCGCTCACGCCGTTGCTGGCGCGCTTCCCAGCGTTCGAACACCCAGTTGTAGGCCATGTTCCAGCTCATCGCGATGCCCGACATCAGCACCGACAGCACGGTCGACTGCGCCATGCCGGCACCGAACGCCAGCTCCAACGCGGGCGCCACGCAGGCGACGGCGATGGCCTCGTAAAGGATGGCCTGGACGATCTTGCGTGCCTTGCCTTGCATGTTCAGCTCCCTGGGTAAACGACCTGTAAAGCTACAAGAAGTGGCCCACAAGAAAAAGCCTAAAATTTGGACAACCCCGCGTTCGGCTGCTTGTATCTATCCAGTACAAACGGCGACAAGTCGTACAACTTCGTCCAGGGAATCGAACGAGGATATAGACGATGGCCCACCCCTTCCTGCCGGTGACCGGCACATGAGCCTGGCATTCATCGATTTTCTCACCTATGTGCTGTTCGGCCTGAAGATACTCGCGATCGTCCTGGCCACGCTGATGTTCCTGCTGGGCCTGGATGACCTGTTCATCGACCTTTGCTACTGGGGCCGCAAGCTGATCCGGCGCTTTCGCATCTACGACAAGTACGAAAAAGCCGACGAAAAACGCCTGTTCGAGGTACCGGAAAAGCCCCTGGCGATCATGGTCCCGGCCTGGAACGAAGTGGGCGTGGTCGGCGAGATGGCGCGCCTGGCAGCCTCGACCATCGACTACGAGAACTACCAGATCTTCGTCGGCACCTACCCCAACGACCCGCAAACCCAGGCCGACGTCGACGCGGTGTGCCTGCACTATCCCAACGTGCACAAGGTGGTCTGCGCTCGCCCCGGCCCCACCAGCAAGGCCGACTGCCTGAACAACATCATCGACGCGCTGCTGCGCTTCCAGCAGGACGCCGGCATCCAGTTCGCCGGCTTTATCCTGCACGACGCCGAAGACGTGATCTCGCCCATGGAGCTGCGCCTGTTCAACTACCTGCTACCGAACAAGGACATGATCCAGATCCCGGTGTACCCCTACGCACCGGAATGGAAAGGCTTCACCGCCGGCCACTATGTCGACGAGTTCGCCGAAAACCACGGCAAGGACGTGATCGTGCGCGAGGCCCTGACCGGCCAGGTGCCCAGCGCCGGGGTCGGCACCTGCTTCAGCCGCCGCGCCATCAGTGCGCTGCTCGAGGACGGCGACGGCATCGCCTTCGACGTACAGAGCCTCACCGAAGACTACGACATCGGCTTCCGCCTTAAGCAGAAGGGCATGAAGTGCATTTTCGCCCGCTACTCCATCACCGACCCGGCGCTGACCCTGAAGCAGGAATGGCGCCCGGGCATGAGCCGCGAATTCGCCCAGGTGATCTGCGTGCGCGAGCACTTCCCGCGCGACTGGCAGCATGCCATCCGGCAGAAGTCGCGGTGGATCGTCGGCATCGTGTTCCAGGGCACCAGCAACCTCGGCTGGAGCCGCAAGGGCGCGCTCAACTACTTCCTCTGGCGTGACCGCCGCGGCCTGTTCGCCTACCTGCTGAGTTTCCTGGTCAACCTGTTGCTGCTGGTGTTGCTGGCCATGTGGCTGGTCACGGTGATTGCGCCGGAGTCGTGGCGCTTCATGTCGATCCTCAGCGACAGCTGGCTGCTGACCACCTTGCTGTGGCTGAACGGGCTGATGCTGTTCAACCGCCTGTTCCAGCGCGCCTGGTTCGTGACCCGCTTCTATGGCATCGGCGAAGGGCTGTTGTCGGCACCACGGATGATGTGGAGCAACTTCGTCAACTTCTTCGCCAACCTGCGTGCCCTGCGCCAGGTGATGGAAATGGGTGACTCGCGGCGCGTGGCCTGGGACAAGACCACCCACGAATTCCCCGCCATCGCCGCCCCCGCCCGCACGCCGCTGGGCCAACGCCTGGTGGCCAAGGGCCTGATCAGCGACGAACAGCTGCAACAGGCGATCACCAGCCCGGTACGCCGGCGCCTGGGCCGCGAGCTGCTGTTGCGCGGCTGGCTGAACAGCGAACAGCTGGTCGCCACCCTGGCCGAGCAGATGGACCTGCCCTGGGCACCGCTCAACCCGTTCAAGCTCGACCCGCAGCTGATCGCCAAACTGCCGCGCAAGCTGGCGACGCACTATGGCGTGCTGCCGGTGGCCGAAGACGGCGACACGCTGGTGCTGGCCAGCGAAAGCCCGGTCAGCCAGGTATCGCTGGGGGTAATCAGCCGCCACCTGAAGCGCCCGGTCAGCGCCCGCCTGGCGCCCCAGGGCCGGGTGACCCTGGGCCTGCGCTACCACTACCCAAGCCCCTGGCAGAAGCCGGAAACCCGCGACATGCTGGCCATCCTCGAGCGCCACCAGGACGACGAAGTGCTGCTGGAACAGGTCAGCCACCATCAGGTGATGCTCGGCGCCTTGCTGCAGGTGCGCGGCATGGTCCCGGTCACTTTGTTCAACCAGGCGCTGATCGACTTCGACCCGGAACACCAGAGCCTCGGCGAGCACCTGATTGCCCGCGGCATCATCACCGAGCAGGTGCTGCAGCAGGCCCTGATCGAACAGGCCAGCGAACAGCAGGCCGCTTTTGACCTGACCCGGGAGGTGGCATGAAGCCGCGCTTTTCCCTCACTTTCACTGGCTTGTTGCTGTGCTCCGCCGCCCTGCCCTGCGCCGCTTCGGCGCCGATGACCGACTTTCAGCGGTTCACCAGCTACCCGTTCATGGAGCGCAGCTACCGCGAAGCGAAGAAGGACAACTGGCCCGAGGTCGAACGCCTGACCCGCCACGTGCTGGGCCGGGTGCCGAACAACGACGAAGCCCGTGCGCTGCTGGTCGAGGCACTGGCTCACCAGCGCCGCTACAAGGAGGCCGAGGCCCTTGCCGAACAGTTGGGCGACAGCCCCGAATACGCCAACGCCCTGCTTGAACTGCGCCTGGCCTGGATCGAACAAGACCCGCCGCCGGCCAGCCAGGTGGAACAATGGCTGGCCAGCAGCGACGGCACCCACCGGGTGCGCCTGTGGCAGGCCTATAGCCTGAGCCTGGCCAAATACGGTGGTGCCGCCAAGGCGCTGGACTGGCTCAACCATCTGCCGCCTCAGGGGGACGGCCAAGTGCTGCGCCTGGCCCGGGCCAACTTCGCCGAGCAACTGCGCAACTGGAAGGAAACCATCGAACAGCTGCAGCCGTTGGCCGACCAAGGCCAGTTGCCTGCGCAAGACTGGCAGCGCCTGGCCAATGCCTATATCCAGCAGGTGGATGAAAAAGGGCTGAACGCGCTGCTGCCCAGCGCCCCTTCCCCCGAAGCAGCCAACCAGGCCCGCCTGGCGATGGCCAACCGCGCCATCGCCGTCGGCCAGAACCAGCAGGCCCGGCATTGGCTGCAGGCACTGCCCGCCGCGCAGCTGAACCAGCCCGAGCAGCGCCAGCAACTGTGGGAGCTGGCCCGCGAAGGCGACGACGCGCCGCTGGTACAGCGCCTGAGCAACGAACTGCAACGCCCCTGCCTGGAAACCGTCGACTGGCTGTCGCACCGCGACCCGGAGCTGGCGCGCGAGCAGTTCAAGGGCTGCACCGCCGGCACCGACCCCAGGGCCTATGCCGTGCTCAAGCAGCGCCTGTACGGCGACCCGCCCCAGCCCCCGCAACCACGCACCGCCGCCGAATGGGAGCAACGCTATCGGCAGAGCGGCGATATGGCCGCACTGGAGCAAGCCACCTTCCTGCTGATGCAACAGGGCCATGGCGAACACGCCCGGCAACTGCTGGAGCAGGCCTACGACCGCCACCAGGGCCGCCTTGCACCGTCGCTGCTGCAGCGCCTGGGCAACCTGTATGCGCGCAACGACGGGCCGCTGGACAGCCGCCGCATGCTCGGCCTGATCCCTCGGGTCGACGCCAGTACCCGGGCCCAGCTGCTCGGCCGCCTGGCCGAGGCTGGCCAGTGCGATGCCGTGCGCCAGGCCGTACCGGCCACCCCGAGCGAGCCCGGCCAGTACCGCGCCCTGGGCCGCTGCGCCATGCCCGACCAGCCCGGCGAAGCGGTGGTCTACTACCAGGCCGCCGAGCGCCTGGGCGACAGCGGGAGCCGCTTGCCCCTGGCCTATGCCCTGGAAGCCGCTGGCGACTCCGAAGCGGCCCTGCCCATCTGGCGCACCCAGCCGGACAGCGCCTGGACCGACAACGCCCGCCTCACCGCCGCCCGTGGCGCGCTGAACGCCGGCGACGCACAAGCGGCCCGGCGCTATTGGGACGCCGCCGCGCACGATAGCGCCGACGACTGGGCCCTGGGTGCCGCCATCGCCCAGCGCCAAGGCGATTACCAAGCCGCGCTGGGCTTCCAGCGCCAGGCCCTGGCACACAACCCGCGGGCCGACCACTACTACGCTGCCTCCAGCACTGCGCAACTGGCTGGCGACAGTGCCCAGAGCAGCGCCTGGCTGGCCGAAGCCGTGCGCCTGGCCCCCGACCAGCCACGCTACCGCGCCGACTACGGCATGCGCCTGGCCAGCTCGACGGACAAGGCCCAGCGCCGCCAGTCGATCCCCTACCTGGAGCGCGCCACCCACGATTTCCCCGAGGACTACCGCCTTGGCGAGACGCTGGCCTTGCGCTACGACGAAGCCGAAGACAGCGCTTCGGCGCGCCGCGAACTGCGCCGCATCCTCGATGTGGAGCAGGACCTGGTCGACGGCGACGACGAATACGGCAGCCTGGAAGCCCGCAAGTACCGCCAGCGCCGCGCCCACGAAAGCCTGTCGCGGCGCGACACCATCACCCTGGCCAGCACCTGGTCGCCGGCCGGCACCTCGACCAACGACAAGTTCCTCGACAATGGCCAGCGCAGCGGCACTTCGCGCCGCGCGCAATCGCAGAACGTGCAGCTGGCCATGTGGGACCACGCCCTGGGCGAAGAGCCCAGCCGCAACGGCAGCACCCTGTCGGTGTATGGCCGGGTACTGTTCGGTGGGCAAAGCCGCACCGACTACGCGCAAAGCATGGGCACCGGTGTCGGCCTGCGCTACAAGCCATTCGGCCAGGCCAACCTCAACCTGTATGCCGAGCTGTACCACCAGCGTCAGATCGACGAAGAGCACTACCGCGGCCTGAGCCTGGGCCAATTGCTGAGCCCGGCCAAGGTCGGCGGCAACTGGGGCGACCTGCGTCACCACGCCGAATCGAGCAACGACCTGCTGTTGCGTGCCACCGCCTCGTTCCTCGACCAGGGCGACTGGCGCAACGACTGGCGGGTCGATGAAGACGACTGGAACGAGCGCTTCCTCTACCTCGACGCCGCCTGGTGGACCCGTGCCGGCGACCACGCCTGGCTGTCGCGCTACCAGCAGGGCCACGCCTGGAAGCTGCCGGGCAGCTCGCCGCAAACCATCATGCCCTATGGCTTTGTCGAGTTTTCCAGCCAGGACCCGAGCAACGACTGGCGCCAGGACGCCCGGGCCGGGGTTGGTGTGCGCTGGCAATGGTGGTTCGATGACGACCGCTACAACGCCTACCGCGGTTCGCTGAAAGTGCGTGCCGAATACCAGCAATCGCTGGGCGGCAATCTATACGAGCGCGCCAACGGCGTGCTGGTCGGTGCGGAGATGACCTTCTGATGCGTACGTTCCTGGCCCTCTGCCTGCTTGCCCTGTGCCTGCCAGCCAGCGCCGACCAGCGCCTGTTCTACCAACCCCTCAACCGCGACGCCAATGTCACCCCCGCCCAGTGGCAGCAACTGTGGCACGCCACCGTGGCCCAGGGCGGCAAGACCCTGATCGTGCAGTGGAGCGCCTATGGCGACAGCGATTTCGGCGGTGCCCAAGGCTGGCTGGCCGACAGCCTGCGCAGCGCGCGTGCCCAGGGCCTGCAACTGGTGCTGGGGCTGTACATGGACCCGGCCTATTACCAACGCATCGAAGAGCTGGACGGTGAAGGCCTGAACAGCTACTGGAAGGCGCAGCTGGGGCGCTCGCTCAGCCAGTACCAGCAACTGCGCCAGGCGTGGCAGTTGCCGGTGGACGGCTGGTACCTGCCCATGGAGCTGGACGACCATCATTTTCGCGAGGCCGAGCGCCGTGATGCCCTCTACAAACAGTTGCAGGCCTTCAACCGGCAGTTGGACAAGCCTTTGCATATCAGCGCTTTCACCGCCGGCAAACTCTCACCGCGGGTCAATGCCGCATGGCTGGATCAACTGGCCGGGTTGGGCTTGACTGTGTGGTGGCAGGATGGCGCCGGGACCGGGCGCTTGCCCGCGTTGGTGCGCCAGGGCTACGAGCAGGCCTTGCCATGCCGGGTGGGCGTGGTGCGCGAGGCGTTCCGCCAGGTGAGCGCGCCAGGCCAGGCGTTTCGAGCTGAGCCTGCCCAGCCGAAGCTGGGCGCCGGGTGCCATGCCGAGGCGGTGTTCGACCTGCGTTACCGGCCATGGGCCCGGGGTGTTCTGCCCACCAATTGAGTCTCCAGGCCCAGCCTCTTCGCGGGTAAACCCGCTCCCACAGGGACCGCACAGATTTCCACTGCTGTGGGAGGCCTGTGGGAGCGGGTTTACCCGCGAAAGGGCCAGGCCTGGTAAAGCAGTACTCTCAGGAGCCCAGCGATGTTCAAAACCATCGAAGCCCACGTTCGCAAACAGGTCGCCCCCGCCGCCCTGCGCGCCGAATTCCGCCAGCACGAATTCGAGGCCATGCGCCCATTCTGCCTGTTGGTATTCTGCGTCAGCATCCTGATCTGGCTGGTCTTCGACCTGATCGTCAGCTTCCTCGGCGGCCAGGGTTTCACCTGGCTGTCCTATCTGTTCATCACCCTGCTCGGCGCCCTCACCGTGGTGCTGCGGTTCACCCGTCGCAGCCATCATTTCGATGTGCTCAACCTGCTGTTCATCGCCTCCATCACCCTGGGCATGCGCCTGGTGATCGAAGGCATCCCGGTGGCCCTGCGCCCGGTGTGGCTGGTGCTCGGGGTCTCCACCGTGCTGTATGCCGTGTCGGTGCTACCGGTGCGGCGCTGGTCGTTCTTCTGCGCCATGGCCATCACCTGGGTGGTGCTCAACCCGTTCTACCACACCCGCATCGGGCCGGACGAACTCGAAGGCGCCATGCTGATCAGCTACGCGGTGTTCCTCAGCGGCCTGGTCATCTACAGCTACCTGCAGATGCGCAAGGCCAAGCTGCACAACTTCTACCTGTCCAAGGTGCTGCTGGACCAGGCCTATGTCGATGCCCTGACCGAAATCCCCAACCGCCGTTCGTTCATGGCCCAGGCCGACCGCCAACTGCGCCTGGCCACGGCCGAGCAGTACCTGGCGATGATCGACATCGACAACTTCAAACGGGTGAATGACCGTTTCGGCCATGACGTGGGCGATGAAGTACTCAAGCGCGTGGCCCTGCATATCAAGGCGAGCATGGCCGGTTACGAGTTTGCCCGACTGGGCGGCGAGGAATTCGCGATCTTTTTCCAGGGGCTGGACCAGCAAGGCGCCGAGCAACGGGTGGCGGCGCTGTGCCAACGAGTGCGCGAGGACGTTGGCGAGCACCCGGTGACTGTCAGCATCGGCCTGGCCCGGGTGGACCAGGGCGACAGCCTGACCACGGCGCTGGTGCGCGCCGACCAGGCGCTTTACGAGGCCAAGCACAGTGGCAAGGACCGCTTTGTGCTGTGGTCTGCCCGGCTGGCAGAAAGTGATTAGCAGGCCCGGCCTCTTCGCGGGCTCGCCCGCTCCCACAGGGACCGCACCGGCTTCGAACCCTGTGAATGCCCTGTGGGAGCGGGCAAGCCCGCGAAAGGGCCGGTACAGGCAGCCCATCACCCGGCAGGCAAGCGAATCCGGAACTGTGCACCACCCAGCGCCGACTGCGCCACGGTCAAGGTGCCACCCTGCCCCTCGATCGCCCGCCGGCTGATCGCCAACCCCAGGCCAAACCCGCCGGTATTGCGGTCACGGCTACGGTCCAGGCGGTAGAACGGCTGGAAAATCCGCTCGCGCTCCTCCACCGGAATACCAATCCCGTCATCCTCCACCGTCACCAGGCAGGCGCCATCGTCTTCCAGGCGCAAGCGCAGCAACAGGCTTTCGTCGCAGTAACGCATGGCATTGCGCACCAGGTTCTGCACCGCCCGTGCCGTCAGCCGTGGGTCCAGCACAAAACGCGGCAGATCCCCCTCGGCCCGCACCTCCCACTGGATACCCCGGCCATCGAGCTCCTCGGCAAAGCCGCCGAGCACGCTGTCGACCAGTTCCAGCAACGACACCTCGACCCGCTCGCGGGCCTGGTCGGCGTTGTACAGCCGGCTGTAGGACAACAGCTCCAGCACCAGCTCATCCAATTCACGGACATGCCCCACCAGCTCCAGCAGGCGCTTGCGGCTGGCCGGCGGCACTTCGTCGAACAGCAGCACCAGGCCGAAGTCCAGCCGGGTCAACGGCGTGCGCAACTCGTGCGACACCGCATTGAGCAGCTCGCGCTGCTGGTTGACGTGGCGCTCCAGGTCACTGGCCATGGTGTCGAACACCCCGGCCAGTTCGCCGATGTTGGAGTGCGGCGAGATGTGCGTACGCTCGGCCATCTGCCCCTGGCCCAGGCGCCGGGCGGTTTCCTTGAGGCGCTCCAGGTCGCGCCAGTGCGGCCATACCCACAGCAACAGGCAACCGAGCATCGCTGCACCGATCAGGACGGTCACACCCCACGACAGCACGTTGATATCCAGTGGGTCTGGCGGTGAGTGCAGGCGCACCAGCCATTCCTTGTCCAGCGGCGCCAGCACCGTCTCGTAGTAGCCCCATTCGGCGATGCGCACGGCGTACAGGCCGTGCTCCAGGCGCGCCTGCTCGTCCTCGCTCAGTTCGGCCTGGTCCATGCGCAGCAGTTGCAGTTCCAGCGGCGCGAAATCACTGGCCAGCTCTTGCTCCACCGCTGGCCACTGCTCGCGCGGGGCCTGGCGGAACTGGCGCACGATCAGCGACTGCACGCCCTTGGCCTGGTCCAGGTTGTAGGCCATGAAGCGGTCCTGGAACAGGCCGACGATGGTGTCCGGGATGAACAAAAGTGCACCGGCATAGGCAACGATGATCACCAGGTACAGCCGCACCAGAATCTTCAGCATGGGCGGTCAGCACTCCCACTCGACACGGCTGAACAGGTAGCCCTTGCCCCACACGGTCTTGATCTTGCGCGCTTCGCCGGCGTTATCGTCGAATTTGCGCCGCAGCTTGGAGATGGCCACGTCCACCGAGCGGTCGGTGCCGTTGAACTCGATACCCCGCAGTTGCTGCAGGATGCGGTCGCGGTTCAGCACTTCGCCGGCATTGCGCGCCAGTACCACCAGCAGGTTGTACTCGCCGCTGGACAGCTCCACCTCTTCGCCGCGCCAGCTCACTGTGCGCTCGGCCAGGTCGATGCGCAGGCCACCGATCAGGATCAGGTCGTTGTCCAGGCGCGGCTCGTTGACGCTGCTGCGGCGCAGCAGGGTACGCACGCGGGCCAGCAGCACACGTGGCTCGCAGGGTTTTGTCACGTAGTCGTCGGCGCCCATTTCCAGGCCCAGGACCTGGTCGTGGCTGTCGTCGCGGGCGGTCAGCATCAGGATCGGCAGGCCCTGCGACTCCTGGCGCAGCAGGCGGCACAGCTGCAGGCCATCGATACCCGGCAGCATCAGGTCGAGGATGACCAGGTCAGGCTTTTGCCGGCGGTACTCGTCCAGCACATGATCGCCGCGGGCGATCACTTGGACATGGAAGTCGTTGCGTTGCAGGTAGCTGGCGATCAGCTCGGACAGGGCGCTGTCGTCTTCGACCAGGAAAATATTCGGCATAGGTGCTTGGGAATCTGGGTTGGGGTAAGACCTCACCGGCCTCTTCGCAGGCTTGCCCGCTCCCACAGGGACCCAACAGCACTTGAAAGCTGTGCAGTCCCTGTGGGAGCGGGCAAGCCCGCGAAGAGGCCGGCACAGGAATACTCAGGATATAGAACACTACAGGCAGACAGGATTCTTCTTCACACTTTTTCACACTCGTCCTACAGGTATTAACAGCCACCCAAGGAACGCCTGCCGTAGCATACCGGTGGTCATCATCGGAAGATCCGTATGTCTACTACCCTCCCCCCACGCTTGCGCCCGTTGGCGCTTCTGGCGTTCCTGAGCCTGTCCCTGGCCGGCTGCGACGACAGCGCCGAACAGGAAGAACAGGCCCCCACCCCGCAAGTGCGGGTGGAAACCCTGCAACTGCAGCCATTGGCCATCAGCAGTGAGCTCAGCGGCCGTATCCTCGCACCGCGCACCGCAGAAGTGCGTGCGCGCGTGGCGGGCGTGGTGCTCAAGCGGGTGTACCGCGAAGGCAGCGACGTCAAGCAGGGCGATGTGCTGTTCCTGATCGACCCGGCACCGTTCAAGGCCGACCACGACAGCGCCCGCGCCACCCTGGCCAAGGCCGAGGCCACCTTGTACCAGGCACGCCTGCAGGAGCAGCGCTACCGCGAACTGGTCGACGACAAGGCCGTCAGCCGCCAGGAATACGACAACGCCAAGGCCAGCTACCTGCAGGCCGATGCCGCAGTGGCCGAGGCCAGGGCCGCCCTGGAGCGCGCCCGCCTCAACCTCGGCTACGCCACCGTGACCGCGCCGATTTCCGGCCGTATCGGCCGCGCCCAAGTCACCGAAGGTGCGCTGGTCGGGCAGAACGAGACCACGCCGCTGGCGACCATCCAGCAGCTGAACCCGATCCACGCCGATGTCACCCAGTCGACCCGCGAGCTCAACGCCCTGCGCCGTGCCCTGCGTGCCGGCGAGCTGCAGCAGGTCGGCGACGGCCAGGCCCGGGCCACGCTGATCCAGGACGATGGCAGCACCTACCCGCTGCCGGGCAAACTGCTGTTCTCCGACATCAGCGTCGACCCCAGCACCAACCAGATCACCCTGCGCAGCGAGTTCCCCAACCCGGACCTCGACCTGCTGCCCGGCAGCTACGTGCGCGTGCGCCTGGAGCAGGCCGTGCAGCCCAAGGGCCTGAGCGTGCCGCAGCGCGCCATCCTGCGCGACAGCGCTGGCGTGCCCAAGGTGCTGGTGGTCGATCCGCAGGCCCGGGTCAGCGACCGCCAGGTGGTACTGGGCAGCGCCCAGGGCGACCGCTGGATCGTCAGCGAAGGCCTGGCCCCCGGCGAGCGGGTGGTGGTCGAGGGCCTGCAACACGTCAAGGCAGGTGACCAGGTGCAGGTCGACAATGCATCAGGGGCATCGCCCATCGCACAGCACACTGGCCAGTGAGGGCCTGATTCATGCCGCAATTCTTCATCGACCGCCCGGTATTCGCCTGGGTGGTCGCCCTGTTCATCCTGCTGGCCGGTGCCCTGGCCATCCCGCAGCTGCCGGTGGCCCAGTACCCCAACGTGGCCCCGCCGCAGGTGGAAATCTACGCCGTGTACCCGGGCGCCTCGGCGGCGACCATGGACGAGAGCGTGGTCAGCCTGATCGAGCAGGAGCTCAACGGCGCCGACAACCTGCTGTACTTCGAGTCGCAGAGCAGCCTGGGCAGCGCCACCATCACCGCCACCTTCGCCCCGGGCACCAACCCGGACCTGGCCCAGGTCGACGTGCAGAACCGCCTGAAGGTGGTCGAGTCGCGCCTGCCGCGCCCGGTGACCCAGCAAGGCCTGCAGGTGGAAAAGGTCTCCACCGGCTTCCTGCTGCTGGCCACCCTCACCTCCGAAGACGGCAAGCTCGACGAAACTGCCCTGTCGGATATCCTTGCGCGCAACGTGATGGACGAGATCCGCCGCCTCAAGGGCGTCGGCAAGGCCCAGCTGTACGGTTCGGAGCGCGCCATGCGCATCTGGATCGACCCGCGCAAGCTGATCGGCTTCAACCTCACGCCCAACGACGTGGCCGAAGCCATCGCCGCGCAGAACGCCCAGGTGGCCCCCGGCAGCATTGGTGACCTGCCCACCCGTGGCACCCAGGAAATCACCGCCAACGTGGTGGTCAAGGGCCAGCTGAGCACCCCAGAGGAGTTCGCCGGGATTGTCCTGCGTGCCAACCCGGACGGTTCCACGGTGACCATCGGCGATGTCGCCCGGGTCGAGATCGGTGCCCAGGAATACCAGTACGGCACGCGCCTGAACGGCAAGCCGGCCACCGCCTTCAGCGTGCAGCTGTCGCCGGGCGCCAACGCCATGGAAACCGCCACCCTGGTGCGGGCGAAGATGCAGGACCTGGCGCGCTACTTCCCCGAAGGCGTCAAGTACGACATCCCCTACGACACCTCGCCATTCGTCAAGGTGTCGATCGAGCAGGTCATCAACACCCTGTTCGAGGCCATGCTGCTGGTGTTCGCGGTGATGTTCCTGTTCCTGCAGAACCTGCGCTACACCCTGATCCCGACCCTGGTAGTGCCGGTGGCCCTGATGGGCACCTTCGCCGTGATGCTGGCCATGGGCTTCTCGGTCAACGTGCTGACCCTGTTCGGCATGGTGCTGGCCATCGGCATCCTGGTCGACGATGCCATCGTGGTGGTGGAAAACGTCGAGCGCATCATGGCCGAGGAAGGCCTGCCGCCCAAGGAGGCCACGCGCAAGGCCATGGGCCAGATCAGCGGCGCGATCGTCGGCATAACCCTGGTGCTGGTGGCGGTGTTCCTGCCCATGGCCTTCATGCAAGGCTCGGTGGGGGTGATCTACCAGCAGTTCTCGCTGTCGATGGCAGTGTCGATCCTGTTCTCGGCGTTCCTCGCCCTCAGCCTGACCCCGGCGCTGTGTGCCACCCTGCTCAAGCCGGTGGCCAAGGGCGAGCACCACGAAAGCAAGGGCTTCTTCGGCTGGTTCAACCGCCGCTTCGAGGGCATGAGCAACGGCTACCAGCGCTGGGTGATGCAGGCGCTCAAGCGCAGCGGCCGCTACCTGCTGGTATACGCTTTGCTGCTGGCGGTGCTGGGTTATGGCTTCAGCCAGCTGCCCACGGCGTTCCTGCCCACCGAAGACCAGGGCTACACCATCACCGATATCCAGCTGCCGCCGGGCGCCAGCCGCATGCGCACCGAACAGGTGGCGGCACAGATCGAGGCGCACAACGCCGAAGAGCCCGGCGTGGGTAACACCACCTTGATCCTGGGTTTCAGCTTCTCGGGCAGCGGGCAGAACGCGGCACTGGCCTTCACCACGCTCAAGGACTGGTCCGAACGCGGCGCCGACGACAGCGCCCAGTCGATTGCCGACCGCGCGACCATGGCCTTCACCCAGCTCAAGGACGCCGTGGCCTACGCTGTGCTGCCGCCACCGATCGACGGCCTTGGCGAGTCGACCGGCTTCGAGTTCCGCCTGCAGGACCGCGGCGGCATGGGCCACGCCGAGCTGATGGCCGCCCGCGACGAGCTGCTGGCCAATGCCGGCAAGAGCAAGGTGCTGACCAACGTGCGCGAAGCCTCGCTGGCGGAAAGCCCGCAGGTGCAGCTGGAAATCGACCGCCGCCAGGCCAATGCCCTGGGCGTGTCGTTTGCCGATATCGGCTCGGTGCTGGACGTGGCCGTGGGTTCCAGCTACGTCAACGACTTCCCCAACCAGGGCCGCATGCAGCGGGTGGTGGTGCAGGCCGAAGGCGACCAGCGCAGCCAGGTCGAAGACCTGCTGAAGATCCACGTGCGCAACGACAGCGGCAAGATGGTGCCACTGGGTGCCTTCGTCCAGGCCAGGTGGGTCAGCGGCCCGGTGCAGCTGACCCGCTACAACGGCTACCCGGCGGTGTCGATTTCCGGCGAACCGGCGGCCGGCTACAGTTCGGGCGAAGCCATGGCCGAGATCGAGCGCCTGGTAGCCCAGCTGCCGGCCGGCGCCGGCCTGGAATGGACTGGCCTGTCGCTGCAGGAGCGGCTGTCCGGCAGCCAGGCACCGATGCTGATGGCGCTGTCGTTGCTGGTGGTGTTCCTGTGCCTGGCAGCGCTGTACGAAAGCTGGTCGATCCCCACCGCAGTACTGCTGGTAGTACCGCTGGGCGTGCTCGGTGCGGTGCTGGCGGTGACCCTGCGCGGCATGCCCAACGACGTGTTCTTCAAGGTCGGCCTGATCACCCTGATCGGCCTGTCGGCGAAGAACGCCATCCTGATCATCGAGTTTGCCAAGAGCCTGGTCGACCAGGGCGTGGATGCCGCCGACGCCGCCGTGCAGGCCGCGCGCCTGCGCCTGCGGCCGATCGTGATGACCTCGCTGGCGTTCATCCTGGGCGTGGTGCCACTGGCCATCGCCAGCGGCGCCAGTTCGGCCAGCCAGCAGGCGATCGGCACCGGGGTGATCGGCGGCATGCTCAGCGCCACCCTGGCAGTGGTGTTCGTGCCGGTGTTCTTCGTGGTGGTGATGCGCCTTGCCGGGCGACGCCAGGCGGGTAATGCCGACACGCAGGCCGTGACCAGCGAGAGCTGACTGGACAAGCCCCGCGTGAAATGGGAGGGTTCCCGGCAATGACTGCCCGGAACCCTTTTTCATGCCTGATGCCCTTCCCCCCTGCTCCATCCTCATTCTCGCCGGTGGCCGCGGCCAGCGCATGGGCGGCCGCGACAAGGGCCTGGTCGACTGGCAGGGCGAACCGCTGGTGGCGCATGTGCAGCGCGTGGTACGGCCGCTCAGCGATGACCTGGTGATTTCGTGCAACCGTAACCAGCAGGCTTACCGGGCGTATGCCGACCAGTTGGTGGGCGATGCCGAGGCGGACTACCCCGGGCCGTTGGCGGGGGTGATTGCCGGGCTCAAGGTGGCGCGGCATGAATGGGTGGTGCTGCTGGCCTGTGATGCACCGCTGGTTGACCGGGGGTTGATCGAGGACCTGCTGCGGCTGGCGGTGGCGGGTGACAGTGCGGCCATGGTACGCCAGGGTGGGTACTGGCAGCCGATGTTCAGCGTACTGCCACGCCGGGTGTTGCCGGTGCTGGAGCAGGCCTGGGCGGCGGGCGAGCGGAGTTTGCAGAAGGCCTTGCTGCGTGAAGCGGTGCAGGGGCTGGAATGTAGTGACGATGATCGCAGGTTGAGCAACTTCAACAGCCCGGAGCTGTTGCAAGGCTGAGATCATCTACTGCCTGTGCCGGCCTCTTCGCGGGTAAACCCGCTCCCACAGGTACTGCACAGGCCTCAAGGGCGTTGGAGACCTGTGGGGAGCATCTACTGCCTGCACTGGCCTCTTCGCGGGCACGCCCGCTCCCACAGGTTCTCCACTGCCCTTGAGGCCTGTGCAATACCTGTGGGAGCGGGCGTGCCCGCGAAGAGGCCAGTACAGGCGACACATCACCCGGCAGACAATTCCTCGACACTGATCTCGCGCATGCGGAACTTCTGCACCTTGCCGGTCACCGTCATCGGGAACTCATCGACAAAGCGGAAGTACCGCGGCACCTTGAAGTGCGCGATCCGCGCCTTCGCCCAATCGCGCAGTTCCTCCGCACTGGCCGTATGCCCCGGGTGCAGCCGCACCCAGGCCACGATCTCTTCACCGTACTTGCTGCACGGCACGCCAATCACCTGCACGTCGGCCACCGCCGGGTGGGTGAAGAAGAACTCCTCCAGCTCGCGCGGGTAGATGTTCTCGCCGCCGCGAATGATCATGTCCTTGCTGCGCCCAACAATTCGCACATAGCCCTGCTCGTCCATCACCGCCAAGTCGCCGGTGTGCATCCAGCCTTCCTCATCGATGCTTTCGGCCGTGGCCTTGGGGTTGTTCCAGTAGCCCAGCATCACGCTGTAACCCCGCGTGCACAGCTCGCCAATCTCGCCACGCGGCAGGGTGTTGCCATCGACATCGATAACCTTGTTCTCCAGCCGCGGCTGGGTGCGCCCGACGCTGGTCACGCGGCGCTCCAGGTCGTCGCTGGCGCCGGTCTGCAGCGACACCGGGCTGGTTTCGGTCATGCCATAGGCAATCTGCACCTCGGCCATGTGCATCTCGCCAATGACCCGGCGCATCACTTCGATCGGGCAGGTGGCACCGGCCATGATCCCGGTGCGCAGGCTCGACAGGTCGAACTCGCCGCGCTGGGGGTGGTCCAGTTCGGCGATGAACATGGTCGGCACACCATACAACGCCGTGGCCTTTTCTTCCGCCACCGCACGCAGGGTGGCCAGCGGGTCGAAGGCGTCGTTGGGGTAGATCAGGGTGCTGCCGTGGGTCATGCAGCCGAGGTTGGCCATGACCATGCCAAAGCAGTGGTACAGCGGCACCGGCACCACCAGCCGGTCATGCTCGGTCAGGCCCAGGCTTTCACCGACCATGTAGCCGTTGTTGAGGATGTTGCTGTGGCTGAGGGTGGCGCCCTTCGGGAAACCGGTGGTGCCCGAGGTGTACTGGATGTTGATCGGGTCGTCGCAGCGCAGCTGTGCCTGGCGCTCGGCCAGGGCTTCGCGGCTGACGGCCTTGGCACGGGCCTGCAGCTCGTGCCAGGCCAGGAAGCCCGGCGGTGGCGCGACGGCCAGGCTGACCACACCGCGCAGTTCGGGGAAGCGTTCGCAGATCAGGGCGCCCGGCTGCCCGCCGGCCAGGCCCGGGACCAGCCCCAGCAGCATGGCGTGGTAGTCGGAGCTCTTGAACGCGTCGGCGCAGATCACCCAGCGGCAGCCGGACTGGCCGAGGGCGTAGTCCAGTTCGCTGGAGCGGTAGGCCGGGTTGATGTTGACCAGGATCGCGCCCACCTTGGCGCTGGCGAACTGGGTGATGCACCACTCTGCGCAGTTGGGTGCCCAGATACCGAGGCGGTCACCGGGCTGCACGCCCAGGGCCATCAGCGCACGGGCATGCTGGTCGACGGCTTCGGCCAGTTGCTGCCAGGTGTAGCGCAGGGCCTGGTGGCGGACGACCAAAGCGTCACGGTCGGGGAAGCGGGCGACGGTGGTGTCGAAGGCGTCGCCGATGCACTGGGTAAGCAGGGGTTTGTCCTGGTTGCCCTGGGAGTAGCTTGGCTGGGGCATGGCGGTCTCTTGTTGTTCTTGTGTTGTCTGTACCGGCCTCTTCGCGGGCTTGCCCGCTCCCACAGGTACCACACAGGTTTCCAGGCCTGTGCAGCCCCTGTGGGAGCGGGCAAGCCCGCGAAGAAGCCAACACCGGTTTAACGGATGAACACCTGCGGCGTGGTGGTGGACATGTCCCCACCCGGCAACTTGATGTTCTTCACTTTCTCCAGCGTATCCGGGTTGAACACCGCCAGGTCGTTGAAGGTGCCGCCCAGGTACAACTTGTCGCCCTTCTTGTCGAAGGCCACGCAGTAGTAAGTGTGGTCCAGATTCGCCGCCTTGATCAGCTTGCGCTGTTTGAGGTCGTACTTGGCCAGGCGGTTGAGCACGCCGTAGATCTGGTTCGGGTCTTTCGGCGAACGCAGCCCGGTGAAGTACAGCTCGGTCAGGTCGGCAAATTCCTGGGTGTGGGTCTTGCCGGTCTTCAGGTCGACGCTCAGGTAGCCATACAGCAGATCGGCGGTGGCCGGGTCCTGCTTGTCATCCTTGAACCTGGCAATGGTGTACAGCATCGAGAACTCGTGGCGCGGGCTCTGGTGCGGCCAGAAGTACAGCACGTCCGGGGCGCTGTAGCCTTTGCGGTTCCAGTTGCGCAGCGGCAAGGCCACCGTGTACTTGCCGGTCTTCACGTCCATCTTGTAGATGTCTGGCCCGGCGACGTACAGGCTGCCATCGTCCGCCGCACGCATCAGGTACACCTGGCGCGGCATCGGGAAGGTGCGCACCGGCTTGGCCTCCAGGCCATCGGCGGTGCTGAACACTTCCAGCCGCGGTGGCTTGACCACGTAGTGGTCGTTCAGGCGCTGGGTCGGGTTGACCGTGGCGTACACTTCCTTGCCGTCCGGGCTGATGGCGAACGAGTACATCGACCGGCCCACCTCACCCGGCACACTGGACAGGTTGGCGTGGAAGGTGTTCTTGCAGGTGTCCAGGTCGATGCCGTAGATGTCGCCGTAGTGGTTGTTGAGCACGTAGGCGGTGCGGTTGTCCGGCGCCATCATCGCGGTGCCGGGGCCGAACTTGTCGGGCATCACGCAGCTCTTGTACACCGTGTCACTGGCCACATCGACCACGTGCAGGTTGTTCGGGTAGTTGGTCACGATCATGTATTCGTGGCCAGCCTTCAGCGCCGGCCCGGTGTCGGCGGCCTGTACCAGCCCGGCACAGGCCGTGGCGGCGATGGTGAGCGCGAGTGACGCGCAGCGTCCAGCTTTCATGCGGTTTCCCCTTGTCATTCTTGTTGGGCCGGTCACTTGTCTTTCGGGAACACGGTGCCGAGGTTGCGCCAGTCTTCCGCCGAGTTGCTCGCCTGGGCGTTCCAGTCCTGGTAGGTGCTCATCATGTCCGGCACCTGGGCCGGCCACCAGCAAGGGTCGGAGCAGCCATACAGGTCGGCCTCCATCGGCTGGCACAGCGAGCTCACGCCACCAAAGGCGTCCACTTCCCAGCCCGGGTCGGTGGTGGCGGTGCAACCCGCCACTGCGCTCATGGCCATGACTTCTTCGACGCGGTCTTCGGCGGCGGCCTGCTCGAGGATGCGCGCCTTGTTGTTCAGGGGCTTCAAGTGCTTCATGTCAGTGCGCCTTCCGCGGGGTGATGTAGCGATCGATGAAGGCCGGGTTGGCGGCCATGATGCGGCTGTAGACTTCGATGCCGAAGTCGACCCAGTCGCGCATCAGTTCGCAATAGTGATAGGTCGGGTGCTGCGGGTCGCCATAGCGGGCATAGCTTTCGTGGTAGCAGCCGCCGGAGCACAGGTTGCGGATGCGGCAGCTGTCGCAGCCGGTGTTGCTGCGGTCCAGGCGCTGCGACAGGAAGTCGTTGAGCTGCGCCTGCTTCACGCCCTGGTGCACATTGCCGAAGGTCGGCAGGCTGGAGCCGGTGAAGCGGTGGCACAGGTTCAGCTCGCCCTCATGGTCCACGGCCAGCATCTTCAGCCCGGCGCCGCACGGCAGGGCCTTCTTGTGGCCTTCGTGGATGTCGGTGATCAGCTGGTGCAGGTTGGAAAAGCCGATGTTGCGGTGCTCCAGCGCAGCCTCCAGGTAACGCCGGCCCAGCGCCTTCATGTTGGCGAACACCTGCACCAGTTCTTCGCCGGTGAGGTTGAAGTTGGCCATGTCGCCGGAAGTGACCGGGGCAAAGCCGACTTCAGCGAAGCCCAGTTCGTTGAACAGGTGGTTCCAGATGGTCTCGACGTCGGTGATGCCACGGGTCAGCGTGACCCGCGCGCCCACCGGGCGGCTGTGGTAGCGCGACAGCAGCATGTCGACCTTGCGCCGCACCACGTCATAGGTGCCCTGCCCGCCCACGGTGATACGGTTGCGGTCGTGCACGGTCTTGGGGCCGTCGATGCTGATCGATAGGCCGAAGCGGTGGGCATTGAGCCAGTCGATGATCTCTTCGGTGAGCAAGGTGGCATTGGTGGTCATGATGAACTCCACCTGCTTGCCGGCCTCGGCGAAGCGCCGCTCGCAGTAGGCGACCATGTGCTCGATCAATGGCCGGTTGGACAGCGGCTCGCCACCAAAGAACACCACGCTGTAGCGCTGCTCGTCGGGCGACTCCTTGAGCAGCATCTCCACCGAAGCCTCGGCGGTGGCGGTACTCATCTTCTTGCCCGCGGACGGTTTGTCCAGGTCTTCCTTGTAGCAGTAGGTGCAGCTGAGGTTGCAGCCGGTGTTGACGTTGAGCACCACGGTGTTCAGCGCCGTGCGCTCGACCTGCTTGAGGGCGATTTCCGGGGTCAGCGGCGAGCCGTCGCTGACCAGCTCCAGCGCGATCAGCTCGCGCAGGGTGTCCTGAATATCGCTGCCGGCAAACTGCTGGCCAAGGCGCTGCATCAGCTCCTCGGCCGAGCAGCCTTGCTGGCGCAGGGTGTCGATGATGCCGCCGGTCACCGCGTCGGCGGTGAACAGTGAACTGCTGGGGATATGGAACAGCATGCGGTCAGCGTCGACCTGCACTTCATGCAGGTTGCGTTCGACCAGGTTCAGTAGCGCGCCCATGGCGACCTCCCGATAATCGATCCGTTGGAAAACCGTAAGCCCCCTGCCGTTACGGCAGCGGCGGGTTGTTCCAGCGCTGTACGGTGACGATCATGTGCCCTTCGCCAGTCTGGCCACCGTCGGCCAGGGTGGCGATGACCTTCAGGTTGCCGGCGTTGTTGGTCATCATCTTGCGCTCCGGGTTGGGGCCGGCACCGCCTGGCACGAACACGCCATCGGCCTGCATCTTCCCGGCGAACTTGACGTCTTCGTCCTCGACCGCACGCTCGTTGAACGGCTCGACCTTCCAGCTGGCCGGCAGGTAGCCGATGCGCAGCGGCTGGCCATTGGCGTCCTTGCCCCAGGCTTCGGCCTCGAAGCGGCCCTGCACCTTGGGCACCGAGGCGCCGTTTTCGCCGATGCGGGCGATGGAGAACGCCGGCACCACTTTCACTTCCTCGACCTTGTCGTACACCGCCAGGTTGACGCCCTTGAGCGCCCCTACGGCGACTTCGCGCTGGCCGGGTTTGGCATCGGCCGCGGCGCGGGCCTTCACCCGTACCAGGGTTGGGGTCTGCTCCAGCACCTCGGTCACTTCCACGCCAGTGCCCAGGTCCGGTTTGCCGGCCAGGCCGCTGCCGACCAGGGTAATCTCGCTTTCGCCACCAGCCTTGATGAACGCCGGCTGTACCGCCAGCAGGCGCGCCTTGCCCTCCTTCACCGCGGTGAAGTCCAGGCCACGCTCGTCGTGCTCGGCCTCGAACATGCGGCCCTTCATTTCGCCATCCAGCGCGGCGAACACCTGACGCAGGTTGGCATCGCCGACCTTGACGTTGCCACGCCATTCATAGCCGTTGTAGAGGATCGCCGAACCGCTGCCATTGAACGGCGTGCCGTCGGCATAAGCGCCCTTGACCTCGACCTTGAAGGTGTCACCCTGGTCAGGCGTGACACTCATCACCCCGCGTACATCGCCCTTGGCCAGCATGTGGCCGCTGAATGCCCACTGGCCCGGCAGCGCATCGGCCTTGGGCCTGGCCTTCTGCCATTCGGCCCACGCCGCGCTTTCCAGCGGGTAGCGCTTGGCCAGGTCCGGCACCACTTGTTGCAGGGCGATCGGCAGCCAGTCGCGGTCACGCGCCTGGGCCTGGTATTCGAGGGACGGCCACTGGCCGAGATGGAAGTTGACCAGGTGCTCCCACTCCTTGGCCGGGCGCCGCTGCAAGGCGACACGGGCACCGGAGTGGCAACGGCCACAGGTTTCGCTGAGCTGGGTATCGAACTGCTCGACGGTATTCAGCCGGCGCTCCATGGCATAACGCACGCCATCGGTTTCGCTGGGCGCCAGGCCCTGCTTGTCGGCCAGGTACTTGACCAGGGTGCGGCGGTCGTCGTCGCTGATCTGCAGGCCGTGCATCACCTGCATGCGGGCGATGCTCATCAGCCAGCCTTCCGGCGTCTTGCGCTGGTGGCTGATACGGCTGTAGGTGTCGTTGCCTTCGGGGATATGGCACCCCATGCACTTGTTCTGCAACAGGCTCGGGCCCTGCTCGGCCGCCATGGCCTGGGTGCTCAGCAGCGCGGCGGCGACCAGCGCCAGTTTGCCCGCATGCCGCCGGAGTCGAGTCGTCTTCAAGGTCAGACCTCCACGGTTGTTGTTCTTATCGTTTTCGCACGCTTTGGTACAGCAGGTGTGCATGTGACGGTTGTGATACAGGAACTGTGCCAGGTGATGTAAAAGTGTTTTATTTCAACCTTTTAGCCGGTTTTCCGGCCTTGGCCAGCAGCAGGCATGGCCAATTGCAGCGTGCCATTTCGCGACAGGGTGTTTCATCCTGAGACAAGGGCCTGCTGCGCAGGCCTTCGCGGGCATGCCCGCTCCTACAGGTACAGCACAGGCCTTCAAGGCAGTGGTTAACCTGTGGGAGCTGGCTTGCTGGCGATTGGCCCTTGATGCCACTGTTTCACCACCGTCTCACACCGTCTCAATGTGCAACAGCGCAACCCTGCAATCCCAACCTTGCACCAGGACAAAACCCAACCCGTTCAACGGCTTGCGGCCATCTACCGACCTTGGCACGCCCATTGCGCCTATGCCTGTCACATCCAATGACAAGAGGCACCGTCCCATGCTTTCCGAACTGCCCATCCTGCCCGCCACCCGCGCCTTTCTCGAACGCAAGCTGAAGATGCGCATCGGCGCCGACTGGCAGGACGCCGCCAGCGGTCGCACCCTGTCGTTCCGCAACCCGGCCACTGGCGAGGTACTGGGTGAAGTGCCCGCCGCCGAGGCCGAAGATGTCGACCGCGCCGTGCGCGCCGCGCGCCTGGCCTTCGATGATTCGCCGTGGAGCCGCCTGCGCCCGCGCGAACGGCAGAACCTGCTGTGGCGCCTGGCCGACCTGATGGAGCGCGACGCCCGCCAGCTGGCCGAACTGGAATGCCTGAACAACGGCAAGAGCGCCGCCGTTGCCCAGGTGATGGACGTGCAACTGGCCATCGACTTCCTGCGCTACATGGCCGGCTGGGCCACCAAGATCGAGGGTAGCACCGTCGAAGCCTCGATGCCGTTGATGCCCAACGACCAGTTCCATGGTTTCGTGCGGCGCGAGGCAGTGGGCGTGGTCGGCGCCATCGTCGCCTGGAACTTCCCGTTGCTGCTGGCCTGCTGGAAGCTCGGCCCGGCCCTGGCTAGCGGTTGCACCGTAGTGCTCAAGCCCGCCGACGAAACACCGCTGAGCGTGCTCAAGCTGGCTGAGCTGGTGGACGAAGCCGGCTACCCGGCAGGCGTGTTCAACGTGGTCACCGGCACCGGCCTGAACGCTGGCGCCGCACTCAGCCGCCACCCCGGCGTGGACAAGCTGACCTTCACCGGCTCCACCGAGGTCGGCAAGCTGATCGGCAAGGCGGCCATGGACAACATGACCCGCGTCACCCTGGAACTCGGCGGCAAGTCGCCGACCATCGTCATGCCCGACGCCAACCTGCAGGAAGCCGCCGCCGGCGCGGCTACGGCGATCTTCTTCAACCAGGGCCAGGTGTGCTGTGCCGGGTCCCGCCTGTACGTGCACCGCAAGCACTTCGACAACGTGGTGGCCGACATCGCCGGCATCGCCAACGGCATGAAGCTGGGCAGCGGCCTGGACCCGGCGGTGCAGATGGGCCCGCTGATCTCGGCCAAGCAGCAGGACCGCGTCACCGGCTACATCGAGCTTGGCCGCGAGCTGGGCGCGACCATCGCCTGCGGTGGCGAAGGCTTCGGGCCGGGCTACTTCGTAAAGCCGACAGTGATCGTCGATGTCGACCAGCGCCACCGCCTGGTGCAGGAAGAAATCTTCGGCCCGGTGCTGGTGGCGATGCCGTTCGATGACATCGACGAAGTGATCGGCATGGCCAACGACAATCCCTATGGCCTGGGTGCGAGCATCTGGTCCAACGACCTGGCCGCCGTGCACCGGATGATCCCACGCATCAAGTCGGGATCGGTGTGGGTCAACTGCCACAGCGCCCTCGACCCTGCCTTGCCTTTTGGCGGCTACAAGATGTCCGGCGTCGGCCGTGAGATGGGGGCGGCTGCCATCGAGCACTACACCGAGCTGAAGTCGGTGTTGATCAAGCTCTGATCTTCAGCCTGTACCGGCCCTTTCGCGGGTAAACCCGCTCCCACAGGATCACCACAGGCCTGAACACTGTGGGGTCCCTGTGGGAGCGGGTTCACCCGCGAAGAGGCCGGCACAGGCAACCCGAAAACAACAACAAAAACATGGAGCACACCATGAGGCACAAACTCGCCTGCACATTGGCCCTGCTGTTCGCCGCCCCGGTCACCCAGGCCTACGAGCTGTACAACCACGACGGCACCACCCTCAACGCCGACCTCGAAGCCCTGTTCGGCGCCTTCCACAGCGACGAAAGCTTCAACCTGGCCGGCAACCGCAAGCCCGGCAGTACCGCCTGGCAGGAAGGCTACGTCAAATATGGCCTCAGCGGCAGCCAGGCCCTGGCCGACAGCGGCGCGCTCTACGGCGCCTTCAACCTGCTCAGCTCCGCCACCTGGGGCGACGGCGACGCCGCCGGCCTGACCCTGGGCGACGAGCGCCGCACCGCCATCGAAGACCTGTACCTGGGCTGGCGCTCGGCCAACCTGTTCCCGGCCCTGGGCGAAGACGGCGTGGACATTTCCGGCGGCCGCCAGGTGGTGACCCTGGGCGACGGCTTCCTGATCCAGGGCGACCCGGTGAACCTGGGCAAGGTCGACCTGGGCGCCAACTTCGACCGCGGCGGCGCCTACTACCTGGCCGCACGCAAGGCCTTCGACCGCACCGCCGTGCTGCGCCTGGGCGGCAAGCAAGGCTGGCGCAGCGACCTGATGTGGCTGAAGTCCGACAACCACTACCAGGCCGACACCTCGCTGGCTGTGGCCAACCTGGAGCACGTCGCCGACGTCGGCACCGTCGGCCTGAGCTGGATCCGCGGCCTTGACGTGGACCAGCGCTACGCGCAGATCATGGGCCTGGAACACCGCGACGGCATGGACACCGCCAGCCTGCGCGGGCGTGGCAACCTGGGGGTGAAAGACCTGGAGCTGGCCGCCGAGTACGTGACCCAGGACAAAACCGGCGGGCGGGAGAACGCCTGGTACCTGGAAGGCAACTGGACCTTTTCCGAACTGCCCTGGTCCCCCACCGCCACCTACCGCTACAGCCGCTTTTCCGAAGACTTCGACCCGCTGTTCTATGGCCTGAGCCGTGGCTATGGCACCTGGTTCCAGGGTGAGGTGGCAGCCAACTATGCCGGGCCGTTCAACAGCAACAGCCAGGTGCATCACGTGGCGCTGAAGGGCAAACCACGGGACAACCTGACCGTCGGCGCCCTGTACTTCGACTTCGATACGCTGGACACCGACCAGGGCAACCTGGGCGGGCGGGAGCTGGACCTGTATGTGGAATGGATGGTCAACGACCACCTGCTGATCAGCCCACTGGTAGGGTTCTACAAGCCGGAACGCAGCGCGGCCAATGGCGGGACGCAGCTGGGTGGGCGGGATACCGGGACCTACATGCAGTTGATCGTCGGGACTTTCTTCTGATTCAAGGGCCCTATCGCCGGCAAGCCAGCTCCCACAGGTACAGCACATGCCTCTGGCTCTGTGGCAACCTGTGGGAGCTGGCTTGCCGGCGATAGGGCCGCAAAGCGGCCCCGGCAATCTCAAGCCAAGCCCTGCTCCAACAACCACCGCCGCACCATCACCTGCTGCTCCCCTGGCAGGCCTGACAACACTGCCTCGATAGGTCGGCCGCTACGCAGCCCCCGCACCACCGGCGCCAGCTCCACCCCCTGCAAATGCCACACCCCCAACGGCTGATCCGCCGTCACCACCACCTCGGCCTCATCCACCAGCCCGTCACGCAACACCGGCCGCCGCTCGACCCTCACCGCGCTCCAGTCCGCCGCCACGTGCAATGCCTGCGTGTCCGGCCAATCCTGCCGCCGCGCCCAGAACGGCTGCCCCACCCGCCCCTGCTCTTGCCCATAGAAATCCCGCCCGATCCGGGCAAAACGCAAAAACAGCTGTTCGATCCGCTGCTGGTGAAACTGCCGCGCCAACCCGGTCCGCTCGGGCCTGCGCAGCAAGGTATTGATCACCACCGGCGCCTGCAGCGCCGAAGACAGCGACTGGAAGATCCCGTTGCCCGACAGTGGGTCAACCGCCATCGCAGCATCGCCCACGCGTATCCAGTCCTGCCCGACGCACTCACCGGCCAGAATCGCGGTGCTGCTGCGCGCATGCACCTCTGCCGGCGCCAATGCCCTGGCATCGAACAGCTCGGCCACCAGCGCGCTGTCGGCTCGCCGGGCCGCGCAATAATCCGCCAACCCGGCCTTGCCCGGCAGCCCGGCGGCGTCCAGGGTGACTTGCCAGTAGCAGCGGCCGTCTTCCAGGCGCGCCATCCACGCCCAGCCATCCGCCAGGCTTTCCACTGCCGACGCGGGCGCCCCGGGGGCGGCCTGCCAGACATTCAGCAAGCTGACCGTCTCCGGTCCGCGCAGGCGGTCGGCAGCCAGCGGGGCCTGGCGGCCTCGGGCTTCGACCAGGAAATCGGCCTGCAGTACCTGCCCGTCGTCCAGGCGAATACCATGACCGACTTCGCGAACCACCTCACGCACCCGCCCCTCGACCACGCTCACACCCGCACGCTGAAGGTCGTCGCGCAGCGCCCGGTCAAACCTTTGCCGATCCAGCAGAAACTCCTGGTTCAGGTGCAGCTGCTGGCCGTTCCAGTGCACTTGCCGAGTCGCCGGCATCGCCGCCTGGCTCAACGCCCCGCCAAGGCCGGCGTGGCGCAGACCGTCCAGCACCCGCTGCGAAACCCCTTCGACCGCCGCGAACCGGCGCCACTCGGACACCACCGTCACCGCATAGCCCAGCCGCCGCAGGCCAATGGCCGTGGCCGCACCCGCAGGGCCTGCCCCCAGCACCACGATGCGTGGCTCAGCCATGGCCGGCACCTCGTCGCTCGGGGCCGGTAAACGCCGCGTGGTGGCGCAACCAGTCATGAACCTGCGGGTGGCCCATGCCCGGCTCATCACGCAGCAACGCAGCGATCCTGCCACTCAGGGCCGCACAGCCCAGGCTCGCGCCCGCCCTGCCGCCCGCCCCCACATAACCACCAAAGTCCGCCTGCCGGGTACCCAGCCAGGACCACTGCCCCGGTGCACAGCGGGCATCGCCGGTAACCCGGATCACCCCGGGGTAGCTGGCCGGGTACACGGGCCCGCCCTGGGCCGGGCTGGAGGCGCACAACAGCACACCCGCGGCCAAAGCCTCGGCGCAAGCCTGGTGCAGCACAGGCCGGTCCTGCTGCAGGCCAAGGCTAAGGTTGACCAGCGTAACCCCCGCCTCCACCAGCCACAGCAGCGCGGCCGCCACCTGCAAGGCACTGGTGCTGGCCTGGGCGCCGAAAACCTGGGCCAGCAGCACGGGCACCGGCCCCGCCTCCCGCTGCAAGCCGGCGAGCACCGCGCTACCGTGCCCAAGCTGGTCGGGCAGCATGTCACCTTCGCGCAACTGGCCGTCCTCCAGCCAGAAGCGGCGCGCGCCCAGCAAGGCGCTGGCCTGCTCCGGCGTGCAACCACTGTCGATCACGCCAACACGCACGTCAGTGCCCATGCTTGATCACCTCCTCGGGCAGCACCTGCAACTGGCCAGCGTGCAGCTGCAGATGCAGGTCGGCATCGGCCAGGGTCGAAGCACGGTGGCTGATCAGGATGCGCGTGCGGCCGGCGAACAGCTGGTCGATGGCCGCGATCACTTCGCGCTCGGTAGCTTCGTCCACCGCCGAGGTGGCCTCGTCCAGCACCAGGATCGCCGGCGCCTGCAGCACCGCGCGGGCGATGGCAATGCGTTGTTTCTGCCCGCCCGACAACTGCTGGCCACGCTCACCCAGCAGGCCGTCCAGGCCCAGCGGCAGGCTGTCGACCAGGCTGTCCAGCCGCGCCAGGCGCACCACCCGTTCCAGTTCCTCACGGCTGGCCTCGGGCACGCCGTAGGCCAGGTTCTGTGCCAGGGTGCCGCGGAACAGCACGATATCCTGGCTGACCACCGCAATGCGCCGGCGCAGCGCGGCCAGGTCCAGTTCGCGCAGGTCGGTGCCGTCCAGCAGGATGCGCCCGGCGTCCGGGTCGTAGAAGCGCTGCAGCAGGTCGATCAGGGTCGACTTGCCCACCCCCGATGCACCGCTGATGGCTACCTTCAGGCCACCCGGCACGCACACCTGCACGTCGTTCAGCACCGCGCCCTGGCGCCCTTCATGGGCAAAACTCACCCCCTCGAGGCGCAATTCGCCCGGGCCGTCGGGCATCGGCTGCGGGTTGGCTGCCGGGCGCACGGCCACGGCCTCCTGCTTCAGTTCCATCACCCGCCCCAGGCTCACCGCCATGCGCTGCACCGCCACGTACAGGCCCAGCAGGCTCTGCACCGGCCCTACCGCCATGCCCATGTAGGTGGAAAAGGCGATCAGCGCACCTAGTTGCCAAGTGCCCTGGATTACCCACCAACCGCCGACCAGGAACGCGCAGGCGCGGCACCAGGAGGTCAGCGTGCCGGGGATGGCCTGGGTGAAGAATTCGGTCACCTGCACCTTGAGCAGCTGGCGCATGTAGCCCTGGCCCAGCTGGTCCAGGCGCCCCGCCTCGCGGCCTTGCTGGCCGGCGGCCTGGATGAACTTCATCGCAGGCAGGGTTTCGACCAGGAACGACGACACATCTGCCGAGCGTTCGCGCAGGTTGCGTACTTCGCGCTCCACCTTGCGCCGCATCCAGCGCAGCCACAGCACTTCGATCGGCACCAGCAGCGCCAGCAGCAGTGACAGTTGCCACGACAGCATCAGCATCAACACCACCGCGCCTACCAGGCCGATCACCGCCGACACCGCCGAAAACAGCGAATCCACGGCAAAGCGCTGGATTTCCGCCACATCGCCATCCAGCCGCGAAAGGATGTCGCCGATGCGCCGCCGCCCGTAGAACGTCGGCGACAGCTGCTGCAGGTGGCGGTAAAGGTCGTCACGCAGGGCAAACAGGATGCGCCCCGACAAGCGCGTGTGCAGGTAACGGTTGACCCCGGCCAGCACGGTACCCAGCAGGCCCGCGCCGATCATGATCGCGGCCATGTGCCAGAGGGTCTGGTAGTCCTTGGCCAGCAGCCCCTCGTCGATCAGCGTCTTGACCAGCCAGGGTTGTGCCAGCGCCAGCAACGAGGCGCCCAGCGACAAGCCGAGCAACAGGCCGATGGCGCGTCGATGGGGGCGCACGAAACCATACAGCCAGGCCAACGCCTGGCGCATGAGCACAGGGTCGCTGGACTCCACCAGCCGGGCGAACAGGCCGCCCACGTCAGCCGCGCAACTGTTTGAGCTTGCGGTACAGCGTCGCCCGGCTGATACCCAGCGCCTCGGCCGCCGCGGACACGTTGCCCTGATGGCGCGCCAAGGCGCCACGGATCAGCTCCAGCTCGTTGTCCTTGAGGCTGCCGGAAGGCGCGGTGCCGCTGGCCAGTTCGTCCAGCAGGCAGTCGGTGAGGTGGTCGAGGGTCAGCACCTGCTCGCCGTCCTCGCGCATGGCCAGTGCGGTGCGCACGACCATTTCCAGCTGGCGGATGTTGCCCGGCCAGTCGAAGCCTTCGAGCAACGCGGTCAGGGCCGGGTCCAAGGTCACGCCCCGGGCATCGGACTTGTCCAGCAGCCCCTGGATGATCGCCGCCAGGTCATCGCGCTCGCGCAGTGCCGGCAGGCGCAGCGACACGCCGTTGACCCGGTAGTAAAGGTCTTCGCGGAAGTGCTGCTCCTGCACCAGGCGCTTGAGGTCGCGGTGCGTGGCACAGATCAATGCCACGTCGATGTCCTGCTCGTCGCCCGCCCCCAGTGGTGCCACGCGCCGTTCCTGCAGTACCCGCAACAAGCGCGCCTGCAGCGCTAGCGGCATGTCGCCGATTTCGTCGAGGAACAGCGTGCCGCCATGGGCCTGCATCAGCCGGCCGACCATGCCGCCCCGGCGCGAACCGGTGAATGCGCCTTCACGGTAGCCGAACAGTTCGGACTCGATCAGCCCTTCGGGGATGGCCGCACAGTTGACGGCCACGAACGGTTTGTCGGCGCGCGGGCTGGCCTGGTGCAGGGCCCGGGCGACAACCTCCTTGCCGGTACCGGTCTCGCCCAGCAGCAGCACCGGCAGGCCATTGCCCAGCCCCTGGCGGGCCATGCGCAAGTTGCGCGCCAGGCGCGGGTCGCCACCGGCCAGGGCGTCGAGCGCCGGCGACTGCTTGCCCGACGCCGGCTTGCTCACCGGCGTACTGCCGTTGACCCGGCCGTGGCGCGGCAACTGCAGGGCGCGGAAGTAGAACTCGCCCTTGGCCGTTTGCACACTGCTCACCCCGCCCTGCCACAGGCGGGCGATGAAGGCCGGTGACCGTTCACCCAGCAGGTCGCTGCTGCGCCGGCCCAACAGCTCATGGCGCGGCACCTGCAACAGCTGGCAGGCACTGTCGTTGGCAGCCAGCACTTCACCGTCCAGGCTCAGCGCCAGCAGGCCATGCCAGGCGCTGTTGAGGTATTGCGGGCGGCTGTGGAAGGCCAGCACCAATTGCTCCGGATGGCACAGGCCGAACATGCGGCTTTCGATGTTGCCGGCCGCCAGCATCAGCGTCGACAGGCTGTCCTGTGGTTGCACCATCACCCCTTCACGGGTGATGTCGAGCACGCCGATCACCTCGCCGCGCGGGTCGCGCAGGGGTACCGAAGTGCAGGAGAACGGGCTGAGACGGTCGAGGTAATGTTCGCCGCAGTTGATCAAGGTCGGCCGGCCTTCCACCACTGCCGTGCCGATGGCGTTGGTGCCACGCAGCGACTCGCTCCAGCAACTACCCGGGTGCAGGTCGCGCAGGCCCTCGCGTTGCAGCACGTGCTTCTGCCCTTCGATGGCCAGCACGTTGGCCTGGGCGTCGCCGAGGATGACGATGCCGGCCTTGCCCTGGCGCGCGACAAGGTAGTCCAGTTCCGGGGTAACGGCGTCGACCAGCAGGCGATTGCGCTCCAGCAGCATGCGCAGGTCATGCCCGTGCTCCAGGCCCAGGCCGACCTGCTCGCCCTGCAGGCAGTCCAGGCCATGGCCCAGGCTGCGGCGCCAGGAGGCATCGATCTCGTCGCGCAGCATGCCCAGTGGCAGCTCGCCTTCGCTGGCCAGCCTCAGGCGGGCCTGGCGGGATTCGTGCAGCGGATCGTGGGCGTTTGTTATTAGTTGTCGCGCCATTTTCTACTCCGGCTGTGCCCCGCTAGATGGCGGGGAACGGGCTTGGGAATTTTCCGCAGTGTGCGGGAGAAATCCCTGGCCGTCATCAGGCTGAGGTAGAAGGTGGCATATGGTGACGTTTACGTAAAGGGACACGCAGGAGCGCCGCATTGTTCAAGATCTGAAAGCTTGCGCAAGCCTTGTGGGAGCGGGTTCATCGAGGTCGATCACGGCTGCCGCTTGATTTCAACAAAGCCCAGGTGCCCGCCAGATACCTGGCACCGGCCCATTCGCGGATAAACCCGCTCCCACAGGGCCGGCGTCGCACTTGAGATCACACGGTACCTGTGGGAGCGGGCATGCCCGCGAACACCGGCAAAGCCGGTGCCATCCACCGCGTCGTCTGCTTCGCGGGCGCGCCCGCTCCCACAGGGACGGCGCGGGCTTCGAGTTGGTGCTGAACCTGTGGGAGCGGGTTCACCCGCGAAGAGGCCATCGAGGTCAATCACGGCTGTCGCCTGATTTCAACAAAGCCCAGGCGCCCGCCAGACACCCGGCACCGCCCCATTCGCGGGTAAACCCGCTCCCACAGGGCCGGCGTCGTACTTGAGATCACACGGTACCTGTGGGAGCGGGCATGCCCGCGAACACCGGCAAAGCCGGTGCCATCCACCGCGTCGCCTGCTTCGCGGGCGCGCCCGCTCCCACAGGTACTGCGCTGGCTTCGAGTTGACGCTGAACCTGTGGGAGCGGGTTCACCCGCGAAAAGGCCCTCGAGGTCGATCACGGCTGCCGCTTGATTTCAACAAAGCCCAGGTACCCGCCAGACACCCGGCACCGGCCCATTCGCGGGTAAACCCGCTCCCACAGGGACGGCGTCGCACTTGAGATCACGCGGTACCTGTGGGAGCGGGCATGCCCGCGAACACCGGCAAAGCCGGTGCCATCCACCGCGTCGTCTGCTTCGCGGGCTCACCCGCGAAGGGGCCCTCGAGGTCAATCACGGCTGCCGCTTGAGTCAAACAAAGCCCAAACGCTCGTCAGACACCCGGCACCGTCTTCCGCCCAACCAGCTGCTGCCTCTCCACCCCATCCAGCAACGCCTCCACCACCGCCTTGGCCGAATCCAGTCCATGGTCATTGCTCAACAACAGATCACGACAGGTCCCCTTGGCCAGCTCCAGTGCCTTGAGATTGGTCGCAAACGCGCCTTTGAGCAGCGTGGACAGATGTACCAGCGCATCTTCGTAGTCCACCCCCGAACGCACAGCAAACAACGGCGGATGGCTACATTCGCACGTGGAGAAACTGGAGGACGCCGTGGTGGCGCGTACGGGAGGATCGGGTAAGCCTTTTGTCATTGTGTCGCTCCTTGATTCACTGGAGCCGCCACAAATCGCTACCAAACGAGATGGTGACGGCTGTACGCAGGTTGGTAGACCGGGAATCAAGGAAACCGGCGCGCACGGAGGCGCCCTACGCACAGCCGCCATAAAACGAAACAGCCGGGCACAAAAAAGCGCCAACTGTATCGCAGAGCGGGCGCTTGTGCGCCTTGATTGATCGCGGGCTACCAAACCCGGCTGCTGGATTTACAGCAGCGGGCAAAGACTACCGGTGTCGGGGAAGCGTTTCAAGCAAAGGGAATGTGCGGTAACACTTCCATTGCCGCCTCTCACTCATCACCGGCCGGCGAATCAGCAGTGATCACCATGTTGTGTCGCCTGCAACGGCCTCTTCGCGGGTAAACCCGCTCCCACAGGGACGGTGTCGCACTTGAGATCACGCGGTACTTGTGGGAGCGGGCAGGCCCGCGAACACCGGCAAAGCCGGTGCCATCCACCGCGTCGTCTGCTTCGCGGGCGCGCCCGCTCCCACAGGTACTGCGCTGGCTTCGAGTTGACGCTGAACCTGTGGGAGCGGGCAGGCCCGCGAACACCGGCAAAGCCGGTGCCATCCACCGCATCGCCTGCTTCGCGGGCGCGCCCGCTCCCACAGGTACTGCGCGGGCTTCGAGTTGACGCTGAACCTGTGGGAGCGGGTTCACCCGCGAAGAAGCCCTCGAAGCCAATCACGGCTGCTGATTCTGGCTCAGGTACTTGTCCACCGTAGCCTGCCCCTCCCCCGCATC